>NZ_JBVVQF010000046.1:0-25287 GCF_055811815.1 Mesorhizobium sp. WSM4836
AAGAATTCGACGCCGGCGCCGAATTTCGAATAGGCGTAGCCGACGCCGAACAACAGCGCCACGGTGAGGACAAGCACGGTGATGGGATAATGCACCGCCTGCTTGACCACGGCCATGTACCAGCCGTCGCGATTGTCGTCCGGGTGATGAGCCGGCGCCTTGGCGAATATGGCGCCCAGCGTCGGCGCGAAGACCAGTGCGTAGAGCATCGAGGCCGAGAGCGTCACGATCAGCGTGATCGGCATATATTTCATGAAATCGCCGATGATTCCCGGCCAGAACAACAGCGGCGAGAAGGCGGCAATGCGCGTCATCGTCGCCGCGATGACCGGGCCGGCCATGCGCTTGGCGGCAAGCGCGAACGCCTGTTGCTTCGGCATGCCCTCGCTCATGCGTCGCTCCGCGAATTCGGTGACGATGATGGCGTCGTCGACCAGCATGCCGACCGCCAGGATGAGGCTGAACAGCACGATCATGTTGATCGTGTAGCCCATCATTGCCAGCAACAGGATGCCGATCAGGAAGGATGAGGGGATGGCCAATCCGATCAGCAGCGAGGCACGGCCAGACAGCGCGTAGAGAATGACGATGAACACCAGGATGACGGCGATCATTACGTGGTTCTGCAAATCGCCGAGCAACTGGTTCACGAAAACCGACTTGTCTTGCGTGTAGGTGACGTGCATGCCCTCCGGCATCGTCTTGATGAAGGCGTCGGACACCTCCCTGACCTTGCCAATCGTATCGATCAGGTTGGAGCCGATGCGCTTCTTCACCTCGATGGCAATCGCCGGCTTGCCGTCGAGGCGGGTAACCGTTTCGGCGTCCTTGAAGGTCGAGCGGATGGTGGCGATATCCTTGGCCTGCACCACCGCATTGGGGCCGGCGACGACCGGAAGCGCCGCCACATCCTCTGGCGTCTCGATCCGTGAGGGAACCTTGACCGCGTATTTACCTTCGGATCCTTGGATGTTGCCGGCGGCGACAAGACTGTTGGAAGCGCCGACCGCACGGATCAGCTGGTCGAGCTGTAGCCCGTAGGACGACAGTTTCATCGGATCGATGACCACTTCGACGAGATCGTCGCGGGCACCCTGCAGCGAGCCCTCGAGCACGCCAGGCACTTCCTCGATGCGGTCGCGCAGCTCGCGCGCGGCGGCCGTCAGCACGCGCTCGGGCACCTCGCCCGACAGCGTCACCACCAAAACGGGGAACTCGGAGACATTGACCTCGGTAATAACCGGCTCCTGTGCCGCTTGCGGCAGATCAGCCTTCGCGTCCTGAACCTTCGAGCGTGTATCAGTCACCGCGGTGTCGACTTTTATCGACGGCAGAAACTCAAGAAAGACAAAGGCGCCGCCCTGATAGGCGGATGATTTCATCTCCTTTAATCCCTTGAGATTCTTGAGCTTTGTCTCCAGAGGCCTAAGCAGGAGCCTTTCAGCGTCTTCGGGCGCAATGCCTTGATAGGCGACATTTATGTGAACATAAGGGGTAGGAACGTCAGGTTGCGCTTCCTTCGGCGTCGACTGGTAGGCGACCGCGCCGGCAAGGATAAGAAAGACCAGGACCGAAATGGTCAGCCGGGCATTGCTGATTGCAAGTTTGACGATGTCCATGATTACTGCGTCCCGGTCGTCGCTTCGCCCAACAGCTTTTGGATGGTCGCCTGGTCTGCTTCGACCGGCTTGACCACTTCGCCTTCCTTCACCAGCTCCTGGCCGGCGACGATGATGCGGGCGTCGGCCGGAATGCCGCCGAGCACCAGGCCGGTCGGCGTGTCGTCGACCAGATCGATCGGGAAGAACACAACCTTGTCGTCCTTGTCGACGGCGCGAATGCCGAGATCGCCCTTGTCGCCGAGCGTCACCACCGAGCGCGGCAGCATCACGGCGTCCGTCGGCTGTGCCTTCAGCGCAATCTCGGCGGTCATGCCGGCGGGAATAGTGCCCGCGGGATTAGGGATGGCGACTTCGACCCGGAAGGTACGGGTTGCCGAAGATGCATCCCGGCTGATGTAGCGCACGATGCCCTCGACATTCTGGCCGCTGACCAGACGCACACTCGCCTTGTTGCCGATCTTCACATAGCCGAGATCGCGTTCGCTAACTTCGCCGCGCGCAATCACCGGGTCGAGGCTGAGAATAGTAGCCACCTCGCCGCCCTGCATCACCGAACTGCCAAGCTCCACCGGTACCCGGTCGATGACGCCGTCGAAGGGGGCCTTCACCTCGTTGCGGTCGAGTTCGGCTTGCGCGGCGTCCAGTTGCGACTTGGCAAGCGTCAGGTTGGAGCGGGCCGTATCGACCTGCAACTTGGGCAGATTGCCGGTTTTCGCCAGCCGCGAGGCCGCATCGAGTTCGGCCTGACGCTGCGCGACAAGCTGCTTGGCGTTGCTGACCGCCGAAAGCTTTTCCTCGGCGGCCAACATCAGCACGAGGTCGCCGGTCTTGACGTGCTGACCCTGCTTGACCGGCAGCTTGTCGATGAGGCCGGCGACGCGTGTCGCCAGAACGGCGCGCTTGTCGGCTTCGGTCAGTCCGGAAATCCGGATCGCGCGCGCATAGGTACGCCTAGGCGGGGTTATGACCGCGACCGTGCGCAACGGCGCCTTGGGCTGCTCCGCCTCGGCGGGCTTGGCCTTGCCGGCGTCGGCCGCCTTTGGCTGCTCGACCTCCTCCGCCTTGGTTTTGTCGGCGTCCGCACTGCCGACGGACGAGAACTCGCCCGTCGCCATCCAGGCAGCGAACCCGACAAGCACAACAATAGCTGCAAGCTTGTGAAACCTGAATTTCGGCATCGTCGTTTTTTCCAGTGCGCGGGGTTCGGCGGGGGCGCGTCTTCTAACTCGGCGCGTTGCCGATATGGGTGCGCGCGTCGGGACCCGGGCACGCTAATTCTGAAAGCGGGGCCGTTCGTGAGACCCGATGTCAAACACCACCACGCTTCACCGTGTGGTTGCCCACTTCGTGCGCTTCTGGGAGCATCCGGCACCAATTTCCACTGTCGGATCGTTGCCTTCTGTACTCCAATGGGCATAGGTGGTTGGTGCTCAGGCCTCTTCGTCGGGCCTGCCTGCAGGCCGAGGCACTTGATTCGGTCACACCCCTAGTAGGGTCCGCAGGATTGGCAAAATTGATTGTTCGGATGACAACCATCCACGCCCTAAACACATCGAAGGTGGAATTGGGCGTGACTGGGTCCGCGCCTGTGTGGCGTTGGCCGACAAACGCTTGGCGGCGCGCGGGAATTCCGCACACTTCACCGCCTCAGCATGGCCGCAATGCCATGACGGACAAAGGGAAGATGTTGGCCGAGGCGCAGCCCCACATGCCTTGCAAGCCGTGCCGCCGGATGCTCGCTTGAGTAGAGTCCGACGAGGATACTCGTAGCATGATAGAGCGGCGCCGCCGACAGGCGCAGTCGGCTTTCATATCTGCGGAGCATGTCGGGATCGGCAATGTCGCGACGGTCGCGCCATGCTGTCTGGATACCACGGGCGAGCTGCTTCTGGCCGCCGAGGCCGATGTTGAAGCCATGCGCGGTCACCGGGTGCATGCCGATGGCAGCGTCGCCGATCAGTGCGGCGCTCGGCGCCCGGAACCTGTGCGCCCAGCTCGTGACCAACGGATAGATATGGCGTTGGCTTGCCAGGCTCATGTTGCCGAGGCGCCCTCGACAGCGCTTTGTCAACTCAATCAGGAACAACTCGTCGTCAAGGGCAAGCAGTCCGTCGGCCTCGTTTGAGGGCAAAGTCAAAAGCAGCGACGACACGCCTTGCGCGAGGGGCAACATCGCTACCGTCTGATGGTGATCGAACCATTCAATCGCGATCTGGCGGTGGGGGCGCTCGTGCCTCACCCGGCAAATCAGCATCGAGTTGCCAAGCCGATTAATATCGGCGGCGATACCGAGCAGATTGCGGGTGGCGGAAAAACGCGAATCGGCGGCAACCAGAAGCCGAGCGGTCAGTTGCCTGCCGTTGGAGAGCGTTATGACTGCTCCCTGGCGGCTGTTTGTTGCACGCACGACCGAGTGGCCGCACAGCATCCGGGCATGGCCCTTCAAGCGGATGATCTTAAACAGGGCATCGCGGATGCGGCAATTCGGGACCAGAACGCCCAGTGGTCCCGCGGATCCGCCGGGAGAATCGAAACACAGCGCAAAAGGGCTCGATCCGTTGAGGACGCGTGCGCCCTGAAGCGGTGACTTGTCCGAAGCGGGGATAACATCCCAGGCGCCGAGCTCGCGAAGAATTCCAATCGAGGCGTGGGTGAGCGCGATCTCGCGACCGTCGAAACCCGGACTTGCCAGTCTTTCCAGGGACTGCCCTTCGACCACCGCAAGTTTGAACTCACTGTGGGCAAGCGATGCGGCGAAGGAAAGTCCGACCGGCCCGGCGCCAACGACAATGATGTCGAAGCTGTCGTCACAGCCGGCCATCAGCGTGCCGCCAGTGCGTCGGCTATCTTCGTGAGACGCGGCTGGAGTCGAGCCGCATGTCGTGCGTCGATTGCGCTACGATCTATGGCCCGCCGCATCGCCTCAAGCGCGTTTCTCACTTCGGTTCCTGGCTGGTGAAGCGTCATTTGCCCGCCGTATGGTTCGGATTGTCAAGACGTTGGGAGCGACGATCAGGCTGTCGGTCAGCACATGAGTCTTCCCCTGGAAGACTGGTCGATCAAACCACGCCGACAAGGACATGGCCCTGATCTGGGTCAGTCGAGGCGGAACCGGCGTCAAATCACCTCGATCCAATCCAATCATGTGCCAGCTCACCCAATGGCGGCGCAATGGCACCACTAGCCCGAGGGAGAACCAAGCGCGTCTGGTCTGGGGAAGGCTGTTTCAGGACTTTTGCGATATCAGCGAATGACGCGATGGAAGCGCCGCCGCGAGGGCGGCGACTGCGCCGAAGCCGACTCTGATCATCAGCCGTGGCGTGCACGAAGGCACGGTGCCCATGTAAAGCCGAACGGATCCTCGACGAAGTCGAGGCCGGCTTCGCCGGTCAGCGTGACGGGGCTCTCATCGCCATAGACCTTGCGAACCTCTTGCGCCGAATGGCCGACGAGCAGCGTCAATTGATGCTTGAGGATGCGAGGCTTGTGGCTGCCGCGCACATAGACATGCGGGCCGGTGCCCTCGTCGACCGGCGCCTGAAAGAAGAAGAACTTCAGCATCCGCCAGTCGTCGAGATCGAAATGATACTTCCCGAGCGAGGCAACGTTCTTGTCGGCGTCAGAAGCCTGGCCGGTCGGAAAGCTCCACCAGACGCGTGTGGTGATCAGTTTCGCCTGTGCCCCCAAGATAATGCTGGGCGATGTCGAGCACCAGCGGGTCGCTGTCCGGCGAGCGCTGCCTGGCAGTTAAGGCTGGGTTCCAATAATGGCCGCAAGGGGCGGGCGAAGTGGGCCTTTGCTTGCGCATGCTTAGCGGCCAGGAGTTCGAGACGGCGATCGAAGGCGTGCACCGGGTAAAGTGTGGAGAGCGGTTGATCAGGACGTGCCCCGTGCGCGAATATGCGGCTCACACCGTCGCCATGCCAATCCTCGAGTCAGCATCTTCCCTCCTATGCGCCCACGCGATTGGCCCGCGCGGCTACGTCGGCGCATCGCGCCATAAGCGCCTCGAAGGGCTCGGCCCCCTCCAGCAGCAGACCGTCCTCGACCATCCAAAAATAGTCGTCCTCCAGCGCAATGCCGAGTACGGAGGTGCCATCGAACTGCCGGCCGATGTTGACGAACGGCGACCCGGCGGCGGCCACAGCTGCACTCAATTGTCGGATCTTCGACGAAGTCCGACATGAGACACAGCGCTAACAGGGCGATCGTTTTTGTTTTGCAATGATTTTCTCGTTTGGCACGACACATGCGGGGGCTATTCCGCATGAGCGCTCCGTCAAACTCGATTGATGCGAGCAGGATTCAATCAACGCGAAGTGCGTCGTTTCTGAACATCAAGGAGAGAAGAGCATGGTGAGATCGCGAATTAGCGTGGCGCGGGCACTAACAGCGGCTGTCGTCCTCATCGTTGCGGGACAGGCCGGCGCGGCAGATGTTGGGCAAGCCGAGAGCGTCCCGCAGGCAGGAGCCCCGGTTGCGAAAGCACCATGCCCCTGGCAGATCCGCCTGCGGGCGTTGGGGGTGATCACTGAGGATTCGGGCTATGTCAACGCGGTGCCCGGCTCCGGTCTTTCGTATTCCAACAGCGTGACGCCGGAACTCGATATTTCGTATTTCTTCACGGACAACGTCGCAGCCGAGCTTATCCTCGGCACCACCTATGCCAACATCACAGGCCAAGGCTCCATCGGCGGGCTGGGGAATATCGGCAAGGTTTGGCTGCTGCCGCCCACGCTGACATTGCAGTACCACATTACCCATTTCGGCGCCTTCAAGCCCTATGTCGGCGCCGGCGTGAACTACACGATCTTCTATCATCAGGAAGCCGGCAGCGCCGATGATCTCAAGGTCAAGAACACATTCGGCGCCGCGCTGCAGGTCGGATTCGACTACATGGTGGACCAGCACTGGGGCGTGAACTTCGACGTGAAGAAGCTGTTCCTCAGGCCAGACTTCGACGTCACCGTGGCCGGCAACAAGCAGACGGGGAAGGCCAAGCTCGATCCGTGGCTGATAGGCGCAGGTGTCACTTACCGCTTCTAAGGTCGAAAAGGACCCTGAAGGGCACTTTTTCGAAGTCCGCGCGCGGATCATCCGTGCCGAGAAGTGGACCCGCGTTGGTTCTTAAGGGAGTTGTCGGCATGCGCGTAGATGACGATCATTGCCATGTGATCAGTGTGTCGGCCGCTCCCACGCAACTTGATGATCTGTCTTCTGCGATTCTGCACCAGGGGGGGATGGCGCGAGTGTCGCTGCCAGGCGATGTGGTGACCTGGGCGGCAGGCCGTCACCAGACGCTCAGGCGGATGCTTTCCGACCAGCGTTTCAACAGGGACTGGCGACAGTGGCGGGCGCTGCAAGACGGCGAGATTCCCGAGGATCATCCGCTGATCGGGATGTGCAAAGTGGACAACATGGTCACGGCGCCTGCCGCCGATCACCAGCGCTTGCGCGGCCTGCTGTCCAGGAGCTTCGCGCCCACTCGTATCGCCTTGCTGGCGCCACGGATCGAACAATGCGTCGATCGACTCCTGGCCGATATGGCACAGCGCGGCGGCAGTGCCGATCTGATGTGCGAGTTCGCCGTTCCGCTGCCCACCAACCTGATCGCCGAACTGTTCGGTTTGCCGGACGAACAGCGCGAGGAGATCGTCGCGCTCACCTACAGCCGGGCCAGCACCTCCGCCACAGCCGCAGAGGTGCGACAGACGCGGCAGCGCATCCCGGAGTCCTTCCGTCGCCTGATCGCGCTGAAGCGGGGCCAGCTCGGCGATGATCTGGCTTCGGCCCTGATCGTCGCGCGCGACAACGGTGAGCTCGTTTCGGACACCGAGCTCATCGACATGCTGTTCATGGTGTTCTCTGCAGGCTTCGTGACCACCACCGGCGTCATTGGCAATGGCGTGCTTGCATTGCTGACGCATCCGGAGCAACTTCACCTGGTGCGCAGCGGCCAAGTTCCGTGGTCACAGGCTATCGAGGAGATCCTGCGCTGGGGCAGCTCAGTGGCCAATCTGCCGTTCCGCTATGCCACCCAGGACATGGAGATCGACGGATGCATGGTCCGCCGCGGGGATGCCGTGCTGATGGCGTTCCATGCGGCGAACCGGGACGAAAAGGCCTTCGGTCCCGGCGCCGACCGGTTCGATGTCACCCGGCGGCACAACCCGCACCTGTCGTTCGGCGAGGGGCCGCATTCCTGCCTGGGCGCTGGGCTGGCGCGCCTGGAATTGCGCTACGCCTTCCCCGCGCTGTTCGGGCGGCTGGAGGATCTGGCGCTGGCCATCGCCGCGGAGGACGTCGTCTACATGCCGTCTTACGTCATTCGCTGCCCGCAGCGCCTGCCGGTCACCTTCCGCCCGTCCATCGCTTAGAGAGTGCGGCATTCACCCCGGATTCGGTGATTCTCGGTTCGCCGGGGTGGCTGGCCTCGCACGAGGGCGCGAGCATGACCGCGGTTCCGCACGATCGTGACGCCGGCCTTCAGCAACCGCAGGGTGAAGCTGCTCGCGCAGCAGGACGAGGCGATCGCCGCGCAGTTGTTAGAGACGCTGGCGGCCCAGCCCCAGCCCGCCGACCTGCGGCGCCACCTCTCCTTTCCGTTCCGGCTATGGTCATCAGCGCGCTGATGGGCGAATGCGCAAGCACGCTAAGCAAGCCGAGCGGGAACAACTACTGAGATTCCCGACGGACCGTGACGACCTGGCCCGACTTTACACCTTTGAGCCCGGCGACCCGGCGTCGCCGAGAGGACCGCATTCGCCTCGGCGTTGCCGCTCAGCTTGCGCCTCAACTTCAGATCATGCGCGCTCTGGACAAAGCGGTGACGTACCTGGAAAACCATCGCGGGTTGAAACTGTAATTTCCGTGCGAAAAATCAGGACCGGAGTTGCGCCTTCAACCGGGCGATACCGACGAGGAGAGGTTGAGCGACTTTCTGAAGGCCAGGACTTGCACGAAGTGCGGCGGCTGCCGGTTCAACAGCTGGAACCGCTGCATGGATTGCCGCAATGCGCGGGGAAAGGTGCGCAACAGCCGGCGAGCCGCCAACGGCGGACGGCACACGGCGACGGAATGGAAGGCGCTGCTCGCCGCCTCGCCCGCCTGTGCCCAGTGCGGCCGACTGTGGAGCGACATCCCGCTGCGGCCCGATCCCCGCTACAAAACAGTCTGGACCAAGGGACACAAGATCGCCGTCTATCACGGCGGCACAGATGACATCGGCAACATCCAGGCCGAATTGCTATGAGTGCAATTTCGGAATGAATGCAGGCCCGCTCAAGCGCTTAGACGGCAGCTCCCATGCCCCAGCTCCGCACCGGCCCGGAGCCTGCAACCTCCTCCTCCAGCGTGAAGTGAAAATCCTTGAACCGCCGGGCCTCGATGCGCGGCAGCATATCGGAAAACTGCGGCCTGGTGACTTCCAGCGAGAGGCTCAGCGACGGCAGGCTGCCGGCGTGGAAGAGCGCGCCCGCGTCAGGAAATTCTGTCTTCATGGGCGTCGGCGCCATGATCATCACGACGCCCGGCCACATGAACGCGGCGTTCGGCATGATGAGCGTGGCGGGGAGAATGATGTAAGTGAACTCGACGGACTGGCAGGCCCCGGCTGAACGACCTAGCCGAAATTGATCCCGGGCGCGCCGACGATCTCGCCGCGCCACTCGCCCGCAACGATGGGCGGCAATCGAAAACCGCGGTCCTTTTTGCGGGCGGTCATTCCGCGGCAGCGCCGGGAAGCGCGGCGACATCGATGCCGGCCACTTCCAGCCGCCGTCTTGCCGCTGCGATGACCTTCAACCCAAACCGGGTCCGCGTGCCGCAGCACGATGGCCTCGCCGGTCAGCTCCGGCATGTTTCGCTTCAGCAGCATGGTGAAGCCGTCTGTGCTCTTGGCGCTCATGGCCCAATCCTGAAGGGTCTGAACTTCTCCTACCCTTGCGACTTTCTGCCTTGTGCGCGCGAGCCGGGTTGTTTTGCCGCGCTCTTCGGACAGGACATGCTCGAATGCATGGATCGTCTGCCAGAAATCATGCTCGACGGTCCCTGGCTTCTCTTTCGGCAGCACCGAGACCAGCCTGCGGAAGGCCGCGTCGGCGACGCGCCGCTCGCCCTTCTCGCGGGCGTTCCTGATCCACGATCTCAGCCTTTCGGGATCGTTGCAGCTTTCGATCAGCCCCAGAATCTTCGCCACGTCGCTCATGCTGTTCCCTCCTTAAGCCTTTCACCCGCTGGCATTTTTGCTTTGGCAGATCGTGATTGTTCTTTATACGGTTTTAGCCCTTGCAGGGGTAGATTCCCATACAAACCAATCAAAAACATTGACCGGCAGCTCCATGACAGATTACTCTGTATAGAGCTTTAGCCTCAGGAGGGCTAAAATCGCATGGAAACCAATCTCCGCACATTGGGAAAGGCCGAGAGCAAGGTGGTGCTGTCTCTCCGCGAGGAGGGCCGCTCGCTGATGCAGACGGCGGACATCCTCGATATCCTCGGGCCGGACGTGCCCGAAACCTCCGCGCGCAAGGTCATCCGCAACCTTGTCCGCAAGGGCTGGCTGTCGCGCATCGTCGGCGGAAAGTACATGCTGCTTCCGCCCGAACACGGCCCTGAAAATCTCGGCGAGAATAATGTTCTCGCCCTCGCGGCCGCCGCGGTCGAACCCTCCTATGTCGGCTGGTGGTCGGCCGCCTCCTGGCACGGCTTCACTACGCAAAAGCCTATGACGGTGTTCGTCGCGGTCACGCGCCAGACCCCGGCAAAAATCATCGAGGGCAGCGCCGTGCGCTTCGTGAAGGTCACGGTCCGCAAGTTCTTCGGGTACGAGCCTTACAACATCTACGGACGCACGGTCGCCCTTTCCACGCCGGCCAAGACGCTCGTCGATTGCCTTGACCGCCCGGACCTTGCCGGCGGCCCTGCGGAACTAACGCGCATCGTGCACAGCGCGCTCGCCGAAACCGATCCGCAGGATGTGCTGGCCGCGGCGACGACCATGAAATCCAAGGCGGTCCTCCAGCGGCTGGGCTTCCTGTCCGACCTCGTCGGCAGGCCTCTGCCCGATCCGGTGAGGGCCGCCGTGCGGGCGCTGATAACCGCCAGCTACCGGTCGCATTTCGGCCGGGCCGAACAGCGCGACGGCGATATCGGCTATGTCGCCGCCTGGGGCCTGTTCGTCCATGCGCGAAAGGATGACCTGCTGACCGAAGTGCCGCGCATCCGCGGGCGGGAGGAAAGCTGATGCTGTCCGCCAATGACCTGCGCAAGGTCGCCGCGCGCTCCGGCGCCCGCGACATCGGCAATGTCGAGATCGACGTGATCCTGACCTACCTGCTCCAGCTTTTCACTGACAAGAGCATTACCGACCACGTCGCCTTCAAGGGCGGCACGATGCTGCGCAAGATGGTCTTCGGTCCGCGTGGGCGCTTGTCGACGGACCTCGATTTCACGCGCCGCACGGACATTCCCGTCGACGACCTGATGATGCTGATGCAGGAGGCGCTGGATCAGCCCTACCACGGCCTGTCCTTTCGCTTCGACAAGGACAAGGACTGGTATCTGACCGACGACGGCTGCGCCGCCAACCCGGTCTGCTTTCATGCCGACAACGAACGGGGCACAAAGATCAAGCGTCAGGTCAGCACGCGCGAGACGCCTGTCATGCCGGTCGCGGCGGCGGCGCAGATCGAGCAGGACTATTTCAGGCTGCTGCCCTTCAAGCCCGCCGCGATTCCGTCGATCGCGTTCGAGGAAGCCGTCGCCGAGAAAATCCGCGCCGCCAGCCAGCGCTCGAAAATCCGCGACCTGCACGACCTGGCTGAAATCGCGCGCCGCGCGCTCGACCGCGATCTGATCCGGGCGCTCGCTGTGCTCAAGCTCTGGAACAGCGGCGGCGGGGGCCTTGACTACGACCTTCTCGCCGCGCGCGTGAAGGGCAGCGGCGACTACGATATCGGCGACCTGACGGCCCTTCTGCGCAAGGACGAAAAGCCCGACCTCGACGGCATGATCGCCCGCGTGGTCGAGGGCTTCCGCTTTCTTGCGGACCTGACCGATGCCGAAAGGGCGCTGGCGGCGGACAGGGCGCAAAAGAATCGCAAGGATGTGAATCGGCGTGCAAAATTGACCCCATGAGCCGGGGAGTCGGCGTCCAATTTTGACCCCGCTGATGCTTTGATTTGCGACCATCAGCTCGTCGTAGCGAGCGGATGGTGTGGGGATGAAGTCGGTGGATACGATTGCCCGGGTTCGGCGCGCCTTCCATGTGCAGGGATGGTCGCTCAAGCGGATTTGCCGCGAACTGCATGTGTCGCGGAACACCGTCCGCAAGATACTCAGGTCCGATGAGACATCGTTCTCCTACGAACGCGAGCGGCAGCCCAAGCCGAAGATCGGTCCGTGGCAGGATCAGCTTGACGGGTTTTTGAATGGCAACCGTGGCAAGGCGGCGCGCGAGCAACTGACACTGATCCGGATTTACGAAGAGCTTTGCAGCCTCGGTTACGAGGGTGGCTATGACGCCGTCCGCCGCTACGCGAAGAGTTGGGCGAAGGCGCAGGGGGCGGCGACGGCGGACCCCTATGTGCCGCTATTCTTCGCGCCGGGCGAGGCCTACCAATTCGACTGGAGCCACGAGATCGTCCTGATCAACGGCGTGACAGTGACCGTGAAGGTCGCCCATGTTCGGCTCTGCCACAGCCGCATGATGTTCGTCAGGGCCTATCCGCGCGAGACGCAGGAGATGGTGTTCGACGCCCATGACAGGGCCTTTGCCTTCTTCGGCGGCGCCTGCACGCGCGGCATCTACGACAACATGAAGACGGCGGTGGAAACGATCTTTGTTGGCAAGGACCGCCAATACAATCGCCGTCTCCTGCAGATGTGCAGCCATTATCTGGTGCAGCCGGTCGCCTGCACGCCGGCGTCGGGCTGGGAGAAGGGTCAGGTCGAGAACCAGGTCGGGCTGGTGCGCGAGCGCTTCTTCACGCCCAGGCTGCGCTTCAAGACCTATGAGGAGCTGAACGCCTGGCTGCAGGACAAGTGCGTCGCCTACGCCAAGGCGCACCGTCACATCGAACAGCCGGAACGAACGATCTGGAACGTGTTCGAGGAGGAGCGCGGCAAGCTGGTCGGATATCGCGGCCCCTTCGACGGATTCCATGCGGTGCCGGCCTCGGTGTCGAAGACCTGCACGGTGCGCTTCGACAACAACAAATACTCGGTCCTGTCGACGGCCGTCGGCCGCCCGGTCGAGATCCACGCCTATGCGGATCGGATCGTCATCCGCCAGGACGGCGCAGTCGTCGCCGAACATGCCCGCTCCTTCGGGCGGAACGAGACGGTCTACGATCCCTGGCATTACGTCCCTGTGCTTGCCCGCAAGCCCGGAGCGCTGCGCAATGGCGCGCCGTTCCAGGACTGGGTTCTGCCGTCGGCCATGGAGCGTATCCGACGCAAATTGAAGGCGGCGCATGACGGCGATCGGCAGATGGTGTCGATCCTGGCCACGGTGTTGACCGACGGCATCGATGCCGTGGAGGCTGCCTGTCAGGAAGCGCTCGATCAGAATGTCTGCTCCGCCGCCGTCATCATCAACATCCTGGCGCGGCGGCGCGACCCGGCGCCGGCCGTCACCATTCTCACCCCGGACGCTCTTCGCCTGCAACACGAGCCGCTCGCCGACTGCGCCCGCTACGACAGCCTCAGGAGGGCAAGCTGATGGAACGCACCCAGGTTCTGGATCTGATGGGGACGCTGAAGCTCTACGGGATGCGCGGCGCCTATGACGAGGTCATGGCGACAGGCATCAAGCGCCAGCACGAGCCGCCGAGGATCGTCGGCGATCTGCTGTCGGCCGAGATCGCCGAGAAGCAGGCCCGCTCCATCAAATACCAGCTCACCGTCGCCAAGCTGCCGATCGCCAAGGACATCGATGAGTTCGACTTCGACGGCACGCCGGTCAACGAGGTGCTGGTCCGGGACCTTGCCAACGGCACCTTCGTCGCCGACCAGCGCAACGCCGTGCTCATCGGCGGCACCGGAACCGGCAAGTCGCATCTGGCAATCGCCATTGCCCGCGCCTTGATCCGCAACGGCTCGCGAGGCCGCTTCTTCAACGTCGTCGATCTCGTCAACCGGCTCGAGACCGAGCACCGCGGCGGCAAGCAGGGCCGTATCGCCGACTACCTCACCCGGCTCGACTTCGTCGTGCTCGATGAACTCGGCTATCTGCCCTTTGCCCAGGCCGGCGGGCAATTGCTCTTCCACCTGATCAGCAGGCTCTATGAACGGACCTCGATCATCGTCACCACCAACCTGGCGTTCGGCGAATGGCCCGCCGTCTTCGGCGACGCCAAGATGACGACAGCGCTCCTCGACCGTCTCACTCATCATTGCGAGATCGTCGAGACCGGAAACGAATCCTGGCGCTTCAAGAACCGCGCCTGATCACCCCATCAAGCAGCCAAGCGCCATCCGCGCTCGCCCGGGCTGCGCAACCCTGACCAGCTCCGCCCGGGCGAACGCTGACCGCCGCGCATTACATAAGGGGGGGGGGGTCAAAATTGGATGCCGATTGGGGGTCAGTTTTGGAAGCCGTTTGACAGGCTTGGTAGAGCGGCGATTTCGCCTCGGACTTGGTGTTGCGGTTGTTGTTCATGGTCTTTTCCTTTGGTTGATGGTTTCTGTCCCGGAGGACGGTTCCAAAGGAGACGGCGCTCAAAGGTGGCTTGTCCCCAACACGGGAGCGCAGCGAATGGAGCGGGCAGGATCGGGACAAGACGGCTGCGCCGGCTAAAAGGAACGTCATCGGCTCCGGGCGGACCAGCAACGGAATGGGCAACTGCCAACCGCCTGGGGCCCAGTGTGATGGCCAGGTTCGCCCTCACAATCATTCCCGCGGTGAACGGGCGATGGTCTGTTTGACGGACCCAAAGTCGTTCGACTCGCGAAACGCGCGGTAAGGCGTATGATCCGTCACGCGCCAAGGTGTCTGCATTCGATTGCGAAATCCTGCGAAGCGCCATCCACCGTGCGATCATCGAATGCGAAATCCCGGAAAGCCAGTCGAATATGCCGCCGAAATGATCCGAGATTTCACTGGCGACGATCAGGTTGACCCAGACATGCTGGATTGGATTGTGCGGAATCAGCCAGGCGCTTCCTAAAAGATGGCGTTCGAGGGCGGCTTGACATTCGGCCACAGGGAACTGCAAGCCGCGATTTGACGACATCAGGACTGGAGCAGTCGCGGCTCTTCACGGCATCTGTGTCGAACCATTACCCATCACCGTCGAGAAGCCCTTGGCTCTGATGCGAGAATGACCACACTTCTGCACCATCGTTCTGCAATACCCAGATGCTGTCGAAATCCTCGTCCGGCCAAGATTCCGGGGCGATACCCGCTCCACCGACGAGCGCAGCTGCCAGACTAGGAATCGATTCGTGCTGCCAGCTTACCAGCACAGGTGTTAGGGCTGTGCGGATGGCTTCTGCCGCCAACATCTCTTGGCCCTTCGAATAAGTGACATCAGGTTGAAGACCGAGGCGTCTTGCCAATGGCGTGATTGTTTGGCTGGGCCGTTTGCTCCGGGTTCCGGAACCATCTTTTTTGATCGTGCCCGACGCAACAATCGATGCCGGTTTTTCCATAGGCGCAGGCGGCCTAGAAAAGAATGAGCAAAGCCCACCCGCGCGTTGCCAACCACGCACGGTCAATGATGCGGGATCACTTTCGCCCTGTTCTGTCACTCCAAAATCGGTGCCCTGTGGAACCGGCTTCTCGGCATGCCTAATGATCATGACAAGCCTACTTGGCATCGTCCGCCCCCATATTTCCGTACCACCCTCCTGGCGCGGTCGGCGCCCATATTACGGCCGCAAGCATCCGCGCGGCAAGGTCGCGCTCTTGATCCGTAACAATATCAGCGTAAAATAATTGTCGCAGCTAGACTTTACTTTGGTGGTTTATTCTGAAGAATAACACTCTTGGTGCGCTGAAGGTCGGAACTGAAAGGTTTTCGGCCTTCTTTATACATTAGCCGTCTCATAAAATCGAGCCGGCTGGGTGGCAGTACGATTGGCGGTAGGTCAGGTCGCTGGATCAAGTCATTGTTCTTCTAGGGGGTGAGATGGTGCAGATCGTCAGGGCAACTGCAATCGTCAACAATGAAGTTGCGTTTCTTGCATGGCAGACCAACCCCGACCCGATTCCTGATTGCCTGGGCTTCCACATTGTTCGGGAATATCTCGATGCCACTGGTCTGGTAACCGCCGAACGCCCCCTTGCCGCCTATGTCGCCTTTGAAGGGCAGTCGAACACGGACTGGCAGGCGCAGAACACGACTGTTTGGCCCGTGCAGAAGTTCAACTGGCGCGACCTCACGCTGCGGCGACACCGTGACAAGTTGGGTCTCCGGCCCGAAAATGAGCGGCTACGATACCGTATTCGCCCCGTAGGTCGCTTGCGCGATGGCCTCGAGGAAGTAGTGCCGGTCCCCGAAAGCCATTGGGATGCAAAAACCAAACAGCGCGTCGAGCATCACTATCAGGGCGCACCTATCCGGCTCGGCTATCTGGCACCCGCGGCATTCACCAACATCGTTGAGGCCACCCGCCGCGTGGGACCGTTCGTCTCCACCTTCACCAACGGCATTCTATCGAGCCAGTTCCTGATCCGCATGCTCGAAGAGAATGATGGCAAAGTTGGGCGCAACGAACTTGAAGTTCGTCTGCGCGACCCCAATGACACATTGCGACGCTACCTGGCCGGCGACGTCCCAACGACGATAACCGAGTTCCTGAGCCGAGCAGGCGGGCAATTTCATGCAGCCCTCTACGAGCTTGAGGATCGGCAGTTACTCGACCTCCTTGTCGCCGCAGCACCCCGGATGCAGCTCATCCTGTCCGATGCAGGGTCCAGCGACACCAAGGACAAGATTACCAAAAAGGTCATTCACACCGACTACGATACAAGAAACAAAGCAGCTCGCGCGACGTTGCGCGCGATAGCGGATGCGCCTGGAACGACTTTCGGTATGCAGAACCGGCTGTTCAACGGCAGCGGCCACATCGGCCACAACAAATTCGTTGTCTGGTCGGATGACCAGGGCACACCCCAAGCCGTGCTCACCGGTTCGACCAACTGGACGTGGAGTGGCATCTCCGGCCAGAGCAATAATTGCATCGTCATCGAAGACACGAACGTGGCGCGTGCATACCTGGCCTACTGGCAACGCCTGTTCGATCACCCCTTGCCGCAGCCTGCGCAAACGGGGGATGCCAACACCGCCGCGGACCAGGGCGATATCGTGAAGGACGTCGACCGTACTCCGGTTACCGGAAATCTCGCCAATGGCGCGGCATTTGAATGTTGGTTCTCGCCCAACGTTCCAGGCGCCGAACAGCCGCCTTCGGCGCGCGCCAAGCGTCAACTGCCGCCTCCACCGGACATGGACCGTCTCTTCTCACTGATGCGCCGTGCGCACCGTATGATTTTGTTTGCGGTGTTCTTGCCGTCCAAGGGCGGCGTACACTCGATCATTTCGCAGGCGATCGATCTCGGCCTGGCGGATACCAGCCTGGAGGTGGTCGGTGCGGTCTCCGATCCGCTGGCCTGGGGCTATCAGCCCTCAGGCACCGGCCCAGATGGAAAGCCCTTGGTGCCAAGTTCGCCGTTCATCATCCAGCAGGGCGGCGTCAATGTCGTGCGCGCGACCGCGCTCACCGACAAGGATATCGGCCGCCAACTCGGCAATTTCGTCAACAAGGAGATTTTGAGCGCTGGCAAGGCGATTATCCACGACAAGATCCTGGTGATAGACCCGCTTGACCCGGTAAATTGCGTGGTCGCGTTTGGTAGCCACAACCTCGGTTATAAGGCCTCCTACTCCAACGACGAAAACCTGGTAATCGTGCAGCGCGATCCCGCGCTTGCCCAGGCGTATGCAACGCATGTCCTCGACGTATACGATCATTACCGCTTCCGTGCAGCAGAGGCAGAGAAGTCGGCCGAACTGAAGCGGGCGGGCGTCGCCGCATCGTCAAGCCCGACCGATGGCTTCCTTAGCATTGACGACAATTGGCAAACCAAGGCGGATCGGCGGATTTCTGCCTATTTTACGAAATAGGTGCTTGGCAGCTTGCGACGCTTGCGGGGACAGCTGCATTCCGAGGGACAAGCGCTGTCACGAGGGCTGGACCGGACGAACAAATTTAAGGAAGGTGGGAACAGCACCGGATTCCCCGTGAGCTTGTCAAGTGTGCCGAAGGGTTGGCAATACTCCTTCATCTATCCTGGCATCGTCACTGGACGCGATTGCCGGTGTATTGCCACCACAACCCGATGGAAACGACCGGGGTGCATTCAAAACCTCTATTGTGACCCTGATAGAAATCTCTATGCTGAACCGATGCACACTTAATCTGTCAATCATTTCTGACTCGGGCGGTGTCAATGGCTGAAACGGACATCCAAAACCCGGCCTCTCCAAAGATTCAGGATCCTGGCGATGGGAATTCGACAGCAGACGCTAGGGAAAATAATGACGCTGTACAGGCCGATCTTCGCAGGACCGGCGCTGATGAAAATTCTGGCGTCGACGGTATCGGCGCAACATCAGCAACCACATCTATAAGCACGGGAGCCCCAGTACAAAACCAAGCAATTTTGGCCTTGCGTACAAGAGAAGACTTCCGGTTTAAGGTCAACACCGTTAAATGGTTCGGTGGCCTTTGCGCCATAGCTCTAATCGGAATGATCGGGCTTGGCTTCTGGTACCTCGACAGAATGGTCGAAGCGTCGCAAGCCTATAAATCAGAGATGGATTTCAGTAAGATTTTGTCGACATCACCCGTTAACAATGACACAGTTTTGCTTGGGCTTGAACATGACGGACTAGGTATGCGCAACAAGCGCGCGATTTCTGCACTCTACATGAGGGCCTACACTCAATTTCTCGCTCTTATCGCCGGTACAGTTTTATCTCTTTTAGGAGCGGTCTTCGTCCTTGCTCGTGTTGACAGCGTAGCAACGACAAGTGACGCAACGATTGGCGGCATGAAGTGGGCGCTGTCGTCCAGTTCACCGGGAATTATTGTCGCGATAGTAGGTGCGGTACTCATCGGTGGCGTTGTTTACCTCGCGAGCGACGCCATCCAAGTTTTGGATGCTCCAGTCTTTCTCGGCCGCGGCGCTCAAGCCGCATCTCTTCCAGATGGCACGTTCGAGTCACCTGGTTTTCAGGAATCCATGAAACAGAGTTTGAAGGGACTTCAAGAGGGGGGATCAACACCATGATTAGGAACGTCATATCAGTAGCGGTCTTCCTTTCGATCAGCAGCTCTTGCCAGACCATGGCAGACCCGCTCGAAGACGCATACAAGCTGGGCTACAAAAAGGGATATGCTGACGCAGCATCCATATTTATTGGCAACCCGCCTGGCAATACCATAATGAAAACATTGCCCGGACCTGAATTTAAGACCATCATTGTACCTCCGAGCGGAACGAAATTCGACATTGGCAGCGACAGCGCAGTCGCTATCGTTCCTCACAATTCGTTAGATGCGTTTAAACAGAAACTTGGCAATAACTTCATCATAGACAATAAGATACTACTAAATAAATGATGGCCCGCTTAGACGCGACTATCTCTGAGCTCAATGAGCCTAGGCGCGCAACCGTCGGAACTGTTCGACTATCTAACTGCGATCGTTCGCGACCGACACTTCGTTGGTCAAAACCAAGATTTCTGGGAGAAATAAGGGCCCATAGCCCTTTTTTCGTTTTGTGCCCGTCGCACCGTCCAGACTAGCAGCTGGCAGCTAGCGCTCTAGCCGCCGAGATGCCGTTTCGGCATGGCGGGCATCCAATTCGATGCCCAGCCAGTTGCGGCCGCAGTCCTGCGCGGCGACAAGCGTCGAGCCCGACCCGCAGAACGGGTCGAGCACCAAGCCGCCCATGGGGCAGAACGCCTCAACCAACCGCCGCAGCGGCGCTACGGGCTTTTCCGTAGGATGGAGGCGATTGCCGATTGCCGGTGTATTGCCACGGTAATACGTCCGGAACCGCCTCCGTTGACAATGGAGGCTGTCCCTTGGCAAGGATGTAGGTGGACTCGTGATGCGCCGCCACGCGCCTCGACCTTGCCGAGGTCGTACATAAAGCCAAGCTGCGTGTTGTGTAAGCGGGTAGCTGATGCCGTTCAGCGCTGGTAGTTCCAAGGCATAAGCGCCTCGATATCGCTGTTTGGCCAGCCATTGGCGATACGCTCGAGGGTCTGGGTGAGCCAGGCGTGCGGATCGACCTGGTTCATCTTGGCGGTGGTCAGCAGCGTGGCGATGGTCGCCCATGTCCGTCCGCCGCCGTCGCTGCCAGCGAAGAGGCTGTTCTTACGAGTAATTGTCTGCGGCCTGATAGCGCGTTCGACGGTGTTGGAGTCGATTTCGATGCGGCCGTCGGCGAGGAAGCACTCGAGCGCGGCACGCCGGCCGAGCGCATAGCGAATCGCCTCAGCGGGCTTCGATTTGCCCGACAGTTTCGGCAGCTCCTTTTCCCACAGCGCAAAGAGAGCGGCAACGACGGCGGCGGATTTCTCCTGACGCGCAGCTATCCGTACTGCTGGATCCTGGCCGCGCACGGCCGCCTCGGCGGCCCACAGCGGGGCCATCTGCGCCACCGTCTGCGAGGCGATAACGGAGGAGCCTGCGGCATGCAGTTCGTAGAAGTTGCGCCGCACGTGCGACCAGCACGCCGCGAGCAGCACGCCATCATTGCCCCGATCGGATCGGGCCAGCCGGTTATAGGCGGCGTATCCGTCGACCTGCAGAATGCCGCGATAGCCGTCCAAATGTCGGGCGACACATTCGCCGGCACGGCTGTCTTCGAAGCGATAGGCGACGATGGGCGGTCCGCTGCCACCGAACGGCCGATCATCACGGAGATAGGTCCAGAGGTAGGCCGTCTTGGCCTTGCCCGATCCTGGGGCCAGCGTTGGGAGGGTGGTCTCATCGGCAAAGACCCGCTCACCCTGCTTAATGCGGGTCAGTGCGTAATCGGCGAGCGGCTCGAGCTCGAAGCCAACCTTGCCCATCCACTGCGCCATCTGTGACCGGTCGATCTCGACCTATCGCGGGCATAGATCGCTTCCTGGCGGTAAAGCGGGAGGCCATCGGCGTATTTGGACACGGCGATCTGCGCCAGCAGCGCTTCGGTCGGAATGCCGCTTTCGACGATGCGGGCGGGAGCGGCTGCCTGGATAACGCCGTCCCAGCCCTTGTAGGCATATTTGGGGCGACGCGTGACGATCACCCGGAACTTCGCCGGGGTGACATCGAGCCGTTCGGAGACGTCCTCGCCGATCAGGATCTTTTCCAGCGCTTCGCAGCCAGCAGGCGTTTCGGGCTCGATAACCACCTCGACCCGTTCGAGATGGGCCGCAAAGCTTTTGCGAGGACGCGGAGCGCGCTTCGCTTTCGAGCCGCCCGCAGACTTCTCCATCTGCGCTTCGATGGCTGCCACACCGGTTTCGATCTCGTCGAAGACCAGAGCGTACTGCTCCTCGCTCAGCGCACCGGTCCGCAACCGTTCGGAGCGGCTGCCCAAGCGCGCCCGCTCCAGCATCTTCACGACCGCGGTCAGCCGTGCGATCCGCTCATCAGCGCTCTTGCTGACCAACTCGAGATGGAGGTTGCGCTCCTCCAGAAGGGCGGCCTTTTCGGCCATGGCAACAACCATCGCCTTGAGCGCGTCAACGTCGTCCGGGAGCGCGAGTTCGGGTGCCGACATGGCCAAAATCAGAGCATATTCGCGGGCAATTTTCCCGCTTTTTCAGCTCCCTGATTCATCATGCCGCAGGGTTTTACCCAGCCGATTGCGGCCGCCTGACGGTCTCCGTCCGAACCCGTTTCCAGTCCATTCCGTCAACCAGAGCCATGAGCTGAGCATGATTGAGCTGGACCCGGTTGTGGCCGATCCGCGGCCAGCAAAACTTCGCGTCGTCCAGTCGCTTGGCATAAAGACACACGCCGCTGCCGTCCCACCAGACGATCTTGATCCTGTCCGCTCTTTTGGCGCGGAAGACATAAAGCGCGCCGTTGAACGGATCCGAGCCGGCATCGCGCACCAGTGCCAGAAGGCCGTCGGGACCTTTTCTAAAATCGACGGGATGACCGGCGACCAACACCTTCACGCCGGCCGGGATCATGCCTGGCGAACCGCCCGGATGATCCGCACCAGCTGCTCCTCATTGATATCGGCACCGGCGCGAATGACCACGCCACCCAGCTCGATCTCCACCGACGCAGACGCTGTCGGCGTGACCTCGACAAAGCCGAGCCGAGCCGCATCTCGCTGCCGCCTGACCGCACCGCTCTTGATCGCCTTGCGCCGCCAGCCGAACAGCTGCGAGCTCGCCAGTCCAGCCTGGCGCGCGATCGCCGACACATTCGCCCCTGGCTTCAGGGACTCTTCAACCAGCCGTGCCTTCGCTTCCGCCGACCAGCGCCGCCGCGGACGCTGCGGACTTGCGTCCAGCCGGTTCGCAACCGCCTCAAGGACATGGAAGGTCCTGTCATCAGGCATAGGCGCAGACATAGAAATTGACACTGCAAGCTCCTCAGCTCCTTCAGTGTCACTATCTCTCGCTCATCACCTCAAACCGCGCCAGATGGGGTCAGCTTGGCGCTTACCGTGTTGTGGCGGTCCTGCAGAAAGGAAATCAACCGGCCCGGATCGCCATCGGCGGCAAGATCGTGGGTCGCGCGTTCGATATCGAGGTCGATGTCATCGACGGATTCTTTCAGCGACTCTGCATGTTGATGCAGCCGCTCCAGGTCGTCTTTCTTGCTCGTCATGCGTTCTCCAGAAGCACGTTAGTGCTGGTAGTGATAGGCCGCCAAGTGCTCCGGCTGGTCCTGCAGTTCGACGACGAGGTAGGCCCGGAGCTTTTCGCCGGAGTTCACCAGTTCCTGGGCACGGGCATGAAAATAGTATGCACCTTGGCATAGCTCCTCGGGGATTCCGGGGATGGTCTCAGCCTGCGTCTTGCGCAAGGTCCAGTAGGCGAGGCGCTTGCGCCGTCGGATCAGGTCCTTTTCCAGCCATTCCAGTTCCTCGCGTGTCTTCGCGCGTTGCTCGTCCGTGAGTTCACGGATTGCGAAAACAGAGCCGCCATATACCTTGGTCATAAAATCATGATGGGGCGGCTTCCGAGATCCTGCAAGTGCTACCTGCGCTCGCGATCCGGCTCGGGCCAGCGGTTGTCCTCTGGCCCGAGAGCGGGTTCCTGGGGACCGGTATCGAACCAATCAAGGTGGTTTTCCCAACGCTCCAGCACCGGGACGTCCTCTGGGCGGGTCTTGTCCTCCAGCCAGTCCAACTGGTTCTCCGGGACGAGCCGGTAGGCGGCAGCATCGTCCTCGGTCATAACAAGGGCATTCTGGTGGTCGACCACCGCCCGTGCCACCACCAGATCGCCTTCCGGCTGAGCCGCCTCCGGCAGGGCGGGACGATGCATATCGTCGAGCATGCGGCCCTCGGCTGCCTCCAACTCCTGCGGATGAATCGGCGAACCGTCCGGATCGGGCACCGGCAGGTCTTCGTCAGGTTCTCTGGGTGCCATCTGTTCCCTCTCCTGTTGTGCGTGAATCCTGCGGGCCCGCCGTTCCTCGGGGTCCGGGCCGCGGTGTCGACCCGGCATTTGCTCAAGCCTTCGCTTGGCTTAACTCCGGCTGTCAATCGCCACGGCAAGGCCAGCCTTGCTCAAGGCCTCGTTAGCAATCCGCTCCCACAGCGCGCGCGCTTCGGTCACGAACTGCTTCCCATCCGCGCTGCGGATCTTCAGACCGAACCCGGTTACACTTACCGTGCGGGTTGTCATCAACATGTGGACGTGGGGATTACGGCGTGCGCCGTCGTCATGAATGGCCAAGTCCACCACAAACCCCTGCGCCGTGTACGCATCGGCCATGGTTCGCGCGATGCCAAGCCACGCCGAGCGCGGCAATTCCAGGGGCAACGCAAACTCCACCTCCTTGGCCAGCCGGGCGTCCTTGCGCTTTTCGGCGGCCTCCACGGCGTTTCACAGGTTGGCACGCTCGCCCATCCATCCTGGCGCCCCAGCAGGCAAGCGGATTTCACTGGCGACGACATCACGGCGTCCCCCGAAATCCGACAGGCGCTCCTCGGCCTCATTGGGCAGAACTTCCCCGGCGCGGTACGCGGCGGCAGCCACGATGGAACGCCCCTCGCTCCGGCTGATGTTTTTGACATTCAGGTGGTAGATGGCCACGAACCTCTCCACGGCACGGACGGGGTTTCCAAAGGGGGTTTCCCCCTTGGCGCAGCTGCCGGTTTTCTCCGGTTTGCGCCCCGCAACCGGTTAGAAAACCGAGCAAGCATCGCCCCCCCTCAGTTGCAATGCGTACACATTGGGGCGATGCGTAGGTGCGCTGTACGCATTGCTACAAACTCCGGGGCATCTTTCAAGCTGCGCCCGGAACCTTATTTCTCAGCCTGCTCGGCCCTCTCAGGCTTCGCCCGCTGCGCGGGCCTCGGCTTGCGCACATTGATGGCCGCTGCGTCGAGGCGGTTCTTGAGGTGCACCGCATAGTGCTTCTCGATCATCTCGACGCTCGTCCGGCAGTTTTTGGCGACCTGGTAGATGTCGGCGCCTTCGAGCAATCGGAAGCTGATGTAGCTGTGCCGGAGAGAATACGGCGTGCGCCGATTGCTCTCCCGGTCCAGCTTGAGGCCGATCTTGTCGAGGATGCCGTTGAACTGCTTCTTGTGATCGACCGGAAACAGCCGGTCCGCGGGCTTGGGTTTGTTCCGGGCCACCATCCGCTGAAAGGGGAACACCGCGCCGGAGGTGCTTTTGCAGTACCCTACCCCGCGTTTGCCGCGCACCTGGATTTCCAGGATCTTCTGGCCAGTCGCCTCGTCCTTGCAGGGCTGGGAGACATCCGGCAGGTGCGGCAGCCACCGATGGCGGACGGCCGTTTTCAGGACCAGGCGCAAGGTTACGGTTTCGTGGTGCAGCGTACTGCGTGAGGGAAGCTTCTTGCCCTCCTCCGGCGTCAGCCGGGAGATGCGGTACTCCTGCACCGTGCCGGCATTGATGGTTGAAAGGCCCATCTTGCCAAAGTACGGCACCAGATAGGTGCGAACCCGTCGATAGTGGTCCTGGACCCAGCGGGCGTTGCGCTCCCCGTCGGTCAGCACCTCGTATTCAGTGATGAACTGGTCGGCGGCGTCTTGAACGTCTTCTCGGCCAGCAATTCGCCACGCCGGCCTTTTGTCCTTCAGCCCGAAGTACCAGTCCTCGGCCCAGTCCTTGGCCTTCGCCAGGCTGTCTTCCTTGGTGCTGACCCGCCAGTTCTTGCCTTTGAGATACGTCGAACACTGCCAAATCGGGCTGCCGTTGCGCCGATAGACGTGAACTTTGCCTTCCAGAATCGTGTGATTTTCCGCCACGCCAAACACTCCCTGAGCACGTGCAAGTTTGTGCAAGAGATGTGTAAGGCTACTTTCGGCTTCCTCGCCACGCAAGGCGATTTCTAAGTGCATGATTTCCCTAGGGAAATGGTGACCTGCCACGGGTAATTTCCTCCATCTGAGATTAGAGTCCGGCCTCGATTGAAGGACGGACTGATGAAGAGAAAG
>NZ_JBVVQF010000047.1:0-14633 GCF_055811815.1 Mesorhizobium sp. WSM4836
GTCTTGCCATGGTCAACGTGACCAATCGTGCCAATGTTCACATGAGGCTTAGTGCGCTCGAATTTACCTTTTGCCATGTGATCTCTCCATTCCTGCCAGCCCATGCGGGCCTTGAATTAAGTTACTGATGCAACTCGTTTCGAGTTACGCGTATTTCTTCTGGACTTCCTGGGCGACTGCGGTCGGGACCGGCTCGTAGTGGTCGAACTGCATCGTGTAAGCCGCGCGGCCCTGGCTCATCGAGCGAAGGTTGTCTACGTATTTGAACATGTTGGCGAGCGGCACCATCGCGTTGATGACCACAGCCACGCCACGGGCTTCCTGGCCCTGGATCTGGCCGCGACGGCCGTTCAGGTCGCCGATAACGCTGCCGACGTAATCTTCCGGCGTCACCACTTCGACCTTCATGATCGGCTCGAGCAACTGCACGCCAAGCTTGGGCGCTGCTTCACGGAAGCAGGCGCGGCCGGCGATTTCGAAGGCCAGAACCGAAGAGTCCACGTCGTGGTAGGCGCCATCGATCAGCGTCGCCTTGACGCCGATCATCGGGAAGCCGGCGAACGGGCCCGAGGTCATGACGCTGTTGATGCCCTTTTCGACGCCAGGGATGTATTCCTTCGGCACAGCGCCGCCGACGATCTTGGTTTCGAACTCGAATTCGCTGCTTTCCGGATTCGGCTCGAACAGGATCTTGACGCGGGCGAACTGGCCGGTACCGCCGGTCTGCTTCTTGTGCGTGTAGTCCTGCTCGTGCTTGCGGGTGATCGTCTCGCGGTAGGCCACCTGCGGCGCGCCGACATTGGCCTCGACCTTGAACTCGCGACGCATGCGGTCGACGATGATATCGAGGTGAAGTTCGCCCATGCCGGAGATGATCGTCTGACCGCTTTCCTCGTCGGTCTTGACGCGGAAGGACGGATCCTCGGCGGCCAGGCGGTGAAGGGCGAGGCCCATCTTTTCCTGGTCGTTCTTGGTCTTCGGCTCGATGGCGATCTGGATGACCGGATCGGGGAATTCCATGCGCTCGAGGATGACCGGATGCAGCGGATCACTGAGCGTGTCGCCGGTGGTGGTGTCCTTGAGACCAGCGAGGGCGACGATGTCGCCGGCAAACGCCTCTTCGACGTCGGCGCGCGAATTCGCATGCATCTGCAGCATGCGGCCGATGCGCTCTTTCTTGCCCTTCACGGTGTTGTCGACCGAGATGCCCTTGGTGAGCTTGCCCGAATAGATGCGGGCAAAGGTGAGCGAACCGACGAACGGGTCGTTCATGATCTTGAAGGCAAGCATCGACAGCGGCTCGTTGTCGTCGGCATGACGCTCGATCTCGGCGTCGGTCTTAGCGTCGACGCCCTTGATGGCCGGGACATCGGCCGGCGACGGCAGATATTCGACGACGGCGTCGAGCAGCGGCTGCACGCCCTTGTTCTTGAAGGCCGAGCCGCAGAACATCGGATAGAACTTCACAGCGATCGTGCCCTTGCGGATGAGCGCACGGATCTCGTCGTTGCTCGGCATCTTGCCTTCGAGGTAATTCTCGAGCGCCGTTTCGTCCATTTCGACGGCGGCCTCGATCATCTTCTCGCGGTATTCTTCGGCACGAGCCTTGAGGTCGGCAGGGATCTCGACGATGTCCCAGGCAGCGCCCAGCGTCTCGTCGCGCCAGACCAGCGCGTTCATCTCGACGAGGTCGACGACACCCTTGAACTCGGTCTCGGCGCCGATCGGCAGCTGCATTACGACGGCATGCGCACCGAGGCGCGAACCGATCATCTCGACCGAGCGGTAGAAGTCGGCGCCGATCTTGTCCATCTTATTGCAGAAAATCATGCGCGGCACGCGATACTTGTCAGCCTGGCGCCAGACGGTCTCCGTCTGCGGCTCGACACCGGCATTGGCATCGAGCAGCGCGATGGCGCCGTCGAGCACGCGCAGCGAACGCTCGACCTCGATGGTGAAGTCGACGTGGCCGGGGGTGTCGATGATGTTGAAGCGATACATCTTGCCGTCGCGACCCTTCCAGAAGGTCGTGGTGGCGGCCGACGTGATGGTGATGCCGCGCTCCTGCTCCTGCTCCATCCAGTCCATGGTGGCAGCGCCGTCGTGGACTTCGCCGATCTTGTGCGACTTGCCCGTGTAATAGAGGACGCGCTCGGTGGTCGTCGTCTTGCCGGCGTCGATATGCGCCATGATACCGAAATTGCGGTAGTCTTCGATTTTATATTCGCGGGCCATGGGAGGTGCCTCTTCAGTCTCGTTCGCGCTTTACCAGCGGTAGTGCGCGAAAGCGCGGTTGGCTTCTGCCATCTTGTGGGTGTCTTCACGCTTCTTGACGGCGGTGCCGCGGTTGTTGGCCGCGTCCATCAGCTCACCGGAGAGGCGGTCGACCATGGTGGTCTCGTTGCGGTTGCGGGCGGCGGCGATCAGCCAGCGGATGGCCAATGCCTGACGGCGCTCGGGGCGCACGTCGACCGGAACCTGGTAGGTGGCGCCGCCGACGCGGCGCGAACGTACTTCCACATGCGGCGCGACATTGTCGAGCGCCTGATGGAAGACGGTGACCGGCTCCTGCTTGGTCTTGGACTGGACCTGGTCGAGCGCGCCGTAGACGATGGTCTCGGCAACCGACTTCTTGCCGTCATACATGACGGCATTCATGAACTTGGTGACGATCAGATCGCCGAACTTCGGGTCCGGATTGATCTCACGCTTTTCTGCACTGTGACGACGGGACATTTTTTCTCTGCCTCAATTCTACGCGGTGGCCTGGATCCCGGATCGTCGCTTGACGCCGCCCGGAACGACCTTGGCTACGCTTCGGTCACTTCGGACGCTTGGCGCCATATTTCGAACGGCGCTGCTTGCGGTTCTTCACGCCTTGCGTGTCGAGCACGCCGCGGATGATGTGGTAACGGACGCCCGGAAGATCCTTGACGCGACCGCCGCGGATCATCACCACCGAGTGCTCCTGAAGGTTATGGCCTTCGCCGGGGATGTAACCGATCACTTCAAAACCATTGGTCAGGCGGATCTTGGCCACCTTGCGCAGCGCCGAGTTCGGCTTCTTCGGCGTCGTGGTATAGACGCGCGTGCAGACGCCCCGCTTCTGCGGGTTCTGCTGCATGGCCGGGACCTTGTTGCGCTTCACCGGCGCAATGCGCGGCTTGCGGATCAGCTGGTTGACGGTAGGCATTAAACCCTCTTGTCTCTCAATTCCGTGTCTTGCCCGGTCAGGGCCGCTCAAAGCGTCATTTCCATACGCAAATTCGGGCCACAAACCGCGCCTCGCGGTCTTGCCCGAACAAATGGCAGAGGAAGCGGAAGCCGCTTCATGCACGCCGGAAATGTCTTTTCGCTCGTAAAACGAACCCTGTTTGAGGCAAACTCCAAAGCGTGTCGCTTCGGAAGCGAGAGCCTCACATCGGTTCTGACTGGGCGGCTTCTACTCGTATGGCCACTGTCCGTCAACCCCGGAGCGGCAAATATTGCGCTGAACCCGCGGCGTGGCAGCCATGCGAAAAACGCATGTAATTTTCTTGCGCCGTTTTTCAAGAGGAAGGCAGAAAGTGACCGACTTTCGACTGTTTCCGGGCCGTGCTTCGTGCGAAAAGGCGGCATGAACAGCCAAAATCCCCTCGCCAGGAGGTACGAACCCGTGAATGACAATGAGGAGCGCCCGGTCACCATTATTACCGGCCGGGTGTGGAAGCGCAAAGGCGGCAAGCCGGAAGGCGTGCATGTGATGCTGGTCGCGCCGGACGACGATTCGGCGGTGCGCAGCGCTCTCGAATCGCTTGCCGCGGAAGGTTATGCCGAGGCCGAGCTCGATCAGATCGGCGATCTGGACGGCGTGCCCGACGAGGAGCCGCATCTGTCCGCCTATCAGGGCGCGCTCGAAGGCGAAGTATCGATCGTGACATTCGATGTGCCGATTTGAAGAGATCTGAATCGCGGTCGATCTCGCGGGCCGGCGATAGAAGCCCGGCGACTTGCCCGGCATAAGTTCTCTGCTAAGAAGCGACCTCTGGCACACTCAACCTGCGGAGTTCCCATGTCCTCTAATCCCATCAAGCTCGGCATCGTCGGCGTGGGAAAGATCGTCCGCGACCAGCACCTGCCGGCCTTGGCGAAGGACCGGGATTATCGCCTGGTCGCCGCAGCGAGCCGCCATGGCAAAGTCGAAGACATCCCGAATTTCCCGACCATCGAGGCGATGCTTGACGCGGTGCCGGAGCTCGAGGCGGTGTCGCTGTGCATGCCGCCGCAGTTTCGCTATGACGCAGCGCGCACGGCGCTGGTGGCGAAAAAGCATGTCTTCCTGGAAAAGCCGCCCGGCGCCACGGTCAGCGAGGTCGAAGACCTGAAGGCGCTGGCGGGAGCGAACGGCGTCTGCCTGTTCGCCAGCTGGCATTCACGCTATGCGCCGGCCGTCGAAGCAGCGCGTGCATTCCTCGGTTCGACTACGATCAGGTCGGCCGCCATCAACTGGAAGGAAGACGTGCGCCGCTGGCATCCGAACCAGGAATGGATCTGGGCCCCCGGCGGCTTTGGCGTCTTCGATCCCGGCATCAACGCGCTGTCGATCGCCACCCACATCCTGCCGCCGATGTTCATCGGCTCGGCAGAGCTCGATTTCCCCGAAAACCGCGCGGCCCCAATCGCCGCCCATATCGCCTTCCGCACTTCGAACGGTCTGCCGGTTACGATGGAACTCGACTGGCGCCAGACCGGCCCGCAAAGCTGGGACATCCTGGCCGATACCGAGGCCGGATCCATGGTACTTTCTGGCGGCGGTTCGAAACTCGCCATCGATGGCCGCGTCGTTCACGAGGAGCCGGAAGCGGAATACCCGATGCTCTACAAGCGCTTTGCCGACATCGTGCGCGCGGGCACCTCCGACGTCGATCTCGCGCCCCTCCAGCACGTCGCCGATGCCTTCATGCTTGGCAAGCGCAACGTGGTGGAAGCGTTTTTCGACTGAGCCGCGGGCGCCGGCCGGATCGCCGGTCCAGCCACTCGCCGCGCAGATTCACTTGACGATCGCTATGGCAAAGCCGTCATAGCCTTTGGCGCCAACGGTCTGGATCGCGGTGCCTTCCAGACGCTTGTCGCTGCCGATGAACGAGAACGCCGCGCGCGCACCTTCGACATTGGCGTCGCGACCATCTTCATTCACCACCGCGCCGTCACGAATGACGTTGTCGCAGACGATGACGGTCCCCGGTCTCGAAAGACGCATCGCCCAAGACAGATAGTGCGGGTTGTTCGGCTTGTCGGCGTCGATGAAGACGAAGTCGAACGGGCCGGCATTCTCTGCCTCCAGCGCCGCAAGCGATTGAAGCGCCGGTCCGACCCGCAGTTCTACCCGGTCCGACACCCCTGCCCGTTCAAAGTTCGACCGCGCGACACTGGCGTGGTGCGGCTCAAGCTCGAGCGTCACGACCTTGCCGTCCACGGGCAATGCTCGCGCCATCCAGATTGTCGAGTAGCCGCCCAGCGTGCCGATCTCGAGCACCTTCTTGGTTCCCCGCATTCGCGCAAGAAGTGACAGCAGCTTGCCTTGGGCCGGCGAAACATCGATTGCCGGCAGGCCCTGATCATGGTTAGTCGCCAGAACGGCATCGAGGGTGGGATCCGCCTCGAAAAGAGCCCCGACAATGTAATCGTCGACCGAAGCCCAGGTCTTCCTGCTGCTCATCGTTTCTCCTCCGATCCGATTGAGGAACCAAAATACGAAAAGGGGCCACTTCGGCCCCTTTTCTATCTTCTCTTCTTTGCGCGCTTACTGCGCGGCGGAAGCCATGTCGGTCAGCATCGGCTCCGCGACCTCGACGCCGGACGCCTTGCGGCGCTCGTCGATGATCAACTCGTCACGCGAGGTGGCGATGCGTCGGATCTGGCTCATCGTACCGCCGGTGCCTGCCGGGATCAGCCGGCCGACGATGACGTTTTCCTTCAGCCCCTGCAGCATGTCGGTCTTGCCGGCAACCGCAGCTTCGGTCAGCACCCTCGTCGTCTCCTGGAAGGAGGCGGCGGAGATGAAGGACGGCGTCTGCAGCGAGGCCTTGGTGATGCCGAGCAGCACCGGCTGGCCTTCGGCCGGCTTCTTGCCTTCCTCGACCAGGCGCTCGTTGACCTCTTCCAGTTCGATCACGTCGACGTGGTCGCCCGGAATGTAGGTCGAATCGCCCTGCGTGGTGATCTCGACCTTCTGCAGCATCTGGCGAACGATCACCTCGATGTGCTTGTCGTTTATCGACACGCCCTGCAGGCGGTAGACCTCCTGGATCTCATTGACGAGGTAGGAGGCAAGCGCTTCCACGCCCTTGATCGCCAGGATGTCGTGCGGCGCCGGATTGCCGTCGAGGATGTAGTCGCCCTTCTCAATGACGTCGCCGTCCTGGAGATGGAACGGCTTGCCCTTCGGGATCAGGTATTCGACCGGCTCAAGCGCCGAGTCATGCGGCTCGATGATGATACGGCGCTTGTTCTTGTAGTCGCGGCCGAAGCGGATCGTGCCATCGATCTCGGCGATGATGGCGTGATCCTTCGGACGGCGTGCCTCGAACAGTTCGGCCACACGCGGCAGACCGCCGGTGATGTCCTTGGTCTTGGCGCTTTCCATCGGAATACGCGCCAGCACGTCGCCGGGGCGAACCTGTGCACCCGGCTCGACCGAAAGAATGGCCTCGACCGAGAGCAGGAAGCGGGCGTCGCCGCCCTTCGACAGCTTGCCGACCTTGCCCTTGGCATCCTGGACGACGATCGCCGGCTTGAGATCGTTGCCGCGTGGCGTCGAACGCCAGTCGATGACCTCGCGCTTGGTGATGCCGGTAGATTCGTCGGCGGTTTCCTGAACGGAAATGCCATCGACCAGATCCTCGAATGCCACCCTGCCCTCGATTTCGGTGAGGATTGGGCGGGTATAAGGATCCCACTCGGCGATACGCTGGCCGCGCTTCACCTTGTCGCCGTCGTCGACGAAGATGCGCGAACCGTAGGTGACGCGGTGCGTGGCGCGTTCCTTGCCGGCCTCGTCGAGGATCAACACCGCCATGTTGCGGCCCATGACCATCAGCTGGCCGTCGGAGTTGCGCACCACGTTGCGGTTGCGGATTTCGACCTTACCCTCATAGGAGGCTTCAAGGAAGGAGGAATCCACCACCTGCGCCGTGCCGCCCATGTGGAAGGTACGCATGGTGAGCTGGGTGCCCGGCTCGCCGATCGACTGCGCCGCGATGACGCCGACAGCCTCGCCCTGGTTGACGGGAGTGCCGCGGGCCAGATCGCGTCCGTAGCAGACCGCGCAGACGCCGACCCTGACCTCGCAGGTTAGTGCCGAACGGATGCGGACCGACTGCACGCCGGCCTTTTCGATCTGTTCCACGTCACGCTCGTCCATCAGCGTTCCGGCCTTGACCAGAACCTCGCCGGTGACCGGGTGGGTGATGTCGTCGAGCGAGGTGCGGCCGAGAACGCGCTGGCCAACCGAGGCGACGACCTGACCGGCATCGACGATCGGCTGCATGGTGAGGCCCTTGTCGGTGCCGCAGTCGAGCGAATTGACGATGCAGTCCTGCGCCACGTCGACAAGACGACGCGTCAGATAACCCGAGTTCGCCGTCTTCAAGGCGGTGTCGGCCAGACCCTTGCGGGCGCCGTGGGTCGAGTTGAAGTACTCGAGCACGGTGAGGCCTTCCTTGAAGTTCGAGATGATCGGCGTCTCGATGATTTCACCGCTAGGCTTGGCCATCAGGCCGCGCATACCGGCGAGCTGGCGCATCTGGGTGGGCGAGCCGCGCGCACCGGAGTGCGACATCATGTAGATCGAGTTCATCGGCTTCTGACGGCCGTTATCCTCGAACTCGACCGCCTTGATGCGGGCCATCATTTCGTCGGCGACCTTTTCCGAGCACTTGGCCCAGGCGTCGACGACCTTGTTGTACTTCTCACCCTGCGTGATCAGGCCGTCATTGTACTGCTGCTCGTACTCCTTGGCCAAAGCCTCGGTGTCGGACACCAGCTTGATCTTGGCATCCGGGATCAGCATGTCGTCCTTGCCGAACGAAATGCCGGCGCGGCAGGCGTGGCTGAAGCCGAGAGCCATGATGCGATCGCAGAAAATAACCGTCTCCTTCTGACCGCAATGGCGGTAGACGGTGTCGATCATCTTGGAGATGTTCTTCTTGGTCATCTCCTGGTTGGCGGTCTCGTACGGCACATTGTGGTTCTTCGGCAGAAGCTCGCCGATGATCATGCGGCCAGGCGTGGTGTCGTAGATCTTCGACACGACCTTGCCGTCGGCGTCGACCGTGCGGAAGCGCCCCTTGATCTTGGCATGCAGCGTCACCGCCTTGGTCTCGAGCGCGTGCTGGAGCTCGCCCATGTCGGCAAAGACCATGCCCTCGCCCGGCTCGTTCTGGTTGACGATCGAGAGATAGTAGAGGCCGAGAACCATGTCCTGCGACGGCACGATGATCGGTGCACCGGAAGCCGGGTGCAGGATGTTGTTGGTCGACATCATCAACACGCGGGCTTCGAGCTGCGCTTCCAGCGACAGCGGCACGTGGACCGCCATCTGGTCACCGTCGAAGTCGGCGTTGAAGGCCGTGCAGACCAGCGGATGAAGCTGGATCGCCTTGCCTTCGATCAGGATCGGCTCGAACGCCTGGATGCCGAGGCGGTGCAGCGTCGGTGCGCGGTTCAAAAGCACCGGATGCTCGCGGATGACCTCGTCGAGGATATCCCAGACCTCCGGACGCTCCTTCTCGACCAGCTTCTTCGCCTGCTTGACGGTCGAGGAGTAACCCTTGGCGTCGAGACGGGCGTAGATGAAGGGCTTGAACAGTTCGAGCGCCATCTTCTTCGGCAGGCCGCACTGGTGCAGCTTGAGCTCCGGACCGGTGACGATGACCGAGCGGCCGGAATAGTCGACGCGCTTGCCGAGCAGGTTCTGGCGGAACCGGCCCTGCTTGCCCTTCAGCATGTCGGACAGCGACTTCAACGGACGCTTGTTGGCACCGGTGATGACGCGGCCGCGACGGCCGTTGTCGAACAGCGCATCGACGGCTTCCTGCAGCATGCGCTTTTCATTGCGCACGATGATGCCGGGCGCGCGCAGCTCGATCAGCCGCTTCAAGCGGTTATTGCGGTTGATGACGCGGCGATAAAGGTCGTTCAGATCGGACGTGGCGAAACGGCCGCCGTCCAGCGGGACAAGCGGACGCAGGTCCGGCGGGATCACCGGAACCACCTTCATGATCATCCATTCCGGACGGTTGCCGGATTCCATGAAGTTCTCGACGACCTTGAGCCGCTTCAGGTACTTCTTCTGCTTGAGCTCGGAAGTGGTCGAAGCCAGTTCCGAACGCAGATCGCCGGCGATCTTCTCGAGGTCCATGCCGGCCAGAAGGTCGTGGATCGCCTCGGCGCCGATCATGGCGGTGAACGAATCCTCGCCATACTCGTCGACGGCCATCATGTACTCTTCCTCGCTGAGCAGCTGGTGCTCCTTCAGCGCGGTAAGGCCGGGTTCGGTGACGATGTAGTTCTCGAAGTAGAGGACCCGCTCAATGTCCTTCAGCGTCATGTCGAGCAGCGTGCCGATGCGCGACGGCAGCGACTTCAGGAACCAGATGTGGGCGACCGGTGCCGCCAGCTCGATGTGGCCCATGCGCTCGCGGCGGACGCGCGACAGCGTGACTTCGACGCCGCACTTCTCGCAGATGACGCCCTTGTACTTCATGCGCTTGTACTTGCCGCACAGGCACTCATAGTCCTTGATCGGACCAAAAATGCGCGCGCAGAACAGGCCGTCACGCTCCGGCTTGAAGGTGCGGTAGTTGATGGTCTCCGGCTTCTTGATCTCGCCAAACGACCAGGACAGAATCTTCTCAGGGCTGGCAAGCGAGATCCGGATGGAATCGAACACCTGCGCGGGCGCCTGGGGATTGAAGAGATTCATGACCTCTTGGTTCATGCCGTTCTCCTTTTCGGGGTCATCGAAAACCCCTTGCATCTAGCGCGGGCCAAACGCCCGCCGACTTGATCGGCCATTGGCCGAAGAATTTGGGTGCGCCCAGTCGCGAGAGCCCTCTCCCGCGACCGGACGTCTTGCTTACTCGGCCGCGTCGGGCAGCCGGATCGGGGTCTCGTCGAGCTTGGTGTTCTCCAGCTCGACATTGAGGCCGAGAGACCGCATTTCCTTGACCAGAACGTTGAAGCTCTCGGGGATGCCGGCCTCGAAGGTGTCGTCGCCTCTGACGATCGCCTCGTAGACCTTGGTACGGCCGGCAACGTCGTCCGACTTCACCGTCAGCATCTCCTGCAGCGTGTAGGCGGCACCGTACGCTTCGAGCGCCCAGACCTCCATCTCGCCGAAGCGCTGGCCACCGAACTGCGCCTTGCCACCCAGCGGCTGCTGGGTAACGAGCGAGTACGGACCAATCGAACGCGCGTGGATCTTGTCGTCCACAAGGTGGTGAAGCTTGAGCATATATATATAGCCCATCGTCACTTTGCGATCGAACGGCTCGCCGGTGCGTCCGTCATAGAGCTGCGACTGACCGCTCGTGTGCAGGCCCGCCTGCTCCAGCATGATGTTGATGTCGGCCTCGTGCGCGCCGTCGAACACCGGTGTGGCGATTGAGACGCCGCGGCGCATCTGCTCGCCAAGGCGAACGATGCTGTCGTCGTCGTATTCGCGGACCGGCTCGTTGCGGTCGTTGGCCGGCATGAAGCTCTCGAGCGTCTTGCGCAGCGGCTTGATATCGCCCGCCGTCTTGTACGCGTCGATCAGATCGCCGATCTTCCTGCCCATTCCGGCGCAGGCCCAGCCCAGATGCGTTTCCAGGATCTGGCCGACATTCATGCGCGACGGCACACCCAACGGGTTGAGCACGATATCGGCATGCGTGCCGTCCTCGAGGAAAGGCATGTCCTCGACCGGAACGATCCGCGACACGACACCCTTGTTGCCGTGCCGGCCGGCCATCTTGTCGCCGGGCTGCATCTTGCGCTTCACGGCCACAAAGACCTTGACCATCTTCATGACGCCCGGAGGCATCTCGTCGCCGCGCTGCACCTTCTCGACCTTGTCCATGAAGCGCTGCTCGAGCGCCTTCTTGGAATCGTCGTACTGGCCACGCAGGGCTTCCAGTTCGCTCTGGAGCTTTTCGTTCTCCACGGCGAACTGCCACCACTGCGAACGCGGATACTCGTCGAGCGTGTCTTTCGACAGCTTCGAGCCCTTCTTGAAGCCCTTCGGCCCGGCAATCGCCTCCTTGCCGACGAGAACGTCGGAAAGACGCGAGTAGACGTTACGGTCAAGGATCGCCTGCTCGTCGTCACGGTCCTTGGCGAGGCGTTCGATCTCCTCGCGCTCGATTGCCATGGCGCGCTCATCCTTCTCTACGCCGTGGCGGTTGAAGACGCGCACTTCGACGACGGTGCCGAAGGTTCCCGGAGGCATGCGCATGGAAGTGTCGCGCACGTCCGAGGCCTTTTCACCGAAGATGGCGCGCAGCAGCTTTTCTTCCGGCGTCATCGGGCTTTCGCCCTTCGGCGTGATCTTGCCGACAAGGATATCGCCCGGCTGCACTTCCGCACCGATATAGACGATGCCGGCCTCATCAAGGTTCTTCAGCGCTTCTTCCGAGACGTTCGGGATGTCGCGCGTGATCTCCTCCGGCCCAAGCTTGGTGTCGCGGGCCATGACTTCGAACTCCTCGATGTGGATCGAGGTGAAGACGTCGTCGGCGACGATGCGCTCGGACAAGAGGATGGAATCCTCGTAGTTGTAGCCGTTCCACGGCATGAACGCGACCAGCACGTTGCGGCCGAGGGCCAGATCGCCGAGCTCGGTCGACGGGCCGTCGGCAATGATGTCGCCCTTGTTGACCCGGTCGCCCATGCGCACCAGCGGACGCTGATTGATGCAGGTGTTCTGGTTCGAACGCTGGAACTTCATCAGCCGGTAGATATCGACGCCGGACTTGCCGGGATCGAGATCTTCCGTGGCGCGGATGACGATACGCGTCGCGTCCACCTGGTCGACGATGCCGCCGCGGCGGGCGCCGATGGCGGCGCCTGAGTCACGGGCGACGATCGGCTCCATGCCGGTGCCGACGAACGGCGCTTCGGCGCGCACCAGCGGCACGGCCTGACGTTGCATGTTCGAGCCCATCAGCGCGCGGTTGGCGTCGTCGTTCTCGAGGAACGGGATCAGGGCCGCGGCCACCGACACCATCTGCTTCGGCGACACGTCCATCAGATCGACGTTTTCGCGCGGCGCCATCATCACTTCGCCGGCGTTGCGGCAAATGACGAATTCGTCGACGAAATGACCATTCTTGTCGAGCTCGGCATTGGCCTGCGCGACGTGGTGCTTGGCCTCTTCCATAGCCGAGAGGTAGACGACCTCATTGGTCAGCTTGCCATTGACGATCTTGCGGTACGGGCTCTCGATGAAGCCGTATTTGTTGACGCGCGCGAAGGTCGCCAGCGAGTTGATCAGGCCGATATTCGGGCCTTCCGGCGTCTCGATCGGGCAGATGCGGCCGTAATGCGTCGGGTGCACGTCGCGCACTTCGAAACCGGCTCGCTCGCGGGTCAGACCGCCCGGCCCAAGCGCCGACAGACGGCGCTTGTGGGTGATCTCCGACAGCGGGTTGGTCTGATCCATGAACTGCGACAGCTGCGAGGAACCGAAGAACTCGCGCACGGCGGCAGCCGCCGGCTTGGCGTTGATCAGGTCCTGCGGCATCACCGTGTCGATCTCGATCGAGGACATGCGTTCCTTGATCGCGCGCTCCATGCGCAGCAGCCCAACGCGGTACTGGTTCTCCATCAGCTCGCCAACCGAGCGCACGCGGCGGTTGCCGAGATTGTCGATATCGTCGATTTCGCCCTTGCCGTCGCGCAGTTCGACCAGGGTCTTGACGACGGCCAGGATGTCGTCCTTGCGCAGCACGCGCACGGTATCCTCGGCTTTCAGCTCCAGGCGCATATTCATCTTGACGCGGCCGACTGCCGACAGATCATAGCGCTCGCTGTCGAAAAACAGCGAGTTGAACATGGCTTCAGCGGTTTCCAGCGTCGGCGGCTCGCCGGGGCGCATGACGCGGTAGATGTCGAACAGGGCGTCCTGGCGGCTCTCGTTCTTGTCGACGTTGAGCGTGTTGCGGATATAGGCGCCGACATTGACGTGGTCGATGTCGAGAACTTTGATCTCGTCCTCGCCGGTGCCGAGCAGCACTTTCAGCGTCTTTTCGTCGATCTCGTCGCCGGCTTCGAGGAAGATCTCGCCGGTCGCGTAGTTGACGATGTCCTCGGCAAGATAGTTGCCGAGCAGATCCTCGTCGGTCGCCTTGATCGCCTTGAGACCCTTTTCGCCAAGCGCCCTGGCCTGGCGGGCGGTGATCTTCTTGCCGGCCTCGACGACGACTTCGCCGGTGTCGGCATCGACCAGGTCGCCAACGGCCTTGAGGCCGCGGAAACGCTCGACGTTGAACGGGATGCGCCAATGGTCGCCGGCGCGCTTGTAGGTGATCTTGTTGTAGAAGGTCGACAGGATCTCTTCGCCGTCCATGCCGAGCGCCATCAGCAGCGACGTCACCGGAATCTTGCGGCGGCGGTCGATGCGTGCATGCACGACGTCCTTGCTGTCGAACTCAATGTCGAGCCACGAGCCGCGATAGGGAATGACGCGCGCGGCAAACAGAAGCTTGCCGGACGAGTGCGACTTGCCCTTGTCATGGTCGAAGAAGACGCCCGGCGAACGGTGCATCTGCGAGACGATGACGCGCTCGGTACCATTGACGATGAAGGTGCCGTTCAATGTCATGAGCGGCATGTCGCCCATGTAGACGTCCTGCTCCTTGATGTCCTTGATCGACTTGGCGCCGGTATCCTCGTCGATATCGAACACGATGAGGCGCAGCGTCACCTTGAGCGGCGCCGCATAGGTCAGGTCGCGCTGACGGCATTCGTCAACGTCGAATTTCGGTCCTTCGAACTCGTATTTCACGAATTCCAGCATCGAGGAGCCGGAAAAATCGGAAATCGGGAAGACCGACTTGAAAACTGCCTGCAGCCCCTCGTCGGGACGCCCTCCCTTGGGCTCCTCCACCATCAGGAACTGGTCATAGGATGCCTTCTGAACCTCGATCAGGTTCGGCATCTCCGCAACTTCCGGGATCTTTCCGAAAAACTTGCGTACGCGTCTGCGGCCATTGAAAGTCTGGGTCTGGGCCATCGTCGCTCCTTAGCTCAATTCTCGGGACGAGCCTCGCCGCGGCTCGCCTTGCATCTCGGGCCACCTTGGCGGCCCTGTCTTGTTGCCCGCCGCCTGTCGGCGGCTTCTTGTCTTTTCACCCGCCGCCACTTGGCGGTGGGCCAGAAACGGGAGAAAACCCGTTTCCTGAAGGCCGGTTTGCGGCCCTCAGGAAAGAGGTTTTCGCACTCTTCGCGCTACGAACCTCCCTCCTTGCGAAGGGAGTGGCGGGGGGGGCGCCGCCCCCCCCCCCCCCCCCAAAAAAAAAAAAAAAAAAAAAATAAAGCCGCGGGGGGGCGCAGGGGGGTGGAAATTTTGGCGGCGGGCGAGGGAAAACCGGGAAATTCACCGCTCGGAGCCG
>NZ_JBVVQF010000047.1:14643-21867 GCF_055811815.1 Mesorhizobium sp. WSM4836
GGGGCAAAACCCGGCAAAACCCCTTTTTCGCTCTGGGCGTTGTGCCCCCCCCAGTAAATGTTTTTTCCACCCCTCCCCCCCCCCCCCCCCCCCCCCCCGGGGGGGGGGGGGGGCCGGCGGCCCCGCGGCCCCCCGGTACTCAACGCTTACTTCAGTTCAACCTTGGCGCCGGCTGCTTCCAGCTGGGCCTTGAACTTGTCCGCGTCGGCCTTGGAAACGCCTTCCTTGACCGGCTTCGGAGCCGCCTCGACCAGGTCCTTGGCTTCCTTGAGGCCAAGACCGGTGATGGCGCGAACCTCCTTGATGACGTTGATCTTCTGAGCGCCTGCCTCGGTGAGGACGACGTCGAATTCCGTCTTTTCCTCGACCGGAGCAGCAGCGGCCGCAGCGCCGCCGGCAGCGGCAACCGCCACCGGAGCAGCGGCGGAAACGCCCCACTTTTCTTCAAGAAGCTTCGACAGCTCGGCCGCCTCGAGGACGGTCAGCTTCGAAAGGTCGTCTACGATCTTTGCCAGATCAGCCATTGCAATGTTCCTTCATAAGGTTCGAACGTGTGTTTGTGATAGCGAGGAACGGCCTCATGCCGCCTCGTCCTTCCGGGCGTAAGCGCCGATGACGCGCGCGACCGAAGCCGCAGGCGCATTGACGATCTGGGCGATCCGGGTTGCCGGCGTGGCGATCATGCCAACCAGCCTGGCGCGCAGCTCATCGAGCGACGGAAGTGTGGCGAGAGCCTTCACACCGTCGGCGTTGAGCGAGGTGGTGCCCATTGCGCCGCCGAGAATGACGAGCTTGTCATTTCCCCTGGCGAAATCGGACGCGACCTTCGGCGCCGCAATCGGATCCTCCGAATAGGCGATCAGCGTCTGTCCCTTGAACAGCTCGATGATCGATGCGGAGTCCGTGCCCTGAAGAGCGATTTTGGCGAGACGGTTCTTCGCGACTTTGACGGTGCCACCGGCAGCGCGCATTTTCGACCGAAGGTCGTTCATTTGCGCGACGGTGATACCGGCGTAGTGGGCCACGACGACTGAACCAGCGCTTGAGAACGCATCATTCAGGCCCGTGACGAGTTCGCGTTTTTCCGCTCTGTCCACTGCCTATCTCCAGTTGACCCCTGCCCTCTACGAAGGACAGGCGTCGGGTTGCCTTTTGCCGGCCGGGCCATCCAGTAACGGATCTCCCGAACGACGCTCGAGGATCCTGCCCCCTTTCGCCACACCTGCCGGCAAGCCGGACGGTGCGCAGACAAAAGGCAAACACGGTTCGAACCTTTCATTGGAGCTTTCGCTCCTTTGTCCGGTCTTCACCCGTCTCATGCAGGCCCACATGAATTAAGGCCCACATCACCTAAGGCTTGGGGGCCGCCTGCAATCTCGGACAGGATGTCCGGAAGCCTTTCGACTTCCGGTACCGGGCCGCCGACAGGTCGGAGGCCCGGAATTCTTTCACGGATCAGCGTTTTAGCGGCTGATCCAATTGTTCGTATCAGGACGCTGCGAGCGTCGAGACGTCGAGCTTGAGGCCCGGGCCCATCGTCGAGGTGACCGACACCTTCTTGACATAGTTGCCCTTGGCACCAGCCGGCTTTGCCCTGGTCACCGCGTCAGCGAAAGCGCGGACGTTTTCTTCCAGCGCCTTGACGTCGAACGAGACCTTGCCGACGCCGGCGTGAACGATGCCGGCCTTCTCGACGCGGAACTCGACGGCGCCGCCCTTCGATGCCTTGACGGCGGCGGCAACGTCGGTGGTGACAGTGCCGACCTTCGGGTTCGGCATCATGCCGCGCGGACCGAGCACCTTGCCGAGACGGCCGACCAGCGGCATCATGTCCGGCGTGGCGATGCAGCGATCGAAGTCGATCGTGCCCTTCTGGACGATATCGACCAGATCCTCCGCTCCGACGATATCGGCGCCGGCGGCCTTGGCCTCCTCGGCCTTGTCGCCACGCGCAAAGACGGCGACGCGAACGCTGCGGCCGGTGCCGTTCGGCAGGTTGACCACGCCGCGGACCATCTGGTCGGCATGGCGCGGGTCGACGCCGAGGTTCATCGCGACTTCGATCGTCTCGTCGAACTTCACCGAGGACCGGTCCTTGAGCAGCTTCAACGCATCACCCAGGGCATAGGCCTTGTTGGGATCGATGCCTTCGCGGGTCTTCGATACGCGCTTTGCAATCTTTGCCATGATCTCAGCCCACCACTTCCAGACCCATCGAGCGGGCGGAGCCCTCGACCATGCGCATGGCCGCCTCGACGTCGTTTGCGTTCAGATCCTTCATCTTCTGCTCGGCGATGGCGCGCACCTTATCGCGGCCGATCGTGCCGGCCTTGACCTTGCCCGGCTCTTTCGAGCCCGACTTCAGGTTCGCGGCCTTCTTCAGGAAATAGCTCACCGGCGGCGTCTTCATGACGAAGGTGAACGACTTGTCCTGGTAATAGGTGATGACGACCGGGACCGGCGAGCCCTTTTCCATTTCCTGGGTCTGCGCGTTGAACGCCTTGCAGAACTCCATGATGTTGATGCCACGCTGACCAAGCGCCGGGCCGATCGGGGGCGACGGCGTGGCCGATCCCGCGGAAACCTGGAGCTTGAGCTGGCCTGCAATCTTCTTAGCCATCTCTCTTCCTGCCTTTTCTCATGCCGGTCTTGCCGGCGGTTGCAGTCTGGTGGTGCGGTCCGCGCGGCCGGCTAAAGCCGCATTCGCCTTCCACCCGTTTTTGGCCGCGCGATCTCCGCGCCGCCTTCCCTGCCGCCGAAACCGGTGCAGGGATTTCGGATCAGCTCTTCTCGACCTGTCCGAATTCCAGATCGACCGGCACGGCGCGCCCGAAGATCGAAACTTCCACCTTGAGCCGCGCCCGCTCCTCGTCCACTTCCTGGACGAAACCGTTGAAGGACGCGAATGGTCCATCCGAAACGCGGATCGCTTCGCCGATCTCGAACGTCACCGACGGCTTCGGCCGCTCGACGCCCTCCTGAACCTGGTTCAGGATACGCTGGGCCTCGGCTTCGGTGATCGGCACCGGCTTGGAGTCGCCCAGGAAACCGGTGACCTTCGGCGTGTTCTTGACGAGCGAGAACACGGCATCGGTCAGATTGGCCTTCAGCAGCACATAGCCCGGAAAGAACTTGCGCTCGGCGTCGACCTTGCGGCCGCGGCGGATCTCGACGACCTTCTCGGTCGGTACCACGATCTGCTCGATGTCGGCGGACAGGCCCTTCTGCTTGGCCTTGTTCTCAATGTCCTCGGCGACTTTCTTTTCAAAGTTCGAGTAGGCGTGGATGATGTACCACCGCGCGGTCATTTCAAGACTTCTCCGTAATCGCCGGACTTACTGTCCAAGGCCGAGGATTTTTTCGACCGCAAAGCCCATGGCCACGTCTGCGGTAAAGAAAAAGATCATCGCGATGACCGCGAACACAAGGACCATCACCGTCGAGATCATCGTTTCGCGCCGCGACGGCCAAGTGACCTTGGCGGTCTCCGCGCGAACCTGCTGGAGAAAGGTGAAAGGATTTGTGGTTTTCGAAGCCATATGCCGCTCTGTCTGCAAGACCCGCTGGGCGGGTCTCCTGGATGATCCCGCTGGCCGGGACGTGCCGCTCGAGCGTGCGTTCGCGCCGAATCAGCGCAATCATTTCGCCCATGCAAATCAGACGCGTAAAGCCGGCTTCCCAGCTCCACGCGCCGCGTGTCTGTTTCGTCTACATAAAACCGATTCTTGATCCACGCAAGTGGCAAGTGTCCGCTTTATGACCAAACGCCGCCTCGGAACCATCCAGTCGTCCCGTCCCGGCTATGCGGCCCTTATGCCGCAGCTTATGCTATATGGCAAGTCACAAGCCGATTTTCAAAGGCCGCGCTGCAAAAGAATCGTTTTTTAGGTATCCATTCAAAGAATGGCACGGGCAGCAGGGCTCGAACCTACGACCTGCGGTTTTGGAGACCGCCGCTCTACCAACTGAGCTATGCCCGTATGCGCATGTCGGCGCAGCAGGCGCTTCCTAAAAGCTTCCGCGCGCTCTGTAAAGAGCGACGTGCGCCGCCCAGCCTTCATCTTCGAAAGTCCAGGCGTCCTCCCGGCCATTTCCCGTCGATCCGTCGATTGCTGACGATCAAACCGACCCAGGGGCGCACGATTTCTGGGTCGGTCAGATTGATGTATTTTCCAACCAGCCCTTTCGCACCGACGCGCCGGGCATCGATGAGCCCCTTGCGCAGGCCATCATGCCAATCGAACAGCAGGTACACTCTCTCTGCCGCCGTCTTCACCTCGCCCCGGCCAGACTTCCATTTGTCCGTCCTATCGCCCGGAATTGTGGGATCGGCACCACCGTTCCATCGGCTGGACCAACTGCCTTCGATGGTGTCGTTGCAGTCGCGGTCGCTTTCGGTGCCCCAGGCTTCGGCGTTTTCATCGCTTGCGGCTCCCTCCAGCTTTATTCCGGCGGCGAACGCCGACACCTCCTCGTCGTCGGGAGTGGAAACATCCATGACACCAAACGGATTTCGGGTTCCGCGATCGCTGTCAGAATCCGCTTTGCTGTCCGATCCCATCGCAAGCCTCCGGTTTTTCAGCGCGGCCCCCGCCAGCGACGGCGGCCCCAAACGGTTCCAACCTGGCGGACCGAATCATTCACCGCCACCCGTTTTTGGGCAACGGGGTCGTGGCGGCATGGTTTTTTGGACCGATTCGCGCCTGGTCAGTTTCCCGAAGGCGGCTTGTAGGGGCCGCCCGGAACCCTCCAACTCCAGGCCGGCATTGGTTCCGTCTCGGGGTCGCAGGTCGGGCCCTTGTTGGAGTTCATCTTGGCCAGCCGCGATCCCCATTCGATATAGGCCATGAAGGCCGAGCGGAATTCGGGATCGTCAGGCAATCCGATCTCGTCGGCGGCGTCGGCGAGAAGATTGATCCAGCGCCGGCGCTGCTCCTCCGTCAGGTGCTTGCCGAGATGATGCATCACCATCTCGCGATGGCCGCCATGCTTTTCGCTGTAGGTTTTCGGTCCGCCAAAGACTTCGCCGATGAAGGCCGCGACGTGGGCGGGATGGTCCGGCGCCATATGCTTGAACACAGGCCCGACGATGGGGTCCCGGGAGACGTTGTCGTAGAAGGTCTGGGTCAGGCGGTTCAGCGCTTCGGAGCCGCCGGCCCATTCGAACAATGTCGGGACATCCTGGCTCATTTGCGATCCCGTGCTGGTCTTCGCTGGACGATAGCGGAAATATCGAGTGCCGCTCAACCTGCCTCGATGGCCAGTTTGGCCGCAATGCCTGTCTTACGATTGACCGGCCTATGATTTCAGGGGCGTGCTGGCCTGAGCCTTGGCGCCCGAGAGCTCGTGGCAGTTCTCCGGCCGTGGCTCCGATCTGCAGATGCCGGGACCTGTCAATTCGTCCGCGGATCCAGGCCCGGTCGTCAGCCCGACTTTCAGCATCATCTCTGGTTCAAGCTGCCGGTAGCGCGAGTATTGCGCCGATTGCATCGCCGAAAACATGCCGGGTCCAACAGTCATGTCCTCGAGATAGGCCTTGACACGCTGCTCGAAGCCCATCGAATGCAGGCTCAACTGTGCACGCGGGCCGACCAGCCGTTTGATACCGCCGGCGAGCATGATCGGGCAGGCCGAGCCGCACTCGCCGCCGACATCGACCGTGAGCCCGTTGTAGACGCCGTCGTCGGCGGCGCAGTCGGCCTGCCGCGGCTCACAGCCAATGAAGTCCGTCCGCGCTACCGCTATGTCGAGTTTACGTTCGCGGATCAGCCTTCCGGCGGCGAGAGCGCCAAGCACGTCACCGCCCGGCGAACTGATGACGATGGGCAGGCGCCGGTCGCCTGCGCTGTCAAGCAGTTGGCGCAGTTTTTCGGGCGTGTCAGCGGTAATTGTGCCTTCGGCCGAGATCCATTCCGGGCAGTTGGGATTGCAAAGCGGATTGCTGCCGCGGACCAGGACAAAGCGCATGTCTGCAGCCTCCCTCGGCTGGGTAGTTTCGAGCCCTGCGGGTGCAGGCTCGGCGTTCGTCGCTACGTCGCCGGCCGGCTTGGCGATATTCGCCGGCACCGGCACATCCCTGCAACTCGCCGGCAACGGATCGGATTTGCATAGGGTTGGCGCGGTCAGCAGGTCGACGGCGTCCAGGCTGGTGACGAGATTCATTTGCATCATGTCGTAGGGAACCAGTTGCTGGATGCTGCTGGCCGGCGTGCTTTTCATGGTCTCGAGCACGCCCAGGCCGACGCCCATCTCCTTCAGATAGGCCGCCAGCTTCCGCTCCAGCGGCTTGTTCATCTCGTAGGTCTTGTAGCTGCCGGCGTCCTTCCGGCTGACGATCCGGGTGCTGAGGATCTTCTTCTTGCCTTTCAGCATGCGGTAAGTGGTGCGGTACAGCAGTTTCGTCCGGATGTAGGTCGTGGTGATCTGATGAACGCCGAGAAAGGCCCATTCCCCGACCACGCGCCGGATGCCACCGGAAAACATCAATGGACAGGCGGAATTGCAGATGGCGCCGTTGACGTACGTATTGCCGAAATAACGGGCGCCCTTGCCGTCGTTTTCCTTGCAGTTCTTCATATCCGGCAGACAGCCGACGAAGCGGGTTTTGCCGACGGCGATATCGAGCTTGTTCTTGCGGATCAGGCGACCAAGTGTCAGCGCCGCTTCGACATTGCCGCCGGGGGAATCGACGACGATCGGCAGCTTTCGGCCGCCAAGCTGCTTCAGCGTGCGCTTGAAAAGGGCCGGCGTGCCGGCTTCTATCGAACCTTCCGCCGATATCCATTCCGGACAGGTCGGCTCGCAGCCCGGCGCGCTGCTGCGGACGACGACGAACCGCATTGTCGGGCCGAGATCCGAAGTGGGTTTTTCCGAAGTGGATTTCTTTGCATCCGCTGCGAAGGCAGCGTGGCCCATGACGAGCAGCGACACCAGGCAGATCAGCCCTAGCGACCACCATGCCTGACTATGCAAACGGCGCCATGGACCCATTCGGGCAGCCCCCTCGATGCAACCTATACTAGTTATGGCAGAGGCGCTTGCAACAGGATTTGAAGCAATGCGGTTAATCCATTACCGGAATACCAGAATCAAAAGGGCGGCCCGAAGACCGCCCTTTTGCATCCGATCCCGACCGGCAGCGCCGGCGATTACTCTTTGATGGTGACGACGATGCCGGCACCGACGGTGCGGCCGCCTTCACGGATGGCGAAGCGCAGCTTCTCT
>NZ_JBVVQF010000048.1:0-20141 GCF_055811815.1 Mesorhizobium sp. WSM4836
GTCAAGTCCGGGCGTCGCCATGTGGTCGAGTGCAAAGCGGGGCGCTGCTTGGCGCATGGCTTGGCTTTCCTTCTATGTTCCCGGAAATTTCTTTGACGCTATTGCGACACTTGACTTAAGACAAACGATTAGATCAGATGTTTTTCATCTGAAAAGGAGATGGCTGTTGAACAGCGCGACCTCAGGCGGTTGTGAGAGCAAACAGCACGGATTGGAGCACAATGGCTGGCCAGGGTGCTCCGCTTGCGCGTGCCATGCGGCCAAACTCATTTCGACATCGGTCAAGGAGCTTGAGGTCAGCAATCGAGATCAGTAAGTGTGACTGTCGTCGAAGGTGACCCGCAGCAGCCGAGTGCCCCATCTGTGGGATGCCTCTCGTTTGCAAAACTTGGACAGTCCCACGATCTTCGCATGATGAGGTCGGAACAAGAACTGCTCAAAATCGTAAGAGGCATTTATCACCAAAGGCAGCTACGGTTGATTTGACGATGATTCCTCCACCCAGGCTTCGGCGCATCTGACGCCCCGTGGCGGCGCGAAAAACGCTCAGTAGCTGCAGCCCGGCGGCATGCGCGACCAGATGGTCCTCAAGACTTCTAGACCATGCCGGGTTTGCGAACGGCGCTCCCGGATACCACGCGCTGTGACCATCGGAAGCCAACCTAGTGGAAATACAGGTCGGCATGCTGCGGGCTGTTATGATGAAAAACGCCGGCGATGGTACGGCGGACGCCGCGGGAGTTGAAGCCCTCTCCCCATGGTCCGCGCGGCTTGACCGCCGCACAAATCCTTATGCTCCCCTTCGTACGGGCGTGAAGCATCTCGAGCATCGCAGGCCCGGCGCGCTCGACATGGCGACGCCGGCCAGCAATCCTGCGCGCGGTTACGGGGCAGGATCGGGTTAGCCGCGGAAGGAAGCGGGTTCCATTGCGCATGGGATATGGAACCAGTGGACGACATGCTCGCTCGCCTGCGATCATTTCCGCGTGCGACCGGACTTCTTCCCAACTGCCGGTACGAAAGGTAATATCCTGATTGGGTGCTTCTTGAGAGGGTCGAGAGTACGCCGTTGCAGCTCGCGATCATAGCCGCGCCGTCTTCAGCCAGTGAGCGGCCTACGATTAGCTCGAATTTTTCTTCTGGTCGTCACGGGGCGGATGTACTCGGGAACCGGGCAGGTTCACGTGGGCAGGCATCCTGCATGAAGGATAACCGACAGGCGAGCGTTACCGCTTTCCCTAAGACGCCGCCAATTCCGGCGGCATTGGCGGCCGAGCGAGCGCCGTTCGACGCGCAGGCTTTTTCGCCGTTGGACTTTAGGAAGGCGACTGTCGTTAAGATCAGCTTGTCCACGGTCTTGGCACTCTGTTCAACGCCGAAACCATGATCAACGGGTTCAGCCCACAGTTCTTCCGGACCGTCGTGATAAGCCAGCAACGACTTGGCGAGAACGAGTTGGGGAAAGACGATGCTTATCGCGCGTGCCGACCGCGAGGAACAGCGGCCGTCGGTTCATTGGCAGGGTAGAAGAGCGTTGAGAAGAAAATGCCAGATTTCCGTAAAGATAGAAGTCGTACCATTCGATGACCGTGCCGGCGCTTGATGCAAGGACGACGGTCCAGATACCTGGTTTTCGGACGGAGTCGCCCCTTTCCTGTAGCTGTTGCATGCTGCAGTTCCCCTTTTATGTTTTTGAAAGCAGTCGGCCCTCTTCTTCAGGGCCGTGGTTACTCAGCTCGCGATGCGCTGATCGAATGCGTAGAGGCCAAGTCTTTCGCTTGCCTCGCGCACCGTTCGGCGGATGATGTCCTTCGCCGACGGCAGATCGTTGATGAGGCCCACCGCCTCACCGACAGTCACGTTGGCCGTGTCGTAGTCGCCAGAGGCCCATGCCGCCTCGACCTTCGACAATTCTTCGGAACCCAGCGTGCGCAGCTTTTCTTCCCGCCCGTGCCACTTCTCGATGAAGCCGTTTTTGAGCAGTCGGCCGGTATAACCAGCGGGCCAGGCCTTCTGACGGACGATATCGTAGACGGAAGTCCGGATTGTCTCGTCGCCAGAGGCCGCGACTACCTTGTCCTTGGCTCCCGGATGGATGAGCGACTCGCGTGTAGCCCAGAACCTGGTTCCCATCAGGACCCCGTCTGCCCCGAGCATCAGCGAAGCGGCTAGGCCCCTACCGTCGGCGATGCCGCCTGCCGCCACGACAATGACAGAAGGCGAAATCTTTGCCACCAGATCCACGACTGCGGGAACGAAGGGCATGGTTGACCGCGCGACCAGGCCATGGCCGCCGGCCTCGGTCCCCTGAACAATAAGAACGTCGGCGCCAACGTCGATTGCGCGCCGGGCATGTTCGAGTGTGTGGATCATGCAAATCAGCGGAACACCCGCCTGCTTGACCCGTGCCGCGAGCTTCGCCGGATCCGAAAACGAAAGCATCATCGCGGACGGACGCTCCGCAAGTGCGCGGTCAAACAGATCAAGGTCGGCTTCGACTGCCCAGGCGATGAACCCGCAGCCAACGCGTTCATTGGTGATCAGCGACGACTCTGTTTCGTACCATTGACGATCAGCATATCCCCCACCCAACAGGCCCAGACCGCCGGCGTCGGCGACGGCGGACGCAAGCGCGCCACCTGCGGCCGGTGTCATCGGGGCAAGGATGATGGGATGCTCGATTTCGAAAAATTCTGTCAGACGCGTTCGTACCGTCATCTATACTTTTCCCAGCTTGAGGAAGCTCCCGGAAAGTTTTCTTTGACGCTATTGCGACACTTGACTTAAGACAAACGATTAGATCAGATGTTTTTTATCTGAAAAGGAGATGGCTGATGAACAGCGCCGACCTCAGGTTTTTCCAGGCGGTTGTGAGAGCAAACAGTATCGGAGGGGCTGCCGGTGTACTCAACACGGTGCAATCCAACGTCACCGCGAGAATAAAATCGCTTGAGGAGGAAATCGGTGCTCCGCTTTTTCATCGCTCCAGGCGAGGGGTTACACTGACAGCCACCGGCATTCAGCTCGTTCCCTATGCCGAGCGCGTCGGAGAGCTTCTGGACGAAGCCAAGCGCGTCGTCACAGACCGCGGTACGCCGTGCGGTTTACTCAGGATCGGCTCGATGGAGACCACTGCAGCGCTTCGCCTTCCGCCGATCCTGATCCGCTATGCTGCAGAATATCCAGAGGTCGACGTACTGGTGGAGGCTGCCCCGACGGAAAAGCTCGTCAGCGAGGTCGTCGCACGCAAACTGGATGGCGCGTTCGTCTCCGGCCCCATCGCTCATCCCGAACTGAAAAGCCTATCGATCGTCGAAGAGGAGCTCGTTGTGATCTCATCGCCGCGGTTTCGCGAGCTTTCGGATCTGAAGGCCTTGGCCGCATCACCGTCTGTGAAGGTCCTCGCTTTTCGATCGGGCTGTTCCTACCGCCGGCGCATGGACATGTTCCTGGCGGCGTGTGGGGTAACGCATGTCCGCTGGATGGAACTCGGAACAATGGACGGGATCATCGGCTGCGTCGCCGCCGGGGTAGGGATGGCCATGCTACCTCGGGGGGTCGTTCAGGATGCGGCAGCCAACGGACAGCTCATTATACACCTGCTACCTCACAACTTGCGGTCGGCGCCGACTGTTTTTGTGACGCGGAGCGACGAGTATCTCTCCGCGGCACTTCAGGCCTTCATGACGGTGGCGTCTGAGGCGCATTCACGGCCTCAGCCGGCAAGACCAGAGCCGGTGCGACAACTGCAGCGGGCTTAGGAAAGGTGGAGCAAAAACAAGGGGTAAGTCAGACGGTTGGTCCCGCCTTATCCGGACGCCTCCACGCAAGAGTAGCAGGCAAAGGGAGGGCAGCGTCAACCGTCCGCCGGCGGGGTATTGAATGCTCGCGCCCGCCCACGCTAGCCACAACCGCTGCCCCGGGAGGCGCAGCAAGCGCAACCGCATCATCATGAAAGACGAGTATTGGAAGCCGTTCAATTCGAGCGCCTGTGGACGATGCTAGGCCGCGTTCGAACCGCAATTTCGATTGCGTCCGAGCGGGCCGGCTCGGGGCATAGGCGCTATCCGCGGTCGGTGCTGCGCCGGATGGCCTTCATCGTCTTTGCGCGGCGCATTGGGCTCACACTCAAGGAGATCGGCGCCGAACTCGCTAAGTTGCCAGCCGATCGCGTTCCGTCGCGTCGGGATTGGTCGCGGTTGTCAGGCGAGTGGACCAAGCGCATCGACCAGCGCATCGCCGAGTTGCAGCGCCTGAGGTCCGGGCTTATCGAGTGCATCGGTTGCGGCTGTCTGTCGATTGACCGGTGTAGCCTCGCGAACCCTGCCGACCTGGCAGGACGCAAGGGACCGGGGCCGAGATATTGGGTGGGATGATCTGGTAGCGCGCCTGTCACCATTGCAGAGTTCGGCACCGCAAAACTTTCGGCTGCGCATCATGAAAGGACCAATGAATTCCACGTCATCGGCATCATGCGGAACTGGAGCATTGTAGACCGGGATTTGATCAAGGCGCCGGCTTTGGCGTTCCGCGGATTTCACGAAGAAGCGACAGAGCCTTGCGTCCAGCCCTTTCTCGATCGCATTCCGGTACCGAAGGCATGGTCTTGCCCAATTCCGGCATATGCTCCCACGTCGAGAAGAATGACGACTGCCTCGCCACCGTCGCAATTGGCTCCATACGATTGACGCTCCCGTAGCAGCCGATCTGCTCAAACGTAATCCGACTTCGGATATTCGTACTGGATCCCGAAGCGCGCCGGTCCTTGCTCTTCCTCCCGCGTGAGAGTTTTCGAGATCTATCGCGGTACAAATATCGGTTGCAATGGAATCCGCTCATCTCAAGAAGTAAAAGGCCGCGACGGGACCACAGAAGTTAATCTGTCGCACCTAGTCGTGCGTAGCGTGGGTTTCAGTTCACAACGCGCTGAGCGATTCTTGTGCCGCATGTCAAGAACAGCGGAGCAAGCCAATGACGCCTACGAAGTTGCTGCTTGGGCAGATCGCCGTCGTGTTCGCAATCGTCATGCTCGGCGTATGGGCGGCCACGCAGTGGTGCGCCCAAATGCTCGGCTATCAGTCGCAGCTCGGCGAGCCATGGCTCGCCGTGGGCAGCTGGCCAATCTACAAGCCCTGGAAACTGTTCGAATGGTGGTTCCACTTCGACGCTTACGCGCCCGAGGTATTCGATAAGGCCGGTGCGCTTGCCGGCGCCAGTGGGTTCGTGGGCTGTGCCGCCGCGATCGCCGGCTCGCTCTGGCGCGCGCGACAGCTCGGGTCGGTCACCACCTATGGGTCGTCAAGGTGGGCGGCGACTCAGGAGATCGAGACGGCGGGGCTGTTTCGGCCGGCCGGCGTTTTCCTAGGCAAGCTGAAGGATCGATATCTGCGCCATGACGGGCCCGAGCACGTCATGGCTTTTGCTCCAACACGATCAGGCAAGGGCGTCGGACTGGTTGTTCCAACTCTTCTGTCCTGGACCGGCTCGGCCGTCATTCACGATATCAAAGGCGAGAACTGGCAGTTGACCTCCGGCTGGCGGTCGAGATTCTCCTACTGTCTTCTGTTCAATCCGACCGATCCAAGGTCGGCGCGCTATAACCCGCTGCTGGAGGTACGAAAAGGTCCAGACGAGGTCCGCGACGTCCAGAATATCGCCGACATCCTCGTAGATCCGGAAGGCGCGTTGGACCGGCGGAACCACTGGGAGAAAACCAGTCACTCACTCTTGGTGGGCACCATTTTGCACGTGCTCTACGCTGAAGAGGAAAAGACGCTCGCTCGCGTCGCCACCTTCCTGTCGGACCCCCAACGCTCGTTTGCCGCGACACTGCGGCGGATGATGACGACCAACCATCTCGGCGCGGCGGATAAGCCCCAGGTCCATCCTGTCGTGGCCTCGGCAGCTCGCGAGGTGTTGAACAAGTCGGAGAACGAGCGTTCAGGCGTTCTTTCGACCGCCATGTCGTTTCTCGGCCTCTATCGCGATCCCACGGTGGCGGCAGCGACATCAGCCTGCGACTGGCGCATTGCCGACTTCCTGGATGCCGAGCGGCCGATGTCACTCTATCTGGTCGTGCCGCCATCGGACATATCCCGCACGAAGCCGCTGGTGCGACTGGTGCTCAATCAGATCGGCAGGCGTCTGACGGAGCGGCTGGAGGGTGATCCGAACAAGAGCAGGAACCATCAACTGCTCATGATGCTGGACGAGTTCCCGGCGCTCGGTCGTCTGGATTTCTTCGAAACCGCGCTCGCCTTTATGGCCGGCTATGGCATCCGTGCCTATCTGATCGCGCAATCCTTGAACCAGATCTCCAAGGCGTATGGGGAGAACAATGCCATTCTCGACAACTGCCATGTGCGGATTGCCTTTTCCTCCAATGACGAGCGCACGGCCAAACGCATTTCCGACGCGCTCGGCACGGCGACGGAGCTGAGGTCAATGCGGAACTATGCCGGCCATCGGTTGGCGCCGTGGCTCTCGCACGTGATGGTTAGCCGCCAGGAGACCGCCCGTCCGCTACTAACACCGGGCGAGGTGATGCAGTTGCCGCAAGCCGATGAACTGGTATTGGTTTCAGGGCTGCCGCCCATCCGGGCGAAGAAGCTGCGCTACTACCAGGATCAAAATTTCACCGAGCGCGTGCTTCCTGCGCCGGTATTGCGCGGCGGCGCTTACGCGGATCGGCCACTACCGCGTCCGGACTGTTGGACCGGGCAGGTGCGGGGCATTGACCGCCGTCTTGCTTACGGCGGCGAAAGCGCGGGCGAGGCAATTGAAGGTGAGGGAGGTGTCCAGCAACAGCGACATCCGGGTCTGGCGGAAGAGCATACAGCCGTCACTGTGGAGCCCGACGGGGACGACCTGCTCAAGCCCGCAGACGATGATAGCGAGGCGGTTGCCGACAGGCGCGTGATGGACCGAATTTCCACTGCCGCACGCGCCTATGGCATCAACGAGGGAAGGGGCGACAACAAGGACATCGTCCCCGGCTTCTGAAAGAAGCTGCCGAAGGCAGAGCGCAAATCAGCGTAGATAACGGCCATAAGCAATTTCGGGGAAGTCGGCGATGCTCGTTCCTGCCCACGCAACAGCGCTGGGCCAGTTGGAACGAGCCACATGAGCCCTCAGCGTATTCGCCATCAGTTTCTGCTCGAACCCGACCTGAGCAAGAAACTGGACGACCTCAGCCGCGATCCATCAACGACCAAGTCAGCGATCGTGGCGAAGGCAGTCGAGGGGTTTATCGAGCGGCGTGGCGAGAACGAGCTCGACCGGCGCTACGGCGTAAGGCTCGACCGTCTTTCCCGTGACCTCGGTCATCTCAGACGCGACGGCGAAATGATCCTGGAGAGCCTGGCGCTCTTCATTCGGTTTTCCATCACCCTTCATGCTCACACGCCAGTCCCGGACAGGGCGACGCAGGCGATTGCCCAGGAGCGCTTCGACAAATTCGTCGAGCAAGTGGGCCGCCAGATCGCCTCCGGCAAACGGTCGCTTGGGAAGGGTAATGGCGGGGGAGGAGAAGGATGAGTTCTCATCCGGAGGTCGACTATCGCCGCCGTGCCATGTTGCGCACCGCCATGGGCCCAGCAATTGCTGAGGCCCTTGCCGATCCGTCTGTTATAGAGGTGATGGTCAATCCCGACGGTGCGCTGCGACTCGACCGGCTCGGAGAAGGTCGAGTCGGTACCGGCCTTCACCTCCACCCCTCCGAGGCGGAACGCATAATCCGCCTGGTCGCCTCCCATGTGCGCGCAGAGGCGCATGCCGAGAATCCGATCGTCAGCGCCGAATTGCCATCGGGCGAACGCTTCGAGGGGCTGTTGCCGCCGGTCGTATTGGCGCCGTGCTTTGCCATCCGCAAGCCGGCGGCGAAACTCTACACGTTGGCCAACTATGTCGCCGACCGCATCATGCTTCCGCTGCAAGCCGATGCGCTGAGGGAGGCGGTGCGCGAGCGGCGCAACATCCTGGTCGCCGGAGGCACATCCTCGGGCAAGACGACCCTTGCCAATGCACTCCTGGCCGAAGTCGCCGAATGCGACGAGCGGGTGATCCTGATTGAGGACACGCGCGAACTGCAATGCGCGGCAAAGGACTGCGTCGCTATGAGAACCAGGCGGGGCTTAGTCACGCTTGCCGATCTTGTGCGATCGACGCTGCGGCTCCGGCCCGACCGGATCATCGTCGGTGAGGTGAGGGGAGCGGAAGCGCTCGACATGCTTAAGGCGTGGAACACTGGTCATCCTGGTGGCATCGCCACGGTTCACGCCAATTCGGCGCGCTCGGCCCTCTACCGTATCGAACAGCTCGCCCAGGAGGCCGTCGTCACCGTTCCCCGCCGCCTCATCGCCGAGGCGATAGATCTGATCGTCTTCATCGCCGGCCGCGGATCCTCGCGCCGCATCCACGCGATCGCAGAGGTCACTGGCCTCGACGGCAGTGGCGACTACGCCGTTACCCCGCTCACGCTTCCTCAACTTCAGCAGCTTTGAAAGGTTACTCATGCGCAAGAAGCTTCGCTTTCTGTCGTCCACCGCGCTCGTGTTCGTTCTCACGGTCCCAGCCCGCGCAGCAGGCTCGGGCATGCCTTGGGAACAGCCGCTGCAGCAGATCCTGGAGTCTGTACAGGGACCGGTCGCCAAGATCATCGCCGTGATCATCATTATCACTACGGGCTTAACGCTTGCCTTCGGTGACACCGCAGGCGGCTTCCGCCGGCTGATCCAGATCGTCTTCGGCCTGTCGATCGCCTTCGCGGCATCGAGTTTCTTCCTCTCCTTCTTCTCCTTCGGCGGCGGGGCGCTTGTTGGATGAATACTGGGGAGCAGCATATCGACGGCTTCGAGGTTCCTGTTCATCGTGCATTGACGGAGCCAATCCTGCTCGGTGGTGCGCCCCGAGCGGTGGCCATCCTCTACGGCACCGTGGCCGCGGCAATAGGTCTAGGCCTGCAGCAGTGGATTGCCGGGCTGGTGCTCTGGATCGCCGGCCACACGCTCGCGGTGCTAGCTGCTCGCCGCGATCCGGACTTCGCCGGCGTGCTTGTCCGCCACCTTCGCATGAGAGGTTGGCTCGCATGCTGAACCTTTCAGAATACCGCAGCAAAGCCGACCGGCTTGCCGACCATCTGCCATGGGCCGCATTGGTCGCTCCCGGCATCGTGCTCAACAAGGACGGCAGCTTCCAGCGTACATTTCGGTTTCGCGGCCCGGATCTCGAAAGCGCGACGGAACCCGAACTCGTCGGCATCTGCGCGCGGGCAAACAACGCGCTGAGAAGGCTGGGCTCCGGCTGGGCATTGTTCTTCGAGGCCGAGCGCATCGAGGCGCTCGGCTATCCGAACGCGAATTTTCCCGACGCCGCGTCTTGGCTGGTCGATGAAGAACGACGCGCGGCCTTCGAGGGCAAGGTCGCGCATTACGAGAGCCGCCATCACCTGACTTTGCTGTTCATGCCGCCCCCGGACGCACGGGGCAGGGCGGAAAGCGCGCTCGTAGACGCACACCGATCTGGCCGCGGGAGAGACTGGCCCCAGGAACTGGCGCGGTTTCGCGACGAGACCGACCGGGTTCTCGATCTTTTGTCGGGTTTCATGCCCGAGGTACGCTTGCTCGACGATGCCGAGACCCTGACTTACCTGCACGGCACAATCTCGACCCGCCGCCATCCAGTCGCGGTCCCGGAAACGCCGATGTATCTCGACGGCGTGTTGGTCGATGTGCCGCTCACCGGCGGGTTGGAGCCGATGCTGGGCGACCAGCATCTTCGCACCCTGACCATCCTAGGCTTTCCCAATGTCACTCGGCCGGGAATTCTCGACGCCCTCAACCACCAGGATTTTGCCTATCGCTGGGTGACCCGCTTTATCCCGCTCGACAAGACGGAGGCCACCAAGACTCTGACGCGGTTGCGGCGGCAGTGGTTTGCCAAACGCAAGTCGATCGCGGCCATCCTGCGCGAGGTCGTGACCAACGAGCCCGTCCCGCTCGTCGACAGCGATGCCGACAACAAGGCGCTCGATGCCGACGCAGCGCTTCAGGCATTGGGCGGCGATCATGTCGGCTTCGGTTATCTCACCACAACGGTGACGGTGTGGGACGAGGACCATCTCATAGCCGCGGAGAAACTTCGCGCGGTAGAGCGCATTGTCAACGGGCTTGGCTTCACGACGATTCGTGAAAGCGTCAATGCGGTCGAGGCGTGGCTCGGCTCGGTCCCTGGGCATGTCTATGCCAATGTTCGCCAGCCGCTCGTTCACACGCTGAACGTTGCCCATCTCATGCCCCTGTCGTCGGTATGGGCCGGCCCTCCGGCGAACGAGCATCTCGCCAAGATCACTCAGAGAGAGGCCCCGCCGCTTCTCTTCGCTCAAACGAGCGGGTCGACACCGTTCCGGCTTTCTACACACGTCGGCGATGTCGGCCACATGCTGATCGTTGGACCGACCGGTGCCGGCAAGTCGGTTCTGCTTGCCCTGATCGCTTTACAGTTCCGGCGCTATGCCCGGGCGCAGGTCTATGTCTTCGACCAAGGCAGTTCGGCCCGTGCAGCAACGCTTGCCATGGGTGGAGAACACCACGCGTTAGGGTCGGATCGTGCACTTGCCTTCCAGCCGCTGCGCAACATCAGCGACACTGGGACGCGCAGCTGGGCGGCCGAATGGATCGCCAGCCTCATTGCCCATGAGAACGTCACCGTCACGCCCGAGGTGAAAGAGGCGATCTGGTCGGCGCTCACCAGTCTTGCCACCGCGCCGGTGCAGGAACGTACGCTCACCGGCCTGTCGGTCCTGCTTCAGTCTAACGCGCTGAAGTCCGCATTAATGCCCTATACGCTCGACGGTCCCTTCGGCCGCCTGCTCGATGCCGATGACGATCGGCTGGCCTTATCGGATGTGCAATGTTTCGAGACCGAGGAGCTGATGCACCGCCAAGGCGCTGTCCTGCCGGTGCTCACCTATCTCTTCCATCGTCTCGAAGAACGATTCGACGGGCGGCCGACGCTGCTCATGCTGGATGAAGCTTGGGCCTATCTCGACAACCGACTGTTTGCAGCGCGCATCCGCGAATGGCTGAAGATCCTACGCAAGAAAAACGTGTCGGTCATCTTCGCCACGCAGTCGCTTGCCGATATCGCTGGCTCTGCAATCGCACCCGCAATGATCGAGAGCTGCCCACAGCGCATTTTCCTGCCTAATGATCGTGCCGTTGAACCGCAGGCACGGGCGGCTTACGAGCACTTCGGTTTAAACGAGCGCCAGATCGAACTGATCGCCCGCGCGACGCCGAAACGGCAATATTATCTGCAGTCGCGTCGTGGCAACCGGCTCTTTGAGCTCGGCCTCGGCCCGATCACGCTTGCACTTTGCGGTGCCTCCGATCCTGCCAGCCAAACCCTCATCGACAGAGCTTTGATCGAGCACGGGCAGGATAGCTTTGCCTCACGCTTCCTGAATGCGCGCGGCCTCGAGTGGGCCGCCGACCTTCTCAAGCAATTCCCTCAACCAGACAAGGAGCAATCGTCATGATGCGGCGCCGTTTTCTCTCCGGCCTGATCACTCTTTCCCTGATAGCCAAACCGATGGCTGAGTACGTCCAACCAGCCTACGCCCTGATCGTTTTTGATCCGTCGAACTATGCGCAGAACGTGCTGACGGCAGCGCGATCGCTGGAGCAGATCAACAACCAGATCCAGTCACTGCAGAACCAGGCGAGCATGCTGCAGAACATGGCACGCAACCTTCAGAGTCTCGACTTCTCTTCCGTCGGTCAGCTCACTGGTGCGCTCCATCGCATTGATGGCCTGATGGACCAGGCGAGTGGCCTGAGCTTTGATCTCGACAAGCTCCAGGACCAATGGCGCAGGCAATATCCGGAAAGCTACGACGCCACGGTCAAAGCGAGCGATGTGGCGAGCGCCGCACGCGAGCGCTGGCAGAGCGCGATGCAGGCGTTCCGCCAGACCATGGGCGTCCAGTCGCAGATCGTCGAGAATGTGCGCGGCGATGGCGACCTGCTTGCCGATCTCGTCAATCGAAGCCAGGGCGCGGCTGGCGCGCTTCAGGCAAGCCAGGCCACCAATCAGCTGATCGCGCTTTCGACCAAGCAGCAGATGCAGATCCAGACGCTGCTCGCGACTCAGTTCCGGGCTGAGGCCGAAGATGCCGCCCGCAAGGCGCAGTCCGAGGAGGCCGCTCGCGAGACGACGAAGCGCTTCCTTGGTTCCGGCACGGCCTATCCCGGTAACTGATCACCAGCTCTTCACGACGAGGAAGGCGGCGGCATGCACGACCTCGGGGTCATCGATCGATTCATGGAGACCTTCATCCGCTATGTTGACAGCGGGTTCGGTCTGCTTTCGGGCGACGTCGCCTTCCTCACCACCATTCTGATCGGTATCGACATTACACTGGCCGGTCTGGCGTGGGCGCTCGGCAACGAAACCAACATTCTCGGCCGGCTTGTCCGCAAGGTGCTCTATGTCGGCGTCTTCGCCTTCATCCTGAACAATTTCAAGAACCTCGCCGACATCATCTATCGGTCCTTTGCCGGCCTCGGCATCAACGCGTCCTCCGGCAATCTCTCCGCAGACAATCTCCTGCGCCCGGGCCGCATCGCCGCGACCGGTTTCGAAGGCGCGTGGCCCCTGCTTGATCAGGCAAGTCAGCTGCTCGGCTTTCCGGAAATCTTCGGCAACGCGCTGACCATCTTCGTGCTGCTCATGGCCTGGTTCCTGGTCATTATCGCCTTCTTCATTCTTTCCATTCAGCTCTTCATCACTATCCTCGAGTTCAAGCTCACCACGCTCGCCGGCTTCGTTCTGGTGCCCTTCGCACTCTGGAACCGATCGGCGTTTCTGGCCGAGCGCGTGCTCGGCAATGTCATCTCATCGGGCATAAAGGTGATGGTGCTCGCCATCATCGTCGGCATCGGCTCCACGCTGTTCGGCGAGTTCGCTTCCGCGCTGCATGGCAAGGAGCCGGACTTGGCTGCCGCCATGTCTCAGGTGCTGGGAGCGCTGACGCTGCTCGGGCTCGGCGTCTTTGGACCTGGGATCGCCTCCGGACTCGTTTCCGGCGCGCCGCAGCTTGGCGCGGGCGCCGCGCTTGGAACCACCGCAGCCGCTGCTGGCGCGTCGCTCGTTGCCGGAGGCGCAGGGTTCGCCGGCGCGCGAATGGCAACTGGCGGCGGTCTGGCTGCAATCCGAGCCGGCACGACCATGGGCTCGGCTGCTTCCACGGCCTGGCAAATGGGCCGAGCAACCTCCCCTGACGCCGGCCTGCCCGGTGTGGCTGCAGGAATGCGCGGTGTGAGCAGTGCCGTCGGCGGCGCTGCAATGCGAGCGACACGATCTGCAGCGGGAGCCTTAGGGCGCAGCGCCGATGCCGGGCGCGAAGCCGCCTGGATAGCGACTGGCGGCACGCCGACCGCATTAATGACCGGAAGCCCTGCTGGTACACCCGCTGATGCCGCGCCGACGTGGGCAAGGCGCTTGCGTTCCGAACAGGCCGCGCGTGCCCATCGTCACGCTGCCATCCAGGCCGTCCGTGACGGTGACAGGCCGGGCGGCAGCGCCAATCCCTCTCTTAGCGACAAGGACGACTAGATGCTCTTCAAGCGACCCGTTCAACGTTACGGCAAGGCGCCCGAGCCGGTCACGCCGTATCAGAAGGCAGCCCAGCTCTGGGACGAGCGCATCGGCTCATCGCGGGTGGAGGCCCGGAACTGGCGGCTGATGGCTCTTGGCTGTCTGGCCTTGGCGACTGGGCTCTCCGGCGGCCTCGTTTGGCAGTCGATGCAAAGTCGCGTTGTGCCCTACGTCGTCGAGGTCGACCGCTTCGGCGAGGCGCGTGCCGTTGCGCCGGCAATCCGGGACTACGAGCCCACCGACCCGCAGATCGCGTGGCATCTTGGCCGTTTCATCCAGAATATCCGTTCCGTTTCCACCGATCCGGTGCTGGTGCGCCAGAACTGGCTGGCAGCTTACGATTTTGCCACCGACCGCGCCGCACGCTTCCTCAATGAGTATGCCAAGGCGAAAGATCCCTTCGGTCAGATCGGCATGCGCAGCGTGTCGGTGCAGGTGACCAGCGTGGTCAGGGCTTCCGACAGCTCGTTCCAGGTCAAATGGACCGAGCAGGTTTTTGAGCGCGGTAGTCTCGCCAGCACGACGCGCTGGACTGCGATCCTCACCATCGTGATCCGCCCGCCAAGCAATACGGACCAGCTGCGCAACAACCCGCTCGGCGTCTTCATCAACGCAATCGACTGGTCGCGCGAACTCGACAGCGTCGCGCCGACACCCGTTTCCCCGAAGGAGCCCGCCGATGACAAATAGAGCGCCATCGTTCCGTGCAGCACTGATCCTGTCCGCGTCAGCAGTCGTCCTCTCCGCCTGCGCGTCGAAGCCGATGCCGGCGTCTCAGATTTCCTATGACGCTAACGACTTCAAACCGGCTGCGGTTGAGAAACCGCCGGAGAAGCCGGTCAAGATCGTCGAGGTACCAAAGCCCCTGCCGCTGCCAGGCCAGTTGCAGCCTGACCCCGGCAAGATTGTCGACGACAAACGCTCTCCCGAAGAACGCGTCACCGATGCCAACCAGGCGGCAACGCAGCAACCCACCAAGTATGGCTATGTCAATGCGGTTCAGGTCTATCCCTTCACAGATGGCGCGCTCTATCAGCTCTATGCCGCGCCGGAGCGTGTCACCGATATTGCCCTGCAGCCGGGCGAGAAGCTAACAGCCGTGTCGGCCGGCGACACGGTTCGCTGGGTCATCGGCGACACCGTCAGCGGCACCGGTGACAACCAACGCACCCACGTGCTGGTAAAACCCTTTGCGCCCGGGCTAAGCACAAATCTGGTGATCACCACGGAACGGCGGACATATCACCTGCAGCTTCAAAGCACCCAGAAGACGGCCATGGCGGCGATCTCCTGGACGTACAGCGAAGACCAGATCATCGCGCTGCGCCAGCGTAACGTTCAGGCCGAGGCTGCTATGCCGGTCGCTTCGAATGTGGCCCTCGAGAACATTCGTTTTCGCTATTCAATCAGTGGTGACACGCCGCCGTGGAGACCGGCGCGTGCCTTCGACGACGGCAGCAAAGTCTACATCGAATTTCCGCGCCGCATAGATCAGGGCGAAGCGCCGCCGCTATTCATCGTGGGTTCTGACGGGGGGAGCCAGCTCGTCAACTACCGCATGCGCGGCAACTATTACATTGTCGATCGGCTCTTTGCCGCGGCAGAACTGCGGCTGGGCGCTAAGCCGCAGCAGGTGGTGCGCATCACAAGGACCGACGGCCGCCAATCACCGCGGCGTATACCACTTTTTGCACGCTCAAGCCGTTGAGGGGAGGGGCTCATGACTGATGCTTCCCGCTCCGATGCTCCGCCGAAACTCGATCCCGAACAGCTGCAGCTGCGGGCACCGCCCCGCCCCGCTGTGCGGTTCAGGCGCGGCGTGATCGTCGCTATCGCCGCAGTCGGATCCGGTGCCATATTCGGCGTCACCATGATGGCGCTCCAGGGACCGGCTTGGCGCTTCAAAGAGCAGGCGGAAGACCTCTACCACACCGAGCACAAACCAACCGCCGAGGGACTCGACGCGCTTCCCAAAGACTATTCCGGAATGAAACCGAAGGCGCCTGTGCTTGGACCACCGCTGCCGGGAGATCTCGGCCGCCCCATTCTTGAGCGGCAGCGTCAGCTCGGGATCGCGCCGGGGCAGGAGGCATCCGCCGAGGAGCAGCGCCTTGCTCAGCAGGCGATCGCGGCGCGCGAGTCGCAAGTCTTGTTCCGGATCGACAATCGACCCAGAGAGACAGATGTCGCCGGCGGCGGGCAGAGTGCGCAGGATCCGTTTGAGGCGCTTCCGCAACCCGGAGCGACACGCGGGTCGGCTTCCGTTGCGCCAGACGAGGGCGACCAGAACAACCAACAGCGCAAGCTCGATTTTGTCAGCCAACGTCACACAAGCGGGATATACAATCCGCACGCGCTGCAGACGCCGGCCTCGCCCTATCAGCTAATGGCCGGCAGCGTGATCGCGGCAAGCCTGATCACCGGCGTCAATTCCGACTTGCCCGGCCTCGTCGTTGCGCAGGTCACCGAGAATGTGCACGACACAATCACGGGCAGCACCTTGCTCATTCCGCAAGGCTCACGTCTCATCGGCGTCTACGACAGCGTTGTTGCCTTCGGGCAAAGACGGGCGCTGTTGGTCTGGCAGCGAATTCTGCTGCCCGATGGCTCGTCGATTGAAATCGACAATCTGCCAGCGACTGACACGGCCGGCTACGCAGGACTGGAGGACAACGTTGACTTCCACACTTGGCAGCTGATCAAGGGAGTGGCGCTTGCCACATTATTGGGCGTCGGCACGGAGTTGAGCCTGGGTGAAAACGAGAGCGACTTGGTCAAGGCGATCCGAAAATCGGTCCAGCAGAACGTCAGCCAAGCCGGCCAGCGCATCACCGAGAAGAACCTGAATGTTCAGCCCACCATCACAATCCGCCCAGGTTGGCCACTGCGCGTCATGGTGCATAAGGACCTCTTGCTGCGGCCATACGCGAGTTGAGCGGGAGGGATTATGGCCAACTTGAAACTTGGAAAGCTTCCAGACCGAACACCTTCGAAAATCACCATCACCGTCAGCGCGGAGTTGAGCCAAGCACTCAAGGAGTATGCTGCGCTCTATCGTCAGACCTATGGCGAGTCTGAAACGGTGGCGGAACTCATCCCTTTCATGCTGGCGGGGTTTCTGGAAGGCGATCGAGCATTTGCTAGGGCCAGAAAAGAAGGTTTGCCGACGGCCAGCATGCCGGAGAAGTCGCGGCGTCTGGAAGGCTCAGATTCCGAGTAGCCGAGGCAGAGAGTTGGTCAAGTCCACTATTGCGCGTCGCCCAAATTAATTAACGGTCGCCGATGCGTAGTCAAACGTCGCTGTAGTCGGTTCGCCATCGGCAAAAACCGCCACCGGCACCCTCCGGTTCAAACTGCGACCGAGTGCCTGGCCTTTCCGCTTTGGAAGTATTTGTCGAAACTGGCCGCGATGCTTCGGACGAAGGGGCGACTTTCAGCCGGCACGACGAAACGCTCGCCATCCAGTTCAAGCAATCGAACGGGATCGTGGAGAGCCATGGCACTCGACCGAAGCAGGAGGTTCTGGCCGGCTTTGCCGAAGCGTTCCACCAGATCGACCGCCGAGAAGGCGAAATCACACATCAGCCTCTCGATGATCCAGCCGCGAACGCGGTCCTCGTCAGAAAGCGCGATACCGCGGACAGTCGCCAGCCCGCCATGCGCAACCATGCCTCTGTACTCGGCGGTCGCCGGCATGTTCTGCACATAGCCTTGGCGAAAACGGCTGATGGATGAAGGGCCAAGCCCGATCAGTGTCTCGCAGCGATCCTCGGTGTAGCCCTGGAAATTGCGATGCAAGGTCCCTGTACGGGCTGCTTGCGCCAACGCATCGCTTGGCTTGGCGAAATGATCGAGCCCTATCGCTTCATATCCCTTGTCCACAATCGCTCGCGCAGCGAGTTGCGATTGGGCCAACCGCTCCGTGGGGCCAGGTAGCCACGCTTCGTCGATCATCGTCTGGTGCTTCTTGAACCAGGGCACATGCGCGTAGCCGAACAGCGCCATCCTGTCTGGTTTCAGGGTCAGCGCCTGCGCTACGGTGGAACAGACGCTCAAGCTGGTCTGGTGCGGCAAGCCGTAGAGCAGGTCCAGATTGACGGAACCGACGCCGCGTGAACGAACTCCGTCGACAACTGTCTTGGTCTGCAGGAAGCTCTGCTCGCGGTTGATCGCCTTCTGCACCTTCAGGTCAAAATCCTGCACACCAAGGCTTGCCCTGGTCATGCCGATTTCGGCCAGCGCATCAAGGCGCGCCTCATCCATGTCGTTTGGATCGATCTCCACGCTGATTTTTGTATCCGGGACAAAATCGAAGCTGTCCCGCAAAAACGCGCCAAGGGCCACCATGTCCTCAGGCTTCAGCATGGTGGGTGAACCGCCGCCGAAGTGGATTGCGCGGACATGGCCCTTGCCGCTGACCAGACCCGCAACCGTCGCGATCTCCGCGTGTAGCGAGCGCAGATAGGCCGTCACCGGCTCATAGTGGCGCGTCTGCTTGGTATGACACGCACAGAACCAGCAGAGTCTGTCGCAATAGGGGATGTGCAGATAGAGCGAGATCCCGCCGCCACTTTCGAGCGCCTCCAGCCAGCCACGATAAACCGCAGGATCGACGCCCGAGTGGAAATTCGGTGCAGTCGGATAACTGGTATAGCGCGGGACGTTCTCGCCCACCCGGGCAGCTAATTCGGACTGCATGTCCCGTTCCACCATCTTTGGATCACTGGAACTCTGGGCTTGTTGGCGAGCCAAAGCCCTGATTTCGGTCAATCAGCAACTCGGACAAACTGCCGCACGGATTTTTCTACCCTGGATTGGTACCCTGTCGGCGCTTGGGAGAGGGGTAGAGCGAGCGCATGGCATTACGGCAAGACATTCACAGTTCCGGCGTTCCCGTTCTTTGCCTCTCTTGCGAGGCAAGGCGTCGTGGTGTCTGCGGTGCGCTCGATCCAGATCGTTTGGTTGGGCTCGCTAGGACTTCGTCGAGGCACAAGATTGAGCCAGGAGTCGAACTGATCGGCGACGCCGAGGCCGTCGACAGCTATTCGAATGTGCTTTCGGGCGTGGTGAAGCTCACAAAGAGACTTTCGGACGGGCGCCAGCAGATCGTAGCTCTCCGGTTTGCACCGGATTTTCTGGGACGACCCTTCAAGGTCGAAAGCGAGATCAATGCGGAAGCGGCAACAGCTGTCACGCTGTGCTCGTTTCCGAAGGCAGCCGTGGAACGGATGATGAAGGAATCACCGGAACTCGAGAATCGCCTGCTCAGGCAGACTCTGGACGAACTCGACGCAGCACGCGAATGGATGGTGACGCTGGGGCGCAAGACGGCATCGGAAAAGGTGCCAAGTTTTCTCCTCATGATCGCCCGGAATATCGACTCCAGTGTTGACCCGGCCGCCAGGTCAGCGTCGTTCGATCTGCCGCTGACTCGTTCCGACATCTCTGATTTCCTTGGACTTACGAACGAGACCGTGACCCGCCAACTGACGCGATTGCGGGCTGACGGCGTGATCCGGATCGAGAACAGACGCCACGTGATGGTGGACAGCATGAGCCGGCTGGAGCAGCGTTGCGGTGGCCGAAGGGCGCGGCAGTTTGAATAACCCAGTGCGGCCGGGGTCTGCGTCGCCAACTCCTTTGTGGAAGCACACGCCAGTTCGAATGTGTCGCCATAAGGCTTCGAAAGGCCGCGGTAGTATGAACCCGACCAGCTTCCGCGCTCGCTATCGGATCACCTGACCAATCGCCAAAAGTGTTTCGGACAGCTCGCCGGCGAAGCATTGATCCTCGGGGTGGCCGACACGCATGGGCTGGCAAGATTGCCCTTCCTCGAACCTGTGAACGTCACGAAGCAGCGCAACGGGCGTTACCCATCCCGGGCCATTCGAAACGAGCGACGTTTAGCAAGGCATCGGCAATACTTTTCAGCGCGTCGCAGAGCCCCCGCTTTTTCGAATGGGCAGGCCTCATTGTGTCACCCACCCGGCTCCGAGCCCACCCCACTTATCCATCAGCGGGTAGGGCCGCGCTGCGTTCCCTCCTCCTTCGCCACCATCTGATTGCGCCGAACTCGGTGCTGCCCGAAACAAAACCGGGCGGCCCTGACATGGATCAGGGCGAGCAGGCGGCGGCCGCGCAATTGATGCACGGCGGATTTGGCGTCCGCCGGATTCGAGATCGGGATTTGCGATGAAATTCGGCACAGAGATCGTCCTTCTAAGCCTGGTTGCTTTTGCGGCCCTGCTGGCTGCCGGTTTCGGCATAGATGAACCTTTCCGCCAGCATATGTGGGTGTTGTTCTTCGCCGTAGCTGGTTTCACGGTGATCCTGTTGCGCAATACGGAGTTCAAGCCTGCAGTTCCGATAGACGCCGCCGCTTTTATGGACGGTCCAATCCGCTACGGCGCCATCGCCACCATGTTCTGGGGCGTGGTGGGAATGCTGGTCGGCGTGGTCATCGCGCTGCAGCTTGCCTACCCGGA
>NZ_JBVVQF010000049.1:0-18854 GCF_055811815.1 Mesorhizobium sp. WSM4836
CAGCCTGCACGACGATCTCGACACGTCTCCTTAGACCATGCTCAAGCAAAAACTGTTCCTCGATGGAGGGCTTCAGCTCGGACCCTGAGTAGTGCGATTAACGAACGTCACTTCACTGGTCGAACGGGTGAACCGCTTCTATCGGGTCGTCGCCCGTGGCGCTTCTATTCCCTATGCTGCCTTCATTTCGCGGTCCTCGCCAAACTGTTCAGACAAATCAAGCCAGCTCTCTCGAGGACAGACGCCGGCCGTCTCTCCCATTCTATCTACTGTCTCCGCCGACTGCATGGTGGCCTGCATCTATTTGCCGATGCAGATGGCGAGGTAATCAAGGCGCTGCACACCGGTGACGGCGTTATCGCAACTAGCTCGGCCCTCGACTTTATCCGTGTCAAAGCCACGGCCGACCACGATGTTGGGCTTCCAGCTTGGGGGAATCGGAAGCCAGAGATCACGTGGCCAAAAGAAGGCGTTTGTGAGGATACGGCATCCAATCACTGGATCAATGCGCGGATCGAATGACTCATCTGACCGATATCGACGAATTCGCTCATGCATTTCGACATGGCTGCGCACGCCCCTTCGCTGGTGGCGCCCCAGCCGGAGACCCGATACGGGGGGTCAAGGGCAGATCGGTCGCATCCGTGGCAAGTTCGATTGCGGCGCCGACCGACAGGGGTTCCTTGAGCCTAATGAGCGCTGCTCCGAAGTCGAAACGGCCTGGAATCTGCCCCCATTTCGGGTGAACGAAGATCGCCGTCGAATCCACGCGCACGCCGTCGCTCTTGGTCTTGAACACAGTACCGGCCAGCACGTCGATGTCCGCGGGGGTTCGCCCCTCCACCCGCCGACGATGAAGCCGTCAAAATCGCCGGCCCAGGCAGGAGCCAGGCCGACTGAGACGATGGCCGCAGCGCCAATGCAGCTCTTCAAAATCTTGCGTTCATTGCAGCGTTCTCCTTCTGTCCAAAACTCAGTCCGCTTCCAAAACTTTGCTTGACCAGCGCGCAGATCGGCCTGCGCGTCAGCTCGTCAGGCTGGCGCGTGCCGCAGCGATTGCTGCTGCCGGGTCGACGCAGCCAGACCCGGAATGGATCGAATGGCCGTCCAGGTCGTAGGCCGCGGCGTCGCCGATGCGTCGCGCGGTTCGCTGCAGGAAAGCCATTTCGAGCTCCTGCGCGCCTTTGCCGGCGATGCTCTGCTCTCCGCAGCCCTCGCCGCGTACGGCTACCGTGCGCATGAATTCGGCGATTCCATACTGCTGGATTACCAGCCGCGGGTTCTATCGCGCGAATAGAACCGGGCCGAGGTGCTCGAAACGAAGAGTCTACGCGCGGCGTGATATGAATGACGGCAAAATCGTTGGCATATCGGGCTCAATACGGAATGGGCGGGGATCACTCAGACTGGAAACGTGAGAGTTGCCGGTGTTATATGGCAAAGACTTAGGACAGTGCCGCCTGGGTTCGCCGCTAATGCGCGTGCTACGCGCATGGCGACGGCAGTCGCGACCTCACTGAAATAGAATCTCGTGGTCGCCCACAATGTCGATAGAGCAATAAAGATCCACTGGCGGCGGACTTGGTCTGGGTCTCATCGACATCCAAGTGCCGGTGACGCGCGCGTGGTATTGCTGAGGTGTATTTCGATGGACGGGCACCACTATGAGCACTTCACAATCATTCGACGGTGACCGATTTTGCGAGATTGCGCGGCTGGTCGACATCTTTGCCCATGAAGACCGCCGTGTGGTAGGCAAGAAGCTGTATCGGCAGCGAGAAGATCATCGGCGCGATAATCTCGTCCACGACCGGCAGCACGATGGTGTGCATCGTGTCGAGTTTCGACGCAGCGGCCCCTTTTTCATCGGTGATGAGGATAATCCGCCCTCCGCGGGCGGCGGCTTCCTCCATATTGGAGACGGCCTTGTCGTAAAATCGATCGTGTGGCGCGATGACGATCACCGGCATGTTCTCGTCTATCAATGCGATTGGCCCATGCTTCAATTCACCAGCCGCATAGCCCTCAGCATGGATGTAGGAAATCTCCTTGAGCTTCAGCGCGCCTTCCATGGCCAGTGGGAAACTGGTGCCGCGGCCGAGATACAGGACGTCATGACACTTTGACAATTCGCGCGACAGGAGCTCGACATCTGGCTGGATGCTGTTCAATACCCGCCTCATAACGCCCGGCATTTCGGCAAGGCTCCCGACGAGCGCCTTCACCTCATCTTCGGTTACCGTTCCACGGGCCCTGGCAGCGCTAATGGCGAGTGTGGCAAGAACCGCAAGCTGGCAGGTGAATGCCTTGGTGGACGCGACGCCGATCTCCGGGCCGGCAAGGATCGGGAAGACCGCGTCGGCCTCCCGAGCGATGGTGGATTCGCGGGTATTGATGACAGCGCCGGTTTTCAGCCCGCGCCGCTTGCAGTACCGCAGCGATGCGAGCGTATCGGCGGTTTCCCCGGACTGCGAAATGAAAAGAGCCGCCGACTGCGGCGGCAACGGGATCTCCCGGTAGCGGAATTCGGATGCAACGTCGATTTCAACCGGCAGGCGCGCATAGCGCTCGAACCAGTATTTTGCGATTAGTCCGGCCAGATAGGCGGTCCCGCAGGCCGAGATCGCCAGGCTCGGGATGCTGGCGAAGTCTATGCTGGAAGCCGTATCGACGCGATTCCCTTCGAAGTTGATGTAGTGACTGAGCGCACGGGCGACGACCTCGGGCTGCTCGTAAATTTCCTTCTCCATGAAGTGGCGATGATTGCCCTTCGTGGCCAAGTATGCCCCGGGCATGGAGGTCTGGCGCGGACGCTCGACCGGATGGCCATCGAAATCGAAGATATCGGCGCCTGTCTTGCCAATAACGGCCCAGTCGCCGTCGACGAGATAGGTGATTGCATTTGTGAAGGGAGCAAGCGCGATGGCGTCGGAGCCGAGGAACATCTCGCCGTCGCCGTGACCGATCGCCAGCGGTGGTCCATTCCGCGCCGCCATGATGGTCGACGGATCATCCTCGAAGAGAATGGCAAGCGCGTAGGCGCCCGTGACGCGCTTCAGCATGGCATGCATTGCCTCACCCCGCCCCATGCCCTCCCGGCGGTGTCTTGCCAAGAGATGCACTACAACTTCGGTGTCTGTGTCGGTCTGGAACTCGGCGCCCGCCGCCGCCAGTTCGTCCTTCAACTCGGCAAAATTCTCGATAATGCCGTTATGAACGACGGCCACACCGTCCGTAAAATGCGGGTGCGCGTTGCGCTCGGTCGGTGCCCCATGGGTTGCCCAGCGCGTGTGTGCGATCCCGATGGTCCCACTCAGCGGCTCTTCTCTCAATCTCGTCTCGAGATTGACGAGCTTGCCTTTGGCGCGCCGGCAATGCAACGAGCCCTCGGAGATCGTGGCAACGCCGGCTGAGTCATATCCTCGATATTCAAGACGCCTCAACGCGTCGACCAATCGCTCCGACACCGGCTGATGCCCAACGATGCCAACAATCCCGCACATGATCGTCTCCGAATTCTTCTCGGTAGCCTCAGTCGACCCGACGGCCACCCGCCCAGCGCTGAGCCTCCTAATAGAATTTGGTGGTATTGGTAAAATCGATTATTGGGATAGCTGCCATCCAGCCAGTGGATGGGCGAGGACGTCCGGCGATGGATCGTTCATTTCCGCCATCCGGGTCTCCTGACGCAAAGCTGACTTTGCACTTCATTACAGTTGGGAGCCCATCAAATTCGCCCAATTGACGCGATTTGCGGCTTGGTCCAATGCTTTTCCGACCTACTCATCGGCGGAAATCATTCCCTGCAACCTTGCCTCTGGTCAGCGGCGCACTGGGAGCTGGTAGGTCTTTCCTGGTCGTCCGCCACGACACGGCTGCCGCGTGGCCAAGCCCGCGGAACCTGCGATTTCAGGACGCGTCCGGAGGGGTGAAGACGCCAGGTTTCTCAGCTTTTTGGACGAACCGGCATGACACCTCGTTCGCTTCAGGCCCCTTCGAGCACAATCGAAATAGTGCTACCGTTCGAGCTGCGAAGCGCGACGGGTCGATCAAACGTTGCACCAAGCACGGGCATGGGATTTGGATCGGCTGTGCACAGTGCCGCGGGATCGTGAGAAACGAGTACGGCAGTGCCAAGTCGCGTCCACCAAACGCCAGTTAGGACGAGTTCGTAGCCGGTTGAGGCGTGCCGATCATCGCAATGTCCGCTTTTTACATGGCGTTGACTCATCCCGCCTAGCGGTCCTTAGTTTTGATCCCTTCACTGCCACAATGACGGCCTTCGGAAGCTTGGGGGGTTCAAAATGCCGTTCAAACGAGCCGGTCTATACCCTTCCGATCTCGATCTATGCCAACGGGTATTCGACCAGATATGCACTGACGAGCATATCGCCCGCTCATCGTTGGAGGCCGAATATCTGGCCCTGGAAATTTTGGTCGCGTTGGAAGAGGCTGACGAGGATGCGCCTGAGCTGCTCGAACTCGTTAGATCGAAGCGGCAGGCTACTCGACAGCTCAGAAATCCTGCAGAGAGGCATGGGAAACGTCCTCGCCGTTGAGGCGATGCTTCGCCCCGACCTTGATCCCGAGGGAACGAACGACGCGGGCATCGGAACTGTCCGATCTGATAGCAAGAATGACCGGAAGAGTTGCTGCCTGGCGTGAACTTTCCGTGCGGGCCGGTGTTCCGCGGTGTGTGAATGAAAAAACCCGCCGCACGGTTCAGTGCGGCGGGATCGGTCAGGCGCTATTGCACCAAGCGGGGGTTTAGGGTGGGCGGGCTTGCCAGGTGCGCGCGCGGCCGAAGACCAGCTTAGGCGCATGAGCTCCGACAGGTCTAGCAACCGCCAGTTGGACTGCCACGAAATTGGCTTTCGAGAGCTTTGTGTCAGTGCCGGAGGGCAACATAGTTGCCGGAAACCAGCCTTGGCACGGCACGTGCTCAGTCGTGACCTCGCAAAGGATGCGTGGACGAAACCGCGTCCTCATCAATCGGGATCCTGGCGAGACCTCGAATGCGAGATGGTGGCGAGACCCGGCTCTGACTCTTCTTCGCTACATTCCAGGCTGTGATCACGCGCGCCGCTGCTCGGCAGCATGCTCGCGGTCTGGCGCAAAGCTGGTCAGCAAGCGTCCTATGCCGCCGACCTCATTGAAATCTGCGTTGCGAGGGCTCGCCCCAAGCATTAGCTCCTCAAATGCGGAGCACCAAGTGACGTTGAACGCACACGGGCGGAGATCCGCGATCATAGTTCCCGGCCGAAGCATCGTGGAGTGTTCGAGAGCGCGGAGTTCCGGGTGGGGAGATTCAGCCGCGGCGGTCAATATCGCCAAGCCGTCTACGCTGCCGCCGCAACCGGGCCCTGTCGATCTTAAGCAAGGCCGTATGCCAGACCCTGCCGATGGCGCCAAGGATAAGTTGCATTTCTACCTTTCTACGCAGCCCACCGCATTCCCATGTTCGCGTCACTCGATTTGATCGAGCTTCAAACACCGCTCTCGATTGCGAATCGGATCGCTATCAGTCAGTTCTTTGGCTGCCTGTGCAAGGCATTATGAGCGCCTCCTTCATACGGCGCTCGTCCGCCCTGCAGCGAGGCGAAGCGGAAGCGGCGCGCTAGACCGCCGTGTCGGCGCGAGTCTTACCGGCTGCAGGCAATGCTATTACGTCTCCCGGGCGCGGAGCCATGCTCTGTGGAACTCACGCTGCTCGTTCGCGGGCCATCCCAATTTTGGGCGCTGTTCGGGTGGTCAGCCCTCCACTCGTGGGCTCGGCCCCGGCAATTCGGGCTCGCCTCGGCAACAGCCATTCTGCAGGCGCTACTCCCTGTTTGTGGCGGCACAGCCAGCGGGGGAAAGTAGGCCCAAGGAAAAGGTAACCCATCGGTTCGTCAACTTGAAAGCTTTGCGAGCCCACCAACGAGAGCAGCGTCCTTCTAGTCGGAATAGTATGCGCATGATCCGTAAAGCGCGGTGTGTCGACTGATCTCGGCGACGGTTGCCGCGAGATCATGGCAACGCCGGCTCGCCGATCAGGCGGGCATATTCCGCCTCCGGCTGCCCGTACGAACTGTTTGCCAATGTGATGAGCCCAGCTCGGTCGCGGAGGATGACCTCACCACGATGTGACCTGATTAGGCCGCGGCCTTCCAGCAGTTGAAGTGCCACGGTGACGCCCGGCCGCCGTACGCCCAACATCACCGACAGGAATTCATGGGTAATCGGCAGCCGGTCGCCTTCTATGCGGTCGTTGCACATGACCAGCCATCTGGCCAATCGTTCTTCCAGTTTCAAACGCGCATTGGCGAGCGCTGTGTAGCTTGCCTGGATCCAGGCGTAATGCACATAGCGCAGCAGAAAAAGCCGCAGCGTCGGGCTGTCGGAAAGCACCTTTGTGAATGGCTCGGCGTCCATGCTGAGAACCTCGGCATCCACTTGAATGTAGCAGTCGTGCGGGGATCGATCGCCACCCATGATCAGCGCCGAGCCGGTCATGCCCTCGAGTCCAATGACGCGAACCTCGGCGTCGACCTCCGGCCGGAGTTTCGCCACCACCGAGCCGATTCCCGTTTCAAAGAAGTAGACCGTGTCTATCGGAGTGTTTGCCGTCTCGAGCCGGGTCCTCAATGGCACAAAGCTGCTGTGAAGGTGAGGGCCGAGCAATTGAAGATCGGCCGGAGACATGCGCCGCAGCAGTTCGTTTCTGTATGCAGGCTCTGCGCCAGGAACTGGCTGTGGCCCCCGATCGCGGTTTTCTGAGTATGCGAGGCCAATTTTCGAATTGTTGGGGCTGGTCATGGCTCCCTCCCGAAATTGGGGCGGAAGCGCGATGTTCGCTCACAGCCGGCGATGCCCTGAACGTTTATCGCCGATGTCACATCTTACACCCGTCGATGTGGCGAGTCTCGCCCATTGCAACCATAAGAGCGGTTCACCCCGTCCGCCGATCAGCTTCAAAAGCGGCGATACTCTGAATGCTCGAAAAGCGTCTAGCCAAACTGCTCGACGTCGTCAGATCGTTCGCGAAGCCATTAAAGCGTGGGCGGACGCGTTGCTCGGAATGCCCTTATCCTCATGCCATGTGGAAGCGCATCCACAGCGACAGAAGCCGGGAGGAGCTCGATTTTTTTCGTCGGAGCTGGTTCCGCAACTGTCCTCGATGTTTCCGCGAGCTCCGGGCGATCTGGCCCGCCCGAGCATCTTGGTGGACGGGCGCATTGTCGATGATCCGGTAGACCGGCCAGCTCGGACCGCCTTGTCCAACTCTTGCCGAGCCGGTCCAAGGCACACCGCGCCTGCGCATGGCTGCCAGGCAAGTCATGAAACGCTGGGCCCGCTCCTTTGCCGACCGATGTTCCAGGAGATACCCTCGCGTTGCACCATGCCAGAGACCTCTTTGCCGATATGCCGCTCGAGCACCGGCCGCCACGGGACCAGCACGAATTCGCGCGATTTCTCGATAACGGCATATTTGCCGCTGGCCAGCTCAACTGAGCGGCGGAGCGTGCCCTCTACCCGGTCTCCGGGTCGCGTTTCAGCATAGGACAGACCGAGCTCTTCCGAGAGCTGACCGGCAACACGGTTCAGCTCTCGCTGGCGGAGGATCGAAATCATGTTGGCGCGATAGACGGTGCGGTCCTGCTCTTCATGCGCGAGACCCTGAGCAATCAGCCATTGCCGCCTGTGGGCTTGCGCCTCCCGCACCTCACGACCAAAGCCGGAGTTGCGCAGGGCCTCCGGTGCATCGGAAACTATTTCCCGGTCGATCCACGTGGCACCATCGAACGCGATTTGCTGCTCCAGCGGCATTGACGAGAGCTTGTCGACGACAACAGGCGCAGCCATGGCTCGCTTGCGCTCGTAGTCAGCGACGTAGTCGATATGGTTCGGAACGATGATCCATGTGCCGTCGGCTTCGCGCCTGACAGTGCCGGTCTCACGGCGAATGGCTTCCAAGCGCCGTACATGCGTTTCGGCGAAGCGTTCGGTGGCAGATGGATCATGCTCCAGGTGGATATCAACATTGTAGCGCCCGCCATGGACGGCGGCGATCTCGACGACGGTGCGGTCAACCGGCCTCGGCTCGGTGTTTCTCGGGGTGACACGGACGATGCAGCCGTCGGGCGTCGGTTCGGTGGCCTCGCCTTTGCCGATATCGATGTAGTGGCTTTTTCCGTCCACCCCATCCACGATGAGGTAGTGGCGGTCCTTGATCTCGTCGGCAAGCCCGCGCGCCACAACACGGCCAATGACAGGTTGCGCGAGCTGACTGGTTCGATCGTGGATCACACAATCGGCGGCACTCCGGGATAGTCCTTTGCCCGCAATGTCGCGGTGCATCGTCTTGATGATGTCACCGCGCTCGCCGTTGCGCCGCAGTGTTGCTTCGAATTCATCGTCGAGGCGCCAGCGGCCCGAGATGATCTCCTCGGCCAGACCCATCCGTTCGAGTTTGCGCAGTCGGCCCTGGTGCAGCGTCTGTCGGAAGGCGTCGCGGCCGACCGGCGAAACCAGTCCGTCGCTGTCGCGCATGGTGAGCAGCTGCCGGTCGATGCTGGTGAAGCGGTCCTGCTCCATTTCCTGGCGCAAGCGGTGCTCGATCTCGCGATCGGTTCGCGGACCGAGATCGAGGCTGACCAGCTCGGCCGTCCGTTCGCGGATTCCGCTCGAGATATATTCCCGCGCGATCACGAGGTTCTCGCCGTGTTCGTCCTTGCCACGGACCATGATGTGGGTGTGTGGGTGGCCGGTGTTGAAATGATCGACGGCAACCCAGTCGAGCTTCGTGCCGAGATCCTCCTCCACCTGCGCCATGAGCCGGCGCGTGAGTGGCTTCAGGTCATCATACTGAGTGCCGTCTTCGGGGGCGACGATGAAGCGGAACTGATGCCTATCGCCGTCGGCACGATCAAGGAAGGCCTTGCCGTCGACCCGATCACTGTCGGCGCCGTAGAGCTCGCCAGGCGCGCCTTCCCGGGTAACGCCGTCGCGCTGGATGTAACGCAGATGCGCACGCGCCCCACCCTGGCCTTTGCCGGCCAGCTTGACGACGCGCGCCTTGACCACCACCCGCCGCTGCCGGAAGGCGGCATACCTGTCGCGTGACTTCAGCAGCGCGGCGGCCGCCCCGCCGCGCCCTGCCCGGCTGCCGCTAACGCGGCCGCCGCGCTGGGGCCGGCCGCCGGCTCTGTTGATCGCCGCCTGGACCTGGCTGGCGAAGCGTTTGCCGGCCTTCGAGCCGCGCGAGCCTATTCTGCCGAGCTTCGGCCTGAATTCGTCATCCTGCATCGTGGCCTCCCAGAAATCGCAAAGAAATCAGGTACTTGCTCGCCAAACCCTCCCGGTTCTACCGGCAGCCTCCGGGAAAAACGATGTGCAGACAAAGACTTCGCCGGCTCCTGGAGGCGATGCCTTTATCTTGCCTTACGCCGCCCTTCCGCCCTTCCGCCCTTTCCGCCTTTCCGCCCGTCGCCGCCCTGCCCGCCCTGCTCGCCTACTCACCCGCCATTCGGCTCGTCAGTCCGAGCGCGATTGACGCTGAGCGGCACAAAGAGATCGCCTTTCGCTTCGCCGGTGCGAACGCCATTACGAAGGAAGAACAGCGAGCGGCCGGGGGGAGTGTTTTGGCTGTCCGGCGCCTTGGAGTGCCTTACGAAGTCATGCATGTCGGCAGCCGAAATTCCCTTCCCCCTGAGCTGTTTGAGATAGGCAACGGTCTCTTTCGGCAGCGGCTTTCCACGCCTCAAATGGTCTTCGTAGCGCTCGGGTCCAGCATTGTATGCAGCAAACAGGCCGGGGAAACCGAAGCGTTTAAACATGGCGCTGAGATAGGCGGTTCCGGCGAGAATATTGTCACGCGGATCGTGCGGATCGGCGCCCAGACCGTATTCGGCACGCATGTCGTCATACGTTTCCGGCATCACCTGCATGAGGCCCATCGCGCCCGCGCGGGACGTGATTGGGCGACCGTCCAGCATGGTCTTGCCGCCGCTTTCGGCATCCATGACGGCGTAAATCCAGGCTTGAGGAACATGGAAGCGTCTGCTTGCTTCGCCGGTGAACTCGTGCCACCTTCGAAGCTGCGGACTTTGGGAGATGACGACCGGCTCAGCGCCGGTCGAGGCGGAACAGGCGCATGGCGCAAAGGCGATCATGCCGAACATCAGGAGCCTCACTCGGTCCATAGCGGCACGAGCCTCCCGATGACATTTGCGCGTGGCACCGGCCCGAAATAGTGGCTGTCGAACGACCGAATATCGTCGCTGCCGAGCAGGAAGATTTCGTTGTCGGCGAGCGTGCGGCACCCGTTCCACCATGGCAGCGGGCGGCCTCTGGTATCGGTCGCCAGCCGTCGCGCGACGATCTCGCCTTCGATGATGATCGCGTCATTGAAGGCACAGACATGGTCGCCCGGCAGCGCGGCAAGACGTTTTACCAGCGGCACGTTGCGGGGCAGATAGCCGCGTTCGGCGGCGAGTTCGGCGAGCCATTCCGGCGGGCGGACGAGCACCAGATCGCCGCGAGCCGGTGCTGCAAACCCGAGGCCATAGAGGCCGACGGGCGCACTGGCCGAGGCGTTCCAGACCAGCCAGGGCGTTGGTCTGACGGTGCCGGCGAAGCCGATCAGGGTCAGTCCAATCACGGCAGCGGCGATGGTTTTGCGTGCCCGAAGGCGCCGGAGACGGCTGCCGATCAGACGGATGGAAGGGCGCCGGCTCATGAGCGGCCTCCCTGGCCGGCTTGGCCGGAACCGGCCTCACCACCCTCGTTACCGGCATGGGGCGGGTGTCCTTTCGACCATCCGTCGAGTTCGTCGATGTGGTAACGGACATAGCGGCCGTGCTTGCGGAACTTCGGACCGCCGCCCTTGAGCCGCATCTTTTCCAGCGTGCGCTGGGAGAGCCCGATATAGAAGGCAGCCTGGGCCGTGCTGAGAAAGGGACTGCCCTTTTTGGCGCGGGCCGCGCGTTCGTTTTCGTCGTCCATGGTGATCCTCGTTTCGCTTCGGACAAGCGAGGGCGAGGATGGGCGAGCGAGATCGCCTCCGGGACGGGCGAAGACTCGGGGGAGAGTTTTCGCCGCATTTTCGGGCGGACGGGTTTGCCTGGAGCGCCTGGAAATGAGCCCCGCGCCGGCTGGGGCGCGAGGCTCGAGGTCGGCCGATCAGTCGGCCGGGTTCCAGATGATGGCGTAAGTGTCGTCATCGTCCTGGCCGGCGGCGCGGCCCAGATTGGCGTAGAGCTTGCGCGGTCCGAACTCCGGCGCTGCAATCGACAGGCTCACATAATCCTTGCCGGAAGTCTCGCCGGTGCGGATCCAGCCGGCGCCAACTTCGACCCCTTGCGTCAGGACCCGGAAGTCGGGATGGTTGTCGGCGCTCTTGGCCTGGTTGGGGACGATGTCGATGTCGGCGCGGACGCTGAGCGTTTTGAGTTGGCCCTTGTAGGCGCCGTTTTCCTGCTTGTTGACGTAACCGATCGCGGTCATTTCGAAGTCTCCTTTTGCTGTCGCCGGGGACCATCCCCTGCGATGGCGGACCGTGATGGGCGCGTCCGGACCGCCTGAACCCGGCAGGGCCGAAGCGCTAGCGGAGGACCCGAGCGGGCAGCTTTTTTGAAGCGAAGCGGCGCGAGGAAGCCGCCGCAGGCGGCGGGGAAAAAAGCTGATTGGCGAGGGTTTCGGGCGCGCCGGATCCGCCCATAGGTCGACAAGCCAGCCGCAGGGGATGGTCCTTGAAGAGGGCATGGAGATCGAGGGAAGCGCGGTCGCTGCAGCCAGGCAGGAGGGGCGGCAATTGACAGGACTGCGGCTGATGCGGTGCCCATGCCGATCGAGATCGTGACCGCAGGTCGGGCGCAGAGCAGCATCCGGGGGGCTGATCGATCTACGGGATAAGGAGTTTGCCGGCCGGATTTGCTGCGGGATGCGGGGGCAAGCATGCTCGAACGTGCTATCGGTGCGACCGGGGTACGGTGCCGAGCGGCGGCTACCGAGAAGCCGCCGCCGGCCGTGATAGGCTATGCGGAGACGAACAGCGACCTGATCCCTGCCCATTGCTCGGCGGTTCGGAAGCCGCCTCGATCAGTGTAACTTTCGACCGGGAATTTCATCCAGCGCGGCACCCAGCCGTCCACCTTCTCGCGGCCGTTCTCGCCGGCAAGGAAGTCGCGGATGATCTTCTTTTGCGTCTTGATCTTCTCGGCGACATTGCCGCCGGCGACATGCTTGCCGCCGACTTCGGCAAGCATGGAATTGGCGATTTGCTTGTCACGCAACAGGTCGAAGAAGGCGTCGTCCGGTTGCTAGCAAGCGCCGATGTCGACATTCAGATGATTGCCGAGCGCCTCGATGACGGCGCTGCCGGCTTCGAGCGTCTCGGCCATGACGATGGTGAGAACGCGCAGGACATCGTCGTCGCAGAGCGCGAGGAGCGGCGCGAAGATGCTTGCGGTGCCGAAGTCGTCGCCATTGCCGCCAGCGATTGTGCCATCCTCATCCGGTTGCCCAAGCAGTGCCAAGACCTCGCGCCGTTTTTCGGCGAAAGCGGCCTCGGCCTTGCAGGCTGCCAGGCTTGCGGCCACGATCTCGTTGGCGGCGCGCTGCGGCTCGGGGCGCACCTGCCACAGGCCGGAACCGGCAATCGCATGCGCCACCATCAGGCGAAGTGCTGCGCCCGGATGGTCGAGCAGGCCCAAGCGCACTGCGGCATGACGGTGCAGATCGACATAGTTCTGCATCGGCCCGGTTAGCTCGGGCCGCGACGGTTTGGCCGGTGTGTCGGCCTCTGCGCCCTCGCCTTTTTCGCGGACGCGGCGTGCTTCCTTGTGCGGCAGCCAGCCTTCATGAACTCGACCTCGCCGCGATGCGAGACGGCGATAAAGACTTTGCCACCCCTCTTCCTCGGCGTCTTTTCGTGATCCCATGAGTGGAAATGCTGACCCGGTTCGAGCACGATGACTTCGCTCCATCCGGCCTCGAGAAGGGCGTCGCGCCTGCCGGAAATCGCCTCGTTCTGCTTGAGCCAGAACAGGTCGGCATCGGCGAAATAACTTTCCTCGCCAAACAGGTCGGAGACGATCAGGCCCGGATAGTCGTCGATGGCAAACAGCGCCACCTTGGTGGAGATTGACTGTCCGCCGAACAGCCACTGCTTCAACTGATAGCCGCGTGGCGCGTATTGCCCCGGATCGGAAAACAGTGCCAGCCAGTCCTTCTGCTGAACTTTCGAAGCCATGGTGAGATTAGCGAGCGGTTTCGGCATCGATTTCGTCCCGCGATAGGCTTCGCGGATTTTGGGCAGCAGCTCGCCAAGCGCCAGAATGCGCTTCACCTGAAGCTCCGTAATGCCGAAGGTGCCGGCGATCTCCTGGACTGTGCGGCCTTCTCTGATAAGCCGCGAGAACGTCTCCCATTGCGACACCTCGTCGGGGTCGAGGCGGGCGATGTTCTCGATCAACGAGGCTTCGAGGGCATCGGCGTCGTCGCCATCGTCCATGATGGCGCACGGCAAGGGATCGGCCTCGCCGCGCTCGTCGGCGAGCAATTTCGCGGCGAAATAGCGCCGCCGTCCGGCGACGATCTCGAAGCTTTCCGGCGAGCCGTTGGGCCGCACCAGAAGCGGCACGAGGACGCCACGCGCGCGGACGGACGGAAGGATGTCGGCGGTATCCGGGGCGCGTCTTGCGTCGCGCATGTTGAGGGCGGAGATATTCAGTCGGTCGAGCGGAATATGGGCAAGCTGCATGGTCTTTCTCCTTCGTTTGGGGTGCGATTGTCACCGCCGGGGAGGCCGAAGGCCGATGCGGCGGGGACGGGCTTGCGCCTAGCGGCGTTCTGGTTCCGCCGTGTCGGGCGGAGGCTCGGAATGGGATTTGGCAAGTGCTTCCGCTGCCTGCCACAGAAGCCGCTCGGCTTCGGTGATCTGGCCGGCGCTGCGCGCGGCCTCCGCATAGACGGACAGCGGAAAACGCGCTTTGAAATGAAGGTCGCGCTCGATGCCCAGTCCGAGCGCACCCTTGACGGATTCGAGTTCGGCAAGGCTGACGCTGCCAAGTTCAGGAAAGCCGAAGCCGAGGTCGCAAAGGCCGAACAGCGTGTCGCCGTCTGCATCGAGTTCGCTCAAGAGCCAGGTAGCAGGACCGGCCGGATCGAACAGTTTCACCACCGGAACGTGGTCGGTTTCGGTGTCGGAAGCGCCATTGGCGAGGAGACGGGCGCGTAGTTCGTCGGTGAGCAGGATCATTGCGGAATTTCCTTCAAAACGGTTCGGGCTGATTGAGAGCGGCTTTCTGAAACAGGCGGATACGAGCGGCTTGTGCGCCGAGCGCGGGCGCATCGGCGCGCCGTCAGAAGCGCAAGGCGGTCGCGCGTGGTGAGGGGGCGCGCTCATGCGGCGATCTCGTCATGCGCCTCACCTTCGTCCTCGGCGTTGAGCCCAAGCAGGAAATCGGCGGCTTTCGAGGCATGGCTGGCGGCGCGGAAGATGGCGCGATTGTCCTCGCGCAGAACCGTCAGCCATGAGCCGATGTAATCGGAATGGCGCACGGTCGGCTCGATACCGAGACTGCTGCAGATGAAGGCTGCGGCGATCTCGGCGACCAGTTCCTCGCGGGCATAGGTCTTGGAGCCGAACGAGCCTGTCAGGTCGCGCGCGAGTCGCGTCGCGTGGCCTGTCCAGTGGCCAAGCTCGTGAAAGCAGGTCCGGTAATAGTCGATCTGGTGAAAGAAAGCCGGCTGCGGCGGCACCTGAATAAAGTCGCTGCCGGGCATGTAGAAAGCGCGATCGCCGCCAATGCGAAAATCAGCACCGCTTCTGAGAATAAGTTGCTCGGCCTGCGGGATGATTTCGCGCGCTGGCAGCGGCTCGGGGGCGGCATGGAGATGGTCCGGCAGATTGTCGCACTGCGCGACATTGAAGACGGTAAAGCGCTTCAAAAAAGGCACGGCCTGCGGTTCGTCGCCATCGGCCTTGGCGCGTTCCATTTCGTCCTTGGGAACAAAGCGGTCAGCGTGAACGATGGTCGTGCCGCGCTCGCCCTTCCTGACGTTGCCGCCAAGGGCAAGCGCCTGCCGGAAGGTGAGCCAGTTCTGGCTGGGGAAACCGCGTTCGATGACCGCGCCCCACAGGATGAGGATGTTGATGCCAGAATAGCGCCGCTGGGTGGCCGCATTCCTGGGTAGCCCAAGGTCTGCCTTTGCCCTGCCCCATGGCTTGACCCAGGGCACGGTGCCGCGCTCCAGTTCGGCAATGATGCGGTCTGTGATCTCCTGATAGAGACTGGCGCCCGGGCGCCCGCCCTTAGCCGCGCCGGCCTTCGCGCTGGCGCAACGCTTGTGTTTTGCACGCATCGTTTGGTCCTCCGCTCTTCAATCCCGCGCCTTTCCCCGGAAGCGGGGTGGGCGGCGAGACGCGACCGGAAAGGCCCGCCGTCGGAGGCGGACCGCATCCGAAGGACCGGAACGAAGAGGAGGACCCGAAGCGAAGCGAAGGGTTGCGGGATGCCGCGGCGGGCCTAGAAGGGAGTGCCGCCCACCCCGCGCCGCCGGGAAAGGCCAACGAACAAACCGCGCCGGCCGACAGGCCGGCGACCGTCAGCAGCCGGAGGCTGCCCGCGCCAGGGGGCGAAGCCGGATGGCCGAGACCGCCTGAGCCTGCCGAAGAAAAAGCGGGCTCGGTTCACGAGCACCCGGCGCGCGCCTTCAGGCGCGCGGGCGCCAAGGTTAGCATCGTTCGTAGCGGCGCGGGGGGCACAGCTGAGCCCGTATCGGAGGTCGACGCGGAAAGAGTTTTCCTCCACCGATTTCTACGAACGCCAGTGGTTGTATCACGGCTATGACGAAGCTCACTTGATCATCTATCTGCGGCCGCCAGGCGCCTGTGGTCGGGCATTCGGACGGCGGCATGCTGTCGCTCATGCCCGTGCATCAACCGGGCTAGTTACCTGTGGGCATGGCCCGCATATCCACGTCATGGATGCACTATATCCAAACAATAAAGTTTACCTATGCGACTTGATACTGCATAGCGCAAACTTGAAAGCCCATGTCCCGTGCTTTCCAGCTCACGTTCTCCTCGGTTGTTCTACAGTTGTTCCACAGCTAACCTTGACATGGATCTATTATGCGAATTTGCGGTATCAAGCTAACGCACGACGGGGCAATCGCTGTCGTCGAGGACGGCCGATTGATCTTTTGCATCGAGCAGGAGAAACTCGACAATAATCCACGATACCAGTCCATTGATCGTCTTGAAACGATTGTTGCCGCCTTGGCGGAACATGGCCTGGACCCGCGCGATGTTGACCGGTTCGTCATCGATGGCTGGGACGGTGAGATCGAGTCGGAATTCCAGGTTGTCAGTGAGGGCACACCGGTCACTCTCAACGGGGCACCATATGTGGAGCGGGACCCTAAAAGTCCCCTCACAGCTTATCACAGCTCGGGCCTCATGCTCGGCGGCGGGATATTCTCTTATGAAAGCTATCCGCATGTCCTTGGCCACGTAGCTTCCGCATACTGCACCAGCTCATTTGCCAGAGCCAAAGAACCTGCCTTCTGCCTGGTATGGGACGGCTTCATCTTCCCGCGGCTTTACTACGTGAAGCCAAGCGGAGTGCGGTTTATCGGATGCCTGTTTCCGATGATGGGTCATGCCTATGCCGCCGCGGGCCAACACTTCGGTCCTTACAAGCAGGAAGTGCGGACCGGCTGGAATCTGGATATAGCCGGCAAGCTGATGGCCTATATCGCGCTCGGAGCTGTGAACGAAAACATCGTAACTGTATTTGAGGAGCTTTATGATCAACATTTCGCCGGCGATTCGAAGCTTGCCCTTGAATACAGGAACAACAGCCGCAGCGAAGACGCGTTACTCGCGGCCGTGCATGATTTCTTCGATGTAGCCGAGTCACGGCTAGTCGCCGAGACACCCGAGGACATACTTGCTTCGTTCCATGCCTTTCTCGAGCGTCTTCTCGTTCGCGAGATGACAATTGCGCTGCGTGGGCACTCGGTTGCCGGAACGCGAAACCTGTGCATCGCCGGCGGATGCGGGCTGAATATCAAATGGAACAGTGCACTTCGCGCGAGCGGTTTGTTCGATACAGTCTGGGTGCCTCCGTTTCCAAACGACAGCGGGTCGGCCATTGGTGCCGCTTGCTGCGCGCTAGCCGCCGACAAAGGCTTCGTTCACCTCGACTGGTCAGTCTATAGCGGGCCAAACTTGAACCATGGCCCCGTGCCGCCCGGATGGCAGGCTGCTCCATGCAGCTTGAAAGAACTTGCCAGCGTGCTCGCCGACGACAAGCCTGTCGTTTTCCTCGCAGGTCGTGCAGAGCTTGGGCCACGTGCGTTGGGAGGCAGAAGCATCCTGGCGGCCGCGACGTCGCCCCAAATGAAGGACCACCTCAACAAAGTAAAACGTCGAGAGCACTTCCGGCCGGTAGCGCCAATATGCTTGGAGGATCGTGCAGATGAGATATTCGAGCCTGGCACGCCGGATCCTTACATGCTGTTCGATCACCGGACACGTTCGGAGTGGAAAGAGAAAATCCCGGCAGTCATTCATCTCGACGGGACTGCACGATTGCAGACAGTTTCCAGAGAATCTGATCACCCAATTGCAGAGCTCCTGGTCGAATATGAACAACTCACTGGCATTCCGCTGCTCTGCAACACGAGTGCCAACCTTAACGGACGTGGGTTCTTTCCGGACGCAGCGGCAGCCTGTGCGTGGGGATGCGTGGACCACGTTTGGTGCAACGGGTTGCTGTTGACCAAGACAGGTTAGTCGCCGCTCTCGTCGTCAATAAGGCTGGCTGGATGTGCAGGGACGATCGCGCCTAGGCGTCTTGCAGTGGTCAGGCTGATACCCGCCTGAAGTCATGGCAGAGCATAAAGAGGCCGCAGCTCTCGCCATCGATAGGCCAGTGAGCCGAACCGCTGCGGTTGTCATTGCTTCGTCTGCACTGCTTCCGTCGCCCTCCGCTTTCGATACTTCGCGGGCATCTGAGTTGCGCCGAATGACTGAGGAACTTTGGTCCGTAGCGGTCGAAACAGGGGGTCGGCCTGCTATTCTGCTTCAGGAAGTCGGTTGACGATACACTCGCCAACCCAATAGCCGCATCGCATTTGCGGTCACGAGTACAGTCGCGCCGGTGTCGGCGAGGATGGCAGGCCATAGCCCCGTCACGCCGATCACCGTGGTGACCAGAAAGATGGCCTTGAGGCCGAGCGCGACCGTGATGTTCTGTCGGATATTGGCCATGGTTCGCCGCGAAAGGTCGACCATGTCCGCAAGGTCTCGCACGCGACCATGAAGCACTGCGGCATCCGCCGTTTCCAGCGCCACATCCGTACCACCGCCCATTGCGATGCCGATGTCAGCAGCAGCAAGCGCGGGCGCGTCGTTGATGCCGTCGCCTACCTTCACGATCGTCTTGCCCTGAGCTTGAAGCTCCTTGACCACGCGCTGCTTGTCTTCAGGCAGCATTTCCGATCTCACGGGTATGCCGAGGGCCTTGCCGACCGCCTCTGCCGTGCGGCGGTTGTCACCGGTCAGCATTACGGTCTCGATGCCAGCGGCACGAAGCGCCTCCAGACCTTCCTTGGCATCCGCACGAGGTTCGTCACGTATAGCGATGATGCCCGCAAGCCGATCATCGACGAGCAGAACGGATACCGATTTCCCTTCATCGCCGAAGCCCGCAATACGACCGCGTTGATCGTGATCCAGCTTCGCCCTCTCTTCCGCCGCCGCAGCCGAACCTAGGAAGATGCTCTTTCCGCCAACTTTGCCGACTACACCTTTGCCTCCGATTGCCGCTGCCTCCGACGCAGGCGGCACAGGCACTTTG
>NZ_JBVVQF010000050.1:0-18442 GCF_055811815.1 Mesorhizobium sp. WSM4836
GGTCTGATGTCAGGGGGTGGGGTCGGGGAAGTGATCACATCTGAATCCCCTGATTTCAAGCCCGGTGACATCGTCGTGAGCGACTATTTTGGATGGCAGCCTTTCACCACAATTCCTGCGTCTTCAGCCAAACTTGTAGCCGCTACCGACGCCCCAGTGGAAGCCTCGCTCAGCTTTCTGGGAATGCCGGGTCTGACAGCGTATTTTGCGCTACTCAAGACCGGCGATCCGAAAGAAGGGGAGACAGTCTTGATCTCGGCGGCCTCTGGTGGGGTAGGGCAGATCGCTGGGCAAATCGCGCGGATCAAAGGACTCGACCCAGTCGCAGTTGCCGGCACCGATGCAAAACTGGAATGGTGCAAACAGCTTGGATACCGCGAATGTGTCAACCACCGAACGTCGGCTGACTTGGTGGCCGACGTCGCGGCTGCATGCCCAAACGGAGTAGACTTGTTCATCGACAATACTGCGGGACCTATCCATGATGCGGCGATGCTAAATCTCAACACCTTCGGTCGAGTTGTCGTTGTCGGAACGGTCGCTTTAGCTGATCGATTTGATCAACCCGATATCGGTTTGCGGCATCTCAGGAAAACCCTGATCGCCCGCGCTCGGATCGAGGGGTTCTTGCTTGATGACCATGAAAGCGAATTTGAGACAGCAAAGGCCGACCTATTATCCTGGTATAAGCAGGGCCTTTTCGAAACCAGGGAAGACGTCATTGAAGGGATTGAAGCAGTTCCGTATGCCTTTGTCCGCATGATGAATGGAGAGAATTTCGGCAAACAGTTAGTGAAATTGTAAAAAATCAATCGTTTCTAACCATGAAGGGCCAGCATTTCCCGCTGATGCTTTTCACGCCCTTGCAGACGAGCTACGGCGCCGGTCGACGGCCTACGCGTCCACCGGGCCAAATGCGCTTGAAGATCGCCCAGCTCTCAAGCCGGCGCTGCGACGCTCCAGAGGGCTTAGCAGTGTCTCGTAAGTAGCACTTCGGAGCCCAAGCTGGGAGCAAGCCCCAAGCCCATTGCTGAATTCAGGCATGTCTCTGTCTCGCAACGGGCTGCGGTTGCGGCCCACATGCTTTAGCGCTCGTATTCGTCGTCCTGGCTGCGCTGTGTCTTGCGGTCCTGTTCCTCGGCCTGCCGGCCCTTTTGCTTGGCTGAGTCTCTTTGCTGCTGAACACGCCGTCGCGCCTTCTCGGCCTGCGGTCCCGAGGTCTCGGGCTGACGCGTATCGTCTCGGGCCGGCAAATCGCGGCCACGCGCCTCCCTTTCAGGCGCGGCTTCGCCGGCCCCGCCTGCACCCTTTTGGTGCTCGAACTGGAGGCGGGCCAGTCGATCGTGCATCTTGTCGTTCACGCCATCGCGGTATTGCTCGAAACGCGTTTGCTCGGCGTTGGGGAGGGTGTCCCGCATCTGATCCAACGCCTGGTTCACACGCGCCATCTTCTGCCGCATTTCCAAAGGTGTCTGCGCCATTTCGGTAGCTCCTATCAGCCTGGTCAATTCTTTCATGCCGGGATGGGACAAGAAGGACGAGGTCCGTCCCGGTCCCCCGCCGCCCCTGGAGACAGCGGCTGCCGGCTTCTCGCCTCCCCTGTGCGCATGAATCTGGAGGACAGTGTTGCCGATCGCCTCGGCTGCAGTCAGCGCCTGGCCGGTGATGCCGGCCGACCGCATCACGGCGGCCGTCTGCTGCCACACGCCGGCGATCGCTCCGCCATTGGCGACGAGCAACCCGCTATCCATTCGACGCTGTCGTTTGTCCTCCACGCGCGCGACAGTCTTGTCACTGACCTGATAGCGCGCATCGTGCTGCGCGCGCTTGTAGGCGCCCGCATGTTCCTTTGTGTACGGTCGGCTCATTGCGTGATCGTACCGGCGGGTCGCGACCATCGCGATGCCGTGTTCGCGCGCCTTCTCCGCGTACGCTTCCCGCCAGGCGTGGAGGTCCGCCTTGTAGAATGTCAGCCGCTCACCGTCGGCCGACCGCGCCTGCACCATGGCGTGGATATGGACGTGCCTGGTCTCGGCATGATGTGCGAGCACGAATTTGTGCCCCGGAGCGCGTTCTTCGAGCACTGCCCGCGCGGCCGCCAAGACCGCTTGCGCGTCCGTACCAACCCGGGCAGAGAAAAGCAGGTGATAGGCGTTGCGCCGCTCCCGGCCGGAAAGTTGTGGCCGCCATTTCTCAAAAATCGCCGCGGCCGCCTTCGTTGGCTGTTTGCTGGAAACCGCCTGTCCATTCGCCTGGCGAACCTGCTCGTGCGATCGAATGAATTTTTGCAGAAAATATTGCGCCTTACGCTCGTTGCCGACGGCAGCCGTCACTTCCGCTGCCGCGCGGATGCCGGCCTTCCCCATGGCTTCGCGCAAGCCGGCTTCGATCTTGTCGAGCGCTTTGCTGCGTGAATTTGCCCGCCCAGCGGCTAAGATCTTGGCAAGTGGTCCGGCGCGTTCTCCCGTGTGGCCATAAACGGCGACGCTGTCGCCCGTGCGAGCATAGACGAACGGCTTTGATCCGAAGGCCGCGTTCAAAGCCTCGCCAAGCGCTTCGTCCGTGACGTCGCCGGCGAGCTCGAACCGCACCTCGATGAAATTCGTATTCTCAAGCTGCGCCTGGAATGTCTCCGTGAATTGGTGCAGGAAGCCGCGACGGTCCTGGGCATTGGCCAGCCCCTGTCCGCTATCGGTGAAGATCTCGATATCGCGCTTCTCGCCCTGTCCATTGGCGCGTGTGCCGATATAGGCGAGCAGGGCGCCGGCCTGTTTGCCATTGGCCGCGCTGGACAAGACCTTGAACACCGCCGGCTGCGCGCCGCCGGCATAGGCCGCTCGCGCCGCAACCGCCCTCGCCTCTCGCGTCGACCGCGCGAAGTGTCGAGTGGACGGGAGCGCGCCCGACCTTCCGCCGCCCCCGCCACGGCGCCGCCATTCTTCTTCCTCTTCCTTGACGAAGGCGCCCAATGCGAGATCGAAAATCGCTATCGCCCCTTTTGCGTCGCTGGATGAACGCAAGCTCCCGCTGGTGCCCACAGACAGCGGTATAGCGCTGAGCGGTCCTCCTCGGCCAGCGGAGGAAACCGGCGCCTTTGCGACGCGTGCGCTCGCTCCCAGGTGCGTTGCGCTCGCCGTCGGCCATTGCCCACCAGCCATAGGCGAAGCCGCGCGGGCCGGGGCGGCGCCGCTCGCATGGATGTTCATCGCTTGACGATCGGCCGTCTCCCGACCAGCCGCTTGCAAATGCTTACCCTCCTCAAGCTCCTCGAGATCGCCAGCGCCCGGCATCCGCAAATAGCGTTCGATCTCGGCAGCATATCCGGCGAGACGGCCGCTCATGCCTTGATCTCGCGCCGCTTGCGCGGCCTCGCAATCATCGCCTTCAATTCTTCGCGGAACCGACGCACGAGCTCGCTAACGGCGATCAAGGCGCGCTCGAGGTTTTCGTCATACGGCACCCGGCCCTCGTTCATCGCGCGGACCGCCTGATTGAAATTCACACCGACACGCCGAAGCTGGTCGGTGGCCTCCTCAATGGACGGTCGCAGCTCCCCCGTCGCTGCCGGCAGAAAGCCCGCCTCGGTGCGGACAAGGCGGCGAACGACTTCGCTGACCGTCACCGACTCCCCGTCAGCCATAGTGCGCAGCCGCTCCAATTCGACGCTCGAGAAGCGCACATGCAGGACTTCGCCATAGCGCCGGGATGCGTTCTGCGTTTCTGTTTGGCCGTTGTTGGGTCTCATCTTCAAGCCCGCTTGCGGGCGCTAAGGCCCTTGGGCCGCGCCGCCTCTTTTCGTGTGTAACACAAAAAAGGCTATCCTGCCAAAGACAAAAAACAACATCACCAAAATATCTTTGCGGTGGTACGCTAAATAACCCCAGCTTTCATTTCCAAATCATCTGCACATGTTAGCAAGGAAACATGCTCACCGGAAACATATTGCATCGTCAACTTATCGATAAGCCACTTTCGCGACATGTTTCTTTTTCAGGATGTTACCTTGCTGCGGAATCATCATGCTAACATGGAGACAGATCGCAGGAGCAGGGAACGTGAGCTGGCGCGATCGGGATCGCCGCGACCCCCGTGGGTTAGGTAAGGCGGATAAACCGAGGCATGCGACCGAGGCCGACGGGCACGGCCGATTTGCGCCGGGCCGAGCATCGATGGCCGGCCCCGGTTGCGTGGCCTCGAGCGTTCTCTGCAACCGCGGCGGATGCCGCGGGCGGGCTGACCTAATCGTTCGGCAGCTTGTGCTTATGGATCCTGATGTAGTCCTGCACCGCCTGGCGCAGCAACTCGGTCATGCTGTGGCCGTTGCTGATCGCGAGCAGCTTGAATTGGCGCTGTTCGCCGGCCGTAAGGTAATAGCCGCAGCGCACCATTTCCTCTTCGCGAATCTTCTTGCCGGCAACCGGATCCTTCTTCTGGCCCTGTCGCAGCATTTTGCGGAAGTCCGGCCGAGCTGACGCTGGCGCAGCTTCCACCTCCGATGCCGCCGCGGATGCGGCGGCAAGCGCCTGAGGGGCGGGATCGGACTTGGGAGCGATAAACATGCTCGGAAGCGCCGGCGGCTCAGTGGAGATCGCTCGCACCATCCGAGCCTTTTTGTCGTCTTGCGTATCCGGGGTGCTGTTCTCGTTCATGCGGCCTTCCTGATTGCTTCGGTGAAGGTCTTGAGGACATCGTCGAAAACCCCTTCACTTTCGGCAATCGCCTTCGCGTCGGGCTGATCTGGGCTGTAGAGTGTCTGGCCGCTTTGCAGGTCGCGATAGGCGACACGGTTTTGCAGCGCATGGTCGGCGATCGGCGTGCCGTTCGCCTGAATGATTGCGCGCAGTTCGCTCAAGGCTCTCGCCTTCGCATCGATGATGGTCTGTTTTGTCAGGACAAACACGGCTGGCAGCGGCCGGCCGCGTGTTTCGACCGCAAGCGGAATGTAGTGCTCGGTGATCTGGATTGCGGCGGTCACGTCATCGAGCGCGAAGAAGATCGGCATCACGACGATATCGGAAGCAAATAGCCCGGCCATGAGATTGTCGTTCGTGGTGCCTTCGGTGTCGATCAGCACCACGCTGCGCTCGCCATTATGCAGTTCTGCCGCCTTCAGGATCTCGCGCGGCGTCGTGGCGCTGACCAGCTGGAGTGTCTCGGGACGATTGCCGGCCTCCTTGAGCATCTGGGCCCACCGGCTCATGTTCTGGCGAACGTCGCCGTCGATGAGTGTCACCGCGTAGCCGCGCTTAAGGGCGACGGATGCCAGCGCGCGCAGCAGGGTCGATTTGCCAGTGCCACCTTTGGCGATAGCGGCAGATATGATCATAACTCGGGGGTCCTTCGATGAACCGCTTTTATGCCAACCGCCTGCCCGGCAATTGTCATACCCGAACCCGAAGTGTAGTGTCAATTTATGAGCGATCAACCGGACAGGACAGTGATGTTCAGGGCAGCTTTGGCCGAGATCTCGACGCGCGACGGCTGCGAGGCCGCGCTGGATGCGGCAGCCGCCACGCTGGCGCATTACAGCGCGCTTGCCTCCGTCGGCATGATGCGCCAGCGCGAGCTGATCTTGATGGTGCCGAACAGTAAGGTATGCGGAACGGATGATTAGGGCAGTATTGGTGGCCGTAGCGGCGGCGGCGAGCCTCGGCGCCGCCGCTCTAGGTGATCAGTCCAAGGAGGCCGGCAGTAATCCGATGTGGCCCGCGGGACTGCGATGGGATTGCGCTACGGCAGCAAAAATCGTGTGTGAACGCGACGGCTCCTGCAAGGTCGCAAAAGGGGATGCTTCATTCCTGCTCAACTACGACAACAACAATATCGAGTTTGCCAGCGGCGATGTGCGCATCAAGCGGCATTATCAGCAAACGGTGCAGGCAAGCCCTCTCCAAAGCGAGGTCAAGGTGGAGCTTGCCGACAACCGCGTCATCTGGCTGACGGCGGTGGACGCCAGTCGCACTTATTCCGACGCCTGGGTGGGTGCCCTCACTGAATTGAAGGGTGGCGCCGTCCTTTTGGAATCCCAAGGCGTCTACTGCACCCCACATAAATGAGCGTCGCGAACCGGGCCCCGCGCCAAGCGCTGCACGGCTTCTGTACAGCCGGAACCGCCAGCGGCCCGTTCTCTCCGGCCTCCGCCGTCCCTACGGCGCTATTGGAGGCGCGCTCCGGCTCCGGCTCTTTGGGCATGGGAATTGCGGCGACACAAAAGAAGATCCTTCGATGGACCCGATTGCGGGTCGAATAGTCCGGTGCCACCAGCGGCGATCACTGCAGGAAGGGTTTCGAGGGTTTGCTGATCGACGCCGGAACTGAACAAAACCAGATGTTCGCTAGCAGACAATTATTGCAGCTGTACCGCTTGCCAGCCATCAGGTCCCCTGGAGAACGCGACCACGCCATCACCTTCGTCTTTCCAGGCAGTGCGAAGCTTGTACTTCACGGTGCATTGCACGCCGGGTCACACGGCGTTCTTCGAGCACTTTCCGATGCGCAATGTCGCTTGATCAGTATTTTTCGCTCGCCGGAAAGCGTCCAAAGCCTCGGCCGGCGATGGAATCTCAAGGCCGGCCGCGACCAGATTCGCACACAGCGCCGGCTCGGACGCAATCGCCGCGGAGAGCTGGTCTTGAGCCGGATAGAATGCGAGCGTGCCGCCTATGCCGACCAATGTTCCGGATGCTGCCGCCATGATAAGGGCCCCCGCATTGAACATGATTACGGCTTCGGAAAAACGTTGAACGTCGACGCGATAAGGTCCGTCGTATAGACGGTCTCGCCGTTGCGTTTGAAAGAGTTGTTGCTTATGCGGCCTTCGACCAAGACGACATCGCCGGGCTTGGCGTTCTCCGCCACCCAGGCGGCTTGCTTCTCCTCCAGGACCGTTACCTGGACCCAATCAGTGGCTTCCCTGGCAACGCCTTGTTCGTCGCGCCAATTGCGGTTGGTGGCAATGTTGACCCTCGTGCTTTTGTCGAAGGGCGCGACCGACCCGACATTGCCATGAATGGTGAACCTGTTGACGCTTTTCATCGGGGTAACTGCCTCTTTTCCTAGCACTAATTGAGCCGCCCGGGGTGACTCGGGATCATGGTCTGCTAAGGTTGAACCAGGTGCGCTGCCGCAGCCCGTTCCCGTCGTCGTAATCGATGTAGTAAGGCTTCGCGCGGCGCGGGCGTTGAATGTCGTAGTAGGTGGTCGTTCGATCGTTATGTGCTCCGCTGGAGACATGAGTAAGCTGAACCGGCACGGTGCGGTCGCCGAGTTGGATGGTTCCCGTCGGACTTCCGTCGGCCTGACCATGCCGCGCTCCAAAGTTGGCAGGCTGACTGAGATCGCCAGCCGCGATTCGGCACATGCTAGCCTGCCCTTGTCCTGGGCGGTCGCTGGCCGGCGCGTAAGGGGACCACCCCTGCGGGCAGGCCTCGTAAGGATCATAGCGGGCCCCGGACGAATTGGCCTGCGGACAAGTCGGCCACGAAAAGCCCGGCAAGTCCATGGCGTCGATCAGCCGATCTATCGGCGGGTGACAGGAGGGCGTGCCCTGCCAGTCACCAGACAGACAAAGCAGGACTTGGCAGCCCCACTCGGATGCGAATGCTTGGGAGGGAACAGACCCGGCGCCCGCGATCGCGGCAGCGCCCATAATGAGACATTTGAGCATGGTGATGGCTCTTTTCTTCTGAGACTTTTTGACACTTTACTATGGTTTTTGGCCCGGGAAAAGGGCAGACCGAACAGGCGGGTTCGTGCGCATACATAGATTCATGCTGCCAAACGAAGCGGGCGAGGTGAACAACCCGCTTCGGGACAATATCGCCTGGTACCTCGAAACCGAGCGCCGGAAGCGAAAGCTTCGCCATCAACACATGGCGGAACTGTTCAAAACGTCGCCGGGTCAAGGACTGGCATACCGCACCTATATTCGTATCATGAGAAAACGAAACAACGTGACGCTGCGCACGGTCGAACAGATGGCCCAGGCACTGCAGGTGTCGATCGCGACACTTCTGGTCGGCGACGCCGAGCTGGAACCATGGGCGCACAAGCTCACCGAAAAATCGATCCGCGAGCGCCTTGCCGACATCATCAACAGCGAGCGTGACCGCCGCAATCTGCTCCGCTATCAAATGGCGGAGCTACTGGGCGTCTCGGAGATCACTTTCACCAAGCTTGAGCGCGCGGCTGGCAATATCAGTGTCGACACGATCGCCGCTGTCGGCGAGGCGCTCGGCCGCGATCCGGCAATCTTCCTGTTTCAGGAATCCGACAGCCAGCACCAACCGGCCTGATTTGGCGCGACCGATCGCCAAGGCTGCTTCAAAGACAGCCTCGTGCAGCCTTTAGGGGTTCCGCGGCAAGCGTGGTTTTGGCGGCTAACGCGTCAGCCGATCGGCGATGCGTGACTGGGGAATGGCTTCGACCCGTCCGGGGGCCAGTCGGGTCGGCTGTTAAACGGTCTTTTGCTATATTTATTGCGGGAGCTTCCTGTGGACGCCGCTTTTTTGAAGGCAGTCGGATAAAATTTAAGGCCGAGATTGGGCCGAAATTTCGCAATCCAGGCGATCTGACGCCGATGCACGACAACAATGTGATTGGTGAGGTTCCTGGCTCGCCATTGCCTGCGCTCGGTGACGCGCAGCAAGCCGAGCGTGCCGGCTTTGCGCAGCGCATTGCGCACCGTTGTCGGCCCGACGCCGGCGCGATCGCCGATTTCCTTTACCGATCGGTCGCAGTTGCCGTGCTGCCGGCAGTCGGACATGACAATGTAGAGTGCCGCGCTTTCGCCTTCGGTGAACTCGCCGGCGAATTCGGGCCGGATAGCCTGCATGCGGGCGAGACGCCGCTTTCGCTGCCACCGTACGGGATCTCGGGGGCTGTGGCCAGCCTCGCGGCGGCTACGCTCGCTGCGCGGGCGTTGCGGATACCAGAAGCGAGGCAGCGCACGACCATCCGCGCGGTCCTTCTTGAGGTTGGCGCGTTGTCGGTCAGCCTTCTCGCAGAGCCGCTCCGCATCGTCCTCGCCCAACGATTCGTCGCCGTAGAGCTTCCATATCTGGCGGCAAAAATCGTCCAGCTCGGCCAATGACCGAATGTTCGTGAGCCATAGGCTCAACGTTGAATAGAGATCCATTTCTTTCCTCTCGCCATGCCGTGCAAAGCCGTGGCGCGGAAGCGCAATTCTCTTGCAATGTCGGGAAAGACGGGCTACGGTCTCACAAAATCTTCGGGCGAGATCAGGAGCGCCAACTCCTGTAGCCTATTCCCTCGAAAAGCCGGCCTCCGCGCCGGTTTTTTTGTGCTCGATTTTTTCCTCCGTTCAGACTCACTCGGTATGATTGCAAGGCGGAGCATACAAAGTAAAGTATCAAAAAAATCCGCGAGCGGGTCGTTGAGATCGCCGCCTGACAGGCAAGAATCGCGCGGGCATGCCTGGCGTTCGGTTCTTGCGGTTTGCCCGAAGCCGCCTCATGGCGCGTCAAGCTATCGATCTGAGGCGCTGAGTAGCTGGGCGATCTGAATGACGCCCCGTTGTTTGCGGGGCGCCATTCGGTGTTCGTCAGTCGCCGTTGCGACGGTTCGGCCGAGACCAGATGAGGCTGTAGCTCTGACCGCCTTCGTCGTGCGACGAGGTTGGCGTAGATTGGGGCGGTGAAGCTCGGATCGTCGAGCTTGAGGCCCAGATAGGCGCGGCCCTCGTTGGACTTTTTGGACCAGCCGGCACCGAACTCGACTCGACCAACGAGCACGCGGTGGCTGGGTGCGTTTTCGCCGCTGGCGCGCGCATTGGGGACGATCCGGACCTTCTTGGCCTGGAGGGAAAGCGTGACGATCTCGCCGTTGAATTCTTCGCCGGCCAGCTGGAAGTTGCCGATAGTAGCCATGTTCGTGTGCTCCTGACTGGTTTGTCCGAAGCCGCCCTGTGCGGCCTCGACAGCGGTCGTGAGACGACGGTCCGGCCGACTGCATCCACTGGGCCGCAGCGGAGCGGAGGACGGCGGAAGCCGAGCTTGTTGTCTCGCGAGGAATGCGGCGAAGCCGCAGGGGAAGAAGGTCGGCGAAGCCGTTGCAGGCAAAGGCCGGGCCGGCGTCAGACCAATCTTAAGAAGGCCGTTCAGTGAGGGTCCGGGCATCCGTTCCAGAAGAACGATACTGGAGATATCGGAATGTCGCCATGCATCCGGCACAAGCGGCACGATGATGCCGCCACGCCGCCAAAGGTTCAGGCGATGAGAGCAGTCTTGACGACGACGATTAACTCCGCAAAGGGGCCGCCCACCTGGTTCCGCCGGTCTGATAGACTCGGGGGCCGAATTGCTGCGCGCTAACGTCGTGACGGTCCGACGCGTGCGCCTTCGATCATGCACAATGGGCGACGAGCTTGCTGGCCACTGCGGTGATCATGACTTCCTGAAGCACCGCGCCGCACCCATAACCGCAATGAATCGGTCGAGCCGGTTGGATTCAAAGAACTCGTTGGACGCCGCTTCCAAGCCAAGTGAGACTGCGGCCATGGGAAACGAAGAGGCAGGGCCCGTTCATCTTCGACGCATCGACCCATCGCAGAACATGCGGCGATTTTATATGGTTGCGATCCAACCGACTTTGTTCGGCGGAGCATCCGTCATTCGCAACTGGGGCCGCATCGGGACCAGCGGCCAGTCGATGATGGAAACCTTCGATAGCGAAGACGGTGCGGCCACCGCATCAATGAAGCTTCAGCGCGCCAAGCGCCGGCGCGGATATCGCGACTGTGATCCGGACTAGCGCTGGCGACATCGCGCAAGATCGCAGGCCCTAAGGCCAACTCGATGCCTCGGCGGCCAGCCGATCGCCATAAGCACTGTCATCCCTGTTTTCCGGAATTATCGGCGATGATGGAGATTCTTCCGCTCTTGTCCGCGATCGGTGAAAATCTGAACGGAATGCCCCCAAGCTTAGCTACAACCCAACCTGTCCCTACGCGCGCCGCTTTTTGCAGGCGGCGATCCACTGCATGGCGGAGATTGGATCTTGGCGACCTGCCTGGCGAAATCGATAAAAGCATGGTGTGCGGCGCTTAAGGGTTTGTGCCCATCCTCTGCGTCATAGCAGGCCTGAAGGGCGGTCTGGTGGATCAGATCTCTTTGATCCTCGGGCCAGTCGCTGAGGAAATCGATGGCGTCCGCGAGGCTCGCAATCTCTTGCACGATATAGGTCGCACGCTTCACGAAAATGGGGCTGCCGAACTCCTCCGCATCCATGCGCTCCTCCCAGTTCACGAACCACCGCTTTGGACGAGCATTCCGCCCCGCAACCATCGCAAATGTGCTGTCGGGACCGAGACGGTTCAAGGGGCGCGATGGGAGATCTCTCGTTGGCGCAGGTGCCTGGGGGACGGTGGCAGGATCAGGGCATCAAACGTGCGTAGCAGAATGTTGCGGCGGGCAGGCAACAGCGAGGAACATCGACAATCCGATAGCCCGCGTCCGCTTGCCGTCTCGGCGAGACGGCGAGGAGCAGCACCCCCGAAAGGCGGCGCTTGGTGCTCCTTCCGCCTGCCGACGTTCGCTTGGGAACGGCCGAAGGCCCCGCCGTGCGGCGGAGCCCTCGTCGAGGCGATCAGTCCCGGTTGGGGCGAGACCAGATCAGCTGCAGGCCTTCCTCGCCTTCCACCTCGATCAAGGTGGCGTAGATCGGCGCGGGGAAGCTCGGGTCGTCCAGCTTGACCGAGAGGTAGTCGCGGCCCTCGTTGGAGACCTTCTGCCAGGCGGCTCCCAGTTCGACGCTACCCGAGTAGACGCGGAAGTGAGGGCCCTTGTCGGAAGGGTTCTCGACGCGGATCAGCTTGGCCTTGACGTTCAGGTTGAGGGTCTTGATGGCGCCGGAAAAGCCGGCGTTGCCGTTTGAGGTGAAAGTGCCGATGGTAGCCATGATGTCGTCTCCGTGAGTTTCTCGGGCCGCGACCACCGCGACTCGATAGCGGTCGACAGACCGGAGGCGATCGGCCCGCACCCACCGGGGTCCCCGTTGCGCGTGCGCAATGGGGTGGTCCTTAGGGCCGGAACGACAGTGAAGGGCAGCCAGGACGAGGCTTTCTTGTTCCGCGCGGAATGATGGTGAAGCCAGCAGGGGAAGAAAGTCGCGGCGGCTGTTGCGGGCTTAAGAACGAGGCGCAGCGTAGCGAAGACGGCCTTCGGTCAGACCAGCCCCATCGAGGACGCAGGTGGTGCGCCCTTCCATGAAACCGCCGGCCAGAGGACAGGCGAACCCTAGCGGCATGATCACCGCAACCGCAGCCACGGTGAGGCGCCATCAAACCTCCCCGTCACGCATCATGGAAGAACGACGGACAACCACAGCCGGAAAGGGACGCACCCGCCCCATCACTTCGGTCGGTTGACGACCGGCCGACTGGCGAAACTCCGAGGGTCCGGCATCTGCCGCTTAAGGATGGATGGCCGCAAACACGGTCATGGAAATACCCTATCCCGGGCGGGACGTCGGCAGGGGCCGGCTGATCTGGCTCGGCCCGCTGGGGTACTACCCGAACTGACCGGGTGCCAATGGCGGATCCTCACCCGGCTGCCTCAACCCCCGACATGGATCGGAGAATGCAGCCTCATGCAGCCTCCGGGCTGTGCGTCGCATTCGGCTGGAGATCATGCAGATAGTTGACCGCACGCTGGGCATGGGCCGCCGCGGCAAAGATGAATCGCTTCTCGTTTCTGAGAATCTCAAGCCAGCTTGCCAGGTAGCTGGCATGATCCGGCCGCGGCTCGAGCTCTGGCACGATGCCGAGGTCAGCTGCTAGAAAACAGCCGCCGAGGTCTGCCACGAGCTCTTCGTGGGCCCGGAACTCGCGATCCTTGTGATAACGTGAGAGGTTGCGATCAAGCCGGTTTTCCGAGCCGACCCAATGGGTCATTTCGTGTCCGAGGGTCGCATAATAGCTGGGCCCGTCGCGGAAACTTTCGAACGGCGGCATTTGCACAATATCGAGAGCCGGATTGAAATACGCCTTGTCGCCACCGTGGCGGATGACGGCTCCGGTGTTTGCGAAGAAGGCATCCGCATGTTCGATCCGTTCCACCGGATCTGACACCGGCGCGGGATTGCCGTAATACTGCGCGGGCAGGGCTTCGATCTGGTCGGCGCAAAACACCGTATAGGCCTTGAGGAACGGAATCCCGCGCTCGACCTCTTCGCCATGGGCATCGGTTTCGGTGCGTGTGATACGGCTGGCGTAGACAACCATGGAGCCGGTCTCGCCTTTGCGGACACGACCGCCCAGCTCGACGCTTTGCTTGAACGTCATCCAGGTCGGGGAAACAAAACCCCTCGAAACCGCCTCCGACCAGAGAAGCAGGGTATTGATCCCCTGATATGGCAATCCATTGTGGCGCAACGGGCGCGTGATACGCCCCGTAGTGTTCGCTGCGCTCCACGGCTTCACCCACGGCCGCACGCCCTTCTCCAGCTCCGCGACGATGCGGTCGGTGATCTTCGCGTAGATATCGACGCGGGTTTTGTTGCTCTTCCTGTCCATTTCCGGACCTCCGTTCGAGGCCGCGCCAATCGCGGCCGTCACGAGGTCCGACAGCGCAAGGACCGCAGGCCCGCGAACCCGCAGAAGAGCAACCGGAAGGAAGGGAGACGTCGCTTGAGGGCCGCAACGTTAGTGGAGGACGGCGAAGCCGTTTAGCGGAACGAGGACCGGAGCAGGACCAACATTCGTGACGGCCGCGATTGGCGCGGCCGCACGAGGTGGTCTTCCTGCTTTTCTCATCTATTGCTTAGGAGAACCACCGTTGAGCACCGGCTTCGATGGATCAGTCGTCGACCAGCCAGTCAGGCAACGGTCACCAGACCCATCTGCTGGATCTCCTCCATCAGCACCCCGCGAGCAGCACGAATTTCAAGCGCAAATTTTGGAGGTGAGAGGGATGCTCGGCGTTCCTGCATAGCTGCATTGCACAAAATGTGTTTGCGCATCACACAGCCTTTAGCCATTAAGGCTAAAGCTGATAGACGCGATGGTTTCCTCCCAGTTGCATCGCAATCGGCTGTTCCCCTCTGGAGGTTTTGACCTTCACACCTAAAGGGCCCTCGGTTTTCCGATGGCCCTATTTTTTTGGTGGTGCAACGTCATCCTTGGTCACTGTGCGGAACGCGGCGTGATCGCCGCTGGAGCCATCAGAGGCTTTGGCTGTCATTTCTGCCTGGCTGTATCGACCCCTCCCGACAAAAGTCTGACCTTTGCCAGCCGTCTGCGGGCAAGCGTTCGCGCCAACAGTTCAAAGCCACGTCCGTAACACTCAACAACGAAAGACAGCGTCATCAGATCGAGCAGAAATTCGTCGATCGCATGTGTGAGCGCATCAGACCTTGGTTTGAATTGAAGCAGCAAGGCGCGCGCCTCTTCGATCGCGGCCGGGCAATCGTCTGCGTCTATCAGTGCGTCAAGCCTGTCAAGGATCTGCAAGCGCGCTCACTCTCCCCAAGCCACACTCAGCCGCATCGGACGCCGCTGGTGAGTGAGTTTTCAACGAAAGAACATGGTCGCGTCTCGCGAAAAGGCATCGCTCGGCAAGGTGCCCGTTGATGAAGCATGCCGCGTCAAACGACAAGCAAGAATCCGGGCCCCACCCAGGCGATGTCTTCGAAGGCGAGGTGGAGTCGGCTCGGGTTTGCGTCTCGGCCGCAAGACACTGGTCAGAACCTGTGGCCGCATTCGGCGGAGGCAAAAGAGTTTCTCTCAATTCTACCAGCCGCCACGGTTCAGTCGAGATTACATGCGAGACGGCCGATACCGGAAAGCAAAGGCTCGCAAAAATGAGTAGAGTGGCTGGATCAGTTGAAGATTTGGCTGCACCAAAGACGTTTGCGCCACTCACGCAGCCGACCTTTCGTTCGATCTGGCTTGCCACCCAGGTCTCTTCTCTCGGCTGGTTAATGCAGACTGTCGCCATCAGCTGGCTGATGGCAACGATCTCGACCTCCGATCTGATGGTGGCGCTGGTCCAGGCCTCATCAAACCTGCCCGCTTTCATTTTGTCCGTGTTCGCGGGGGCTCTCGCCGACAACTTCAGCCGTCGCCGGGTCATGTTCGCCGGCAGGTGCCTTATGGTGATAGGCTCTGCAATGCTAACCGCTGTTGTGGCGCTGGGCTTTGTCAGTCCGTGGATGATCCTCGGCTTCAGCTTCCTGATCGCATGCGGGGGTGCTCTTCACGATCCCGCCTGGCAGGCCTCGGTTGGCGATATCGTCGACCGCCGCGATGTCCCGGCTGCCGTGACCCTGCTCTCCGTCGGCTTCAACACGGTCCGGACCGTGGGCCCGGCGCTCGGCGGCATCGTGGTTGCCTCGTTTGGGCTTTTGGCAGCTTTTACCGTGACCACCCTCACCTATCTGGTCCCTCTGGGCACAATATGGCGCTGCAAGTGGAAGGTTCGTTCTTCGCCTCTCCCGCGCGAGTCGATGAGGACGGCGATCTATGACGGGCTGCGCTTCACGGCGATGTCTTCCGAAATCAAGGCGGCGATCGCGCGCGGAACCCTCTTTGGCCTGGCAAGCATCGCCATTCTCGCACTCCTGCCGCTAGTAGTCCGCGATCATCTGGGCGGCGGACCGCTCGCCTATGGCACGCTCATGGCAGGCTTCGGGACGGGCGCCGTCTTCGCCGGCATCTCCAACGGCACATTCAGACGGAGCTTGTCGCAAGAACGTCTGATGAAGCTCGCGTGCGTCGCCTGCGCGGCCTGCTCCCTCTCCCTTGCACTGACCTCTTCGATTCCGGTGGCCGCACTTGCGCTCGCCTTGGGCGGCGCCGGCTGGGTCACCGCCTGGTCCGGGGTTGGCGTGAGCGTGCAGCTGGCGAGCCCGCGCTGGGTCGTGGGGCGCACGATTTCGATCTAAACTATGCATTGATAGATGGCGGCATCGCGGCCGGCAGCTGGGTATGGGGCACGGTCTCCCAAAGCCATTCCCTGACCTGGGCGCTGGAGGGTTCCGCTGGAGCGCTGCTGCTCGTCGCCGCAGCTGGCATTCTGTTTCCTCTACGCGAGCGCCGCGAGTCCGAGCCCGATCCTTTGGAGGCATTCGACGCCCCAGCTGTCGCTCTCAATTTGAAGCCGAGAAGCGGTCCGATCGTGGTCAAGGCCGAATATCTGATAGCCGAGAGAAATGTCGAGACCTTCCTTGAGCTCATGCGGCAGCGCAGGCATGTCCACAGCCGCGTCGGTGCTCGGAACTGGACGCTTCAGCGCAATCTGCAGAAGCCCATGCAATGGACAGAGACATTCCGCACGCCGACCTGGACGGACTACCTTCGCCTCAACCATCGTCTCACGGAAGTAGACAAGGAATTGGACGAGCGTGTCTCCCAGTTGCACGCGGGCGAGGAAGCGCCTCAATTGACGCTTTCGATTGAGCGGCCGACAAGCTCGCCCCGCAAACGCGCCATCCTCCCACTTCCCCGTCATTGAAGCCTGACCGTCACGTCTAGGCACCAGCGATTGCTAATGTTGATACTGCTAATGGTCATGGCGAACGCGTAACAACCAGCGGGATTCGTGCCGGAAGCGGACACCATGAGGGTGCTGGCTGGATGTGGACAATGCGTGGAGGCGGATGGACGACGGCGCGCGATGGGCTTAGACGACGTTCGCAATCCCCCAAGTCCGCCGAGAGCACTATGAAGCAACAGCGACCCTTTGTCGTCGAGATCAAACAGAAGCGTGGCCTCGTAAAGCGGCCAGAGTCGATCTGGGCCGGCATCGACCTGGCCGCCCTCGCGAACGATGAAGCGAACACGAAAGGTGCGGTCGCTGAGGCGACGCCGCGGCCGATTGGTCCTGGCGAATATCTTTCCCAGGCCGCGTTCACCACCTCTGAAGAAGTATCCCAGGCCAAGGACATGATCATGCCCGACGTATCGCTTCCTGAGCCCGCAACGGTTGAGGAAGCGCCGGTTCCGGATGCATCGCACACTCCGACTGGAGACCGACGAACTCGCCGCAAGAAGCGGTGGCAGAAAGATGTGCCTTTGCCGCGAGGTGAACGATGGAAGCGGCGCCTGCCGGGGGCGCTGCGCCAGAGCCGGGCTGAGCGGTAGGTCGACTGTTCAACGGCCCAGAAGGAGAATAAAAGCGCGTGGCTGCGGCCTCTGGCGCGCTAACCGTTGTGTGAAGCGAGACTATCTGAGCGTCCCTGGGGTAGCCAGCGGCGGAACCGAAGGGGGTAGGGGGGTCTTCGCGCGGGCCAGTTATCCGATCCCCCGCTCAGAAATTTTTACCAAACATTCCCGAGGAACAAATCTGTTCGCCGGAAGGTTCGGTCTTATTGGGACGTAGGCCGCCCATGCCTGAAGTCGACAAAACAAAACAGAAGGTCATCGCCGAGGTTGTGCGGCGGTGGATCACCTCAGAGGTAATCCGCAATTACCTTCGCAACCTGCTAAATCTGCCTGTAGAACGGGAGCTGTCGGCTGAGCAAAGGGACTTGCTGCAGGAACTTGATCGGGCCGACAAAGAGTGACTGCATGGCGCTCCATTGGTTCTCCCCGCCGGTCCCTGTCAGGACCGAGGGTAGCGGTTCGACGCGCAAGGTCAGAAACGCTGAAGCAGCCGCTGAGGAACTCCTGAAGTGGACCAACCATGGCCTTCAGTGGGACCTCGCGGTGCGCGTCTGCATCGCTGTGATTTCCGACCAGATGGAACCTGAGGAGGCCCGGAAGGCATTCCTGGCTGCCGCTAAGGAGCAGGGCACGTTAGTTCCCCCGTAGGGTGAGGCCCGCCACCGAGAGGAATTGGCGGCGGAACCCAACAGTGGCTGCGCCGAGAAGGATCGACCGCGTTAACCGGCGGGCCCCTGCATTTGTTCCCCAAATGCGTGAGGCGCTACAACCGAGTTGGGCAGCCAGCTCTGCTCTAAGTTCATCCTCATGGCAACCGGCCCAGCATCCCGAACCAATTTTGTACGATTCTTACTCACCGTTGATGCGGGTCATGGCGAGAGTATCATCCCCATCGGGGTATCCCTGGGGAGGGTTGGATGAGCCTGGTGCAAAGAGTCAGTCCAGTTCTAGATCAAGTAATCTTCGCACTCATCAATAGGGCGGACCGCCGCGACACCATCTCGATCAAATCGGCACTAGACGAAGTTCGGGAGTCTGCGGCTTATTTGGTGGCATCTGACGACGAACTAACCGAGGCGATTGTCGAGGCAGCAACTGCCATGGGCCTGTTCGTGTGTTTCGACGGTCGGAGTAGCTGTCCTGCGCAAGCCAATGGTAGGAACAGCCTATGACTAGTAGCAGCAGCTCCATGAGTGGCATTGCCTATCCTGGCGACCTGATTCTCTTGAAGCAGGTCTTTGATCGGGTGTGCGCCGAGGAAGGTATTCCAGTAGGAAGCGAGCAGGCGGAGCGCCTGAGCGTGAGCGCAATGGAACTCTTCTC
>NZ_JBVVQF010000051.1:0-18342 GCF_055811815.1 Mesorhizobium sp. WSM4836
GCCGAACAGGATGCGGTCGCCGGCCTTGACGTCCAGCGGGACGAGCTTGCCGGCTTCGTCGCGGGCGCCGGAACCGACGGCGATGATCTCGCCTTCCTGCGGCTTTTCCTTAGCCGTATCGGGGATGATGATCCCGCCCGCGGTCTTGGATTCGGATTCGACCCGACGAACGACCACGCGGTCATGCAGCGGCCGGAAATTCGACTTTGCCATTTTAGATATCCCTGGTGAGGAGGTTGAAAGGTTCTCCGTTGCCGGAGCCCGGTTAGCACTCGCCAGCGGGGAGTGCTAACGTGTCGGTGAGATAGGCTGTAGGTTCGTCCTGGTCAAGACGGATGAGCGGACAGCCGAAGAGCAAAAGATTTGGAATCGGCACGGAAGCCTGGCCCCCATTACGGCGCATCTCAATGCCTAAGCGCGTTTCGGCCGTAAGCTCTGGGCCGATTTTCGTCTGTGTTAAAAATGTGAAATTATGTGAAGTTTGTGGCCGACCATTCCGCGGAATGGACGCCAGCCGAACAGTCTTGAGCTTTTGCAATTCATCCATAAACTTGGATTCGCATCGCCAACGAGCGCTCATCGCTTCGGCAGGCACTTGCAGACCATGATCGGATTTCGTCTTGAGACGATACTCCCCTCGGGTTCGGGTAGCCTATCGAAGCGAAATCTTCGACCAGTTGTTTCCGGAGCCGATATCGTGATGAAATACACAGACGTTGAACCAGGTCTTAAAGATGAAGTCCCCTGGTCGGACAGCCTGACCGCCTACGACAAGGAGCACTTCAAGACCTACTTGAGGTTCCTGGACGCCTCCGCCGACGATGCCAGTTATGAGGAGATGGCGCAGGTCATCCTCGGCATCGATCCGGCGGAAGAGCCGGTGCGCGCGCGGAAAGCCGCGAGAAGCCATCTCGATCGGGCGAACTGGATGATGACGACCGGTTACAAGGAGTTGTTCGCGTAAATGAGGGTGAACGGCGGCGACACACGCTGCTTGTTCAGACGTGATCACGGCCGTCCACCACAAGAATGGCATGACACCCGGGCCTGCGGCAAAGCAGGCTTCCGCTGACGTCTCTACTCATTGTCAAACTCCGCTCCTCGTCAGGCAGAAGATTCGCTGGCCGATGCGTCTGTGCGTGGCCATGGAGGTCAGCGGCGGCCGCTCGTCATACCTGGCCGGCGCACCGAGGCGGAGAAGGTGAAGCCGTGTTCTGGTGGGGCGCAAAGCCGGACGATGTTCCAATGGTTCTTCGTCGGGACCATGTAGATATGCCACCTGGTGAGCAACCGCAGTAGCGGAGTCGGCTTGCTCGCCTACCGGGGACTTCTCGCCGCTACTCCTCTTGAAATCGTCATCGCCCTGACAAGACATTTTGCTATGGTCGCGGATGTCGATGAGGCGCCTGTTCACGCAAACCAGCTGTTCAGCAGGTCGGGAGGATCGAATGAACTCTGAGGCTTTCAGCAGCCGGCTTTTCGTCTTCGTGCAGCGTACATCGTGCAAGAGATTGCCAGTCTTGCGAACGCTGTCGATTTCCTCAACGAATGGCGACAAGATCGCAGAGATCTGATCCACGAAGCCGCCCTCAAGGCGTGCTTTGATGCATACGATGGGCGAAACCTGTGAGTGCAGCGCGCAACGCCTTTTTCGGCTTTGCGAGACGAGCCGCGATATTGGAAGATGCAACCTCCGCCATGCAGTGGCTCGCTGCCTGCACAGTCGAAAAGTGCGAGCCTAGGCGTCGGCGACGCATGCGAGGCTGGCGCGGGGCAAGTCGAGAGGGCATTGTGTCGAGATTTCGCAGTTCGCAGCGAAACCGGCTCGGCTCGGCAAAGAAGACGAACTAGTCTAGGCCTATTTACGCATGATCTTCTTTTGGGGGCGGAGAGATGACCGGCTTGCAGAGAGACCGAGAAACGGAGGGTAGCGATGGACGCCTGTCTGCAGGTATTGCAAGGTAAGGCTCATCCACCAGCTGCTCGAAGAGCTTTCGTGGCAGCGGCGCTCGAAGCAAAGATCCTGCGCTGCGATTAAATGCTGGGACGGCTGGCCCCAAAGAATCGTTCATCTTCGCGTCGGGACAGTTCTGATAAGCCGTGTAATTAACTCTGTCACGGTGTCCCTTCAAGACGGGGCGCTTGTTTTCATGGTTTTCATGGACAGGCGAGCGCGCCCGAACTAAGTGCTAGCGAGCGAAAGCGCAGGGACGAATCCGGTTGATGAGTTCTTCGCGCCGATGCTGACCTTTGAGAATCGTCGTCGCCGCATCTCGCCGTTACGAAGCAAAGATCCAATGCTCACGCGAATTCTTCCCCGGAACGATCGGCGGTAAGCGAGAACGTTCCGCCATGGGAGGAGAAGTCAATACAATCCATTTGCAGTAGAAGTATCTCCGCGCCAAGGCTGTGACGCGGCTTAAAAGCACAAGCCGCTGGCGGCGGACGCCGAAGTCGCTGCGCGCAATAATATTCTCCCTGGCCGTGAACATTCGGATTTGTTTCACTTTCAAATCCGTGGCTTCGGCGGCATTGCGGACAGCGCAGAATTCCACATCGTTCCAAGGCTTAGCATGGGGTTTCGCCTCTTCGTCCCAATCCTCGCCGGCGCGACGCTGCGCGAGCGGCTGCTCGCCTGCATCGGGGCCACGATCGGTATTGCGTTGACCGGCGTGATCAGCGGGCTCGCCATGGGCGGCGGGCCTCATGTGGCGCTGCTGGTGGCCCCGATGGGCGCCTCCGCCGTGCTGCTCTTTGCCGTGCCGTCGAGCCCGCTCGCGCAGCCCTGGTCGATCATCGGCGGGAATTCAATCTCTGCGCTGGTCGGCGTGACGGTCGCGCTTTTCGTGCAGGACCCGGTGATCGCGTCGGGCCTCGCTGTGGCGCTGGCGATCGCCGCCATGTCATTCACGCGTAGCCTGCACCCGCCGGGCGGTGCCGCGGCGCTGACGGCCGTGCTTGGCGGACCAGCCGTGCTCAGCTTCGGTTTCCTGTTCCCGTTGGTGCCGGTGGCGCTGAATTCGACAATTTTGGTGGCGCTCGGCTTGGTCTTCCACCGGCTGTCACGGCGCAACTATCCGCATGTCCATACACCCGCCGCCAGCAGCCACGGCACCGCCGATCCGCCGCCCGCGAAGCGCGTGGGCTTCCGTCCCGAGGATGTCGATGCGGCACTCGCTGCTTTGGACGAAACTTTCGACATTGGCCGCGACGACATCGAGAGGCTGCTGCGGCAGGTCGAGCTGCAGGCGATGGTGCGCTCGCACCGAATGCTGCTGTGCCGGGACATCATGTCCCGCGACGTGATCTCGGTGCCGGAAAACGCTACCATCGACGAGGCACGAAAGCAGCTTCTCGACCACAACATCCGCACCTTGCCAGTGGTCGATCCGCACGGTCGGCTGATCGGCGCCGTGGGCCTGCGCGAGCTGACTAAGTTGGCCGATACGGTGAAGGGCGTTATGTCGAAGACTGCTACCGCCTCTCCCGACACGCCGGCTATGTACCTGCTTCCCGTGCTCACTGACGGCTGCAGCCATGCCGTAGTCATCGTCGATGCCGAGGGAAACATCCTTGGCCTGATCACCCAGACCGACCTGCTGGCGGCGGCAGGGTGCATGCAAACGGCAGACGAGCCGCCGCTCAAAGCAGAAGCATAGCGGCCATCCGAATATCGCAGTTCGGACCCTTCTGCCGGCAGGAAAGCTCAGCAGTGCCTCCGTTCCAGATATTCGGGTATGATTAGTCGAAAAACGCCAAGCAAAATCCAGCAACGACCGACAATACCGCCCAAAAAGGGGTGAATGTAGTTGAAGTGATTTTCCTATCGATGAATGGATTTTTTCGCAAGCAGTTGGAAAGCGATTCGGCATCGACGCTCGAGAGGGTTGTCGCCTCCCGCGGCCGACGCTGGGTTCATGTCGCCGCCTCGCCACGGGTGTAATGGTCACCACCCTGGAGGACGAAGCCGCGGTCGCAAACCTCGTGGTCTGGACCGAGGTCTTCGAGAAGTTCCGGCGCGTCGTGCTGGGTGCAGCGCGAGGGCGTGGCGCATATCGTGGCGCAGGAGCTCGCCGATCTGTCCGGCGAGCTGGCCAGCATCAGCTCGCGGGAGGCAGGATTTCCCACTCCCGCGCGGACGCGGCGACGAGTTCCATCACAGCTCTCCAGGTCCGATCCGCGCAGCCTGCCCAAGACGAGGAATCTGGTCGATCCCTACGAGCACATCGACAGCACAACGTGAAGACGCGGGATTTCCGGTAGAAGCTGCAGCCGATACACCGTCATCATGTGGTAGTCTGGCCCGCATGACGACGCTTTATCTCAATTGGCGCGGAAGACGGTGAATCCCACAAAGCCGAATAAAACGCATCCGCCGAAATGGATCGAGCCTCAGCTGACGCGCCTGGTCGACGAAGCGCCCGACGGCCCCGGTTGGCTTCATGAGATCAAGTATGACGGATACCGCATGCACGCGCGGATCGACGGCAGCGACATCCGCTTGCTCACCCGCACCGGCCTCGATTGGTCGCATCGCTATCAAGCGACGATAGCGGCCCTCCGCGCGCTCCCGGTGAAAGAGGCATATGTCGACGGGGAGCTGTGCGCCGTTCGGGCAGACGGGGTCACCTCCTTCAGCCGCCTGCAGGCCGCTATGGACGAGGGCCGCACGGGCGATCTTGTCTTCTTTGCTTTCGATCTTCTGTTCCTGAACGGAGAAAGCATTGCGAAGCTGCCGCTCATTGACCGCAAGGCGCGACTGGAAGGCCTGTTTTCGACCGACATGCCTGGCCTGCGCTTCAGCGATCACGTGATAGGCGACGGGCCTGCGTTCCGAAAGCACGCCTGCCGGCTTGCACTCGAAGGCGCTATCTCAAAGCTGATCGACCGCGCCTACGCATCCGGCAATCGCGGCCTATGGGTCAAGTCAAAGTGTCTCAACAGAGAGGAATTCATCGTCGTCGGCTGGACCGATCCGACTGGAAGCCGGCCGCATATCGGCTCGCTGCTTCTCGGCTACTACACCGATGATGGTCGTCTGCTGTACGCGGGCCGCGCCGGTACGGGCATCACGGTTGCAGAGCTCAAGCGATTGGCTCGCCGGCTTGAACCACTTCAGACAGGTCGAATGCCCCTCGACGTTCCGCCGCCGCGCGAGAGCCGGTTTGGCTCGCCGCTTGAGCTGTCGCGCGTGCATTGGGTCAGGCCTGAAGTGGTGGTCGAGGTCACCTATCTCACCTGGACGGAAGACAATCTCCTGCGCCAAGTCTCGTATAAAGGCGAGCGTCAGGACAAGCCATCCCGGCAGGTGGTGCGCTCCCCGCCCCATCCCTGATCGACATCGGGTGCCGTTTCGCTTCATTTCATCCGACTTGCTTTACCTGCAGTGTGCTGGGGGGAAGGGCCTTGATCAGCTACTTCGACGACACCGAAGGGTCGAGCCAGTCCACCCACACGCTGCGATCGAGGATAACAATCTGCCTGTCATGATGGGGCGCGATATCAGGCCCAGGCTCCATCGTTAGCATGGTGAAGGCTTCGCCGACCTCCGGCGTGTCACGCCAGATTCCAGCAATGCAGAAGATCGGCTAGTCCTTCTTTGTGAAGAGCCACTTGTCTTTTCGCTTCTTCTTGGGTCTATCGGATCGGTGAACTCGTAGAAACCGTCCGCGACGATGAGGCACCGGTTCGACGAGAACTCCCGGCCCTCTGAACGGAAATTATAGACCGGCCGCTTGTTCGGTCCGGGCCAGCTCCAGCGACGTTGCATCATATCGCCTTCGCCTCGGACGCCCGCAATAGTCCTGATGATCGGCGCCACGTCCGTGATCTTGATGTCTTCGCGCACCTGGAGGTGCGGCGCGCCTTCGCCGAAGCGGATCTTGATCTTCAGGTCGGCGAAGTCCTCCACGATCGAAGCGACATCCACCGTCAATCGATAGTCATTGCGCATCGGTCCTCCGTCCGATTGCATCGCACCGCGATCTTGTTCCTGTTATGTTCGTGCCCCTGAGCGCGAAGGCTTTCGATTCCGACTCATCGCTCGACGAACGCCGCGTTATCATAAGGCGCTGCGGCGGCGATGTTGAGATGGCAGAGTTGCCTTGGGGCACGCCGGATCGCGGTAAACATGGACCCCTTCCTCTTCGCACGACAGCGACAGTGCGCGTCAGGGATGACTGCCCGAACGGGTGAAGATCCCTTTGGGGCTTCAGCTCCGCCAGGCGTTGGCAACGCCTCGCAGTCTCATCTTGGCCGAAGAGGTTGGCTCGATATCGAATTTTTGCTCGTGCAGGGTCCTAAAGTGCGGTTGTTTCGGCGAGACGCTAGTGCATCAAGCCTGCCGATCGCAGGGCGTCCTCTATGACTTTTCGTATCTCCGCGGCGGAGTTGAGCTTCTGAGGAGGCGGCATGTTTGCACGTTTCGCAGAGTGAGGGACATTGGGAACCCCAGCCTTGGGCATCGAGAAAGCGCGTGCGAAACCGGGCGCGAGCCCCTCGTTGTTGGCTTTTGCCGGCTTGATCTTCGCATCTCGTTTTACGCACGGCTTCGCTACTCCCCAGAACCGCGCGATATGCCGGGTAGAGGAGATACCGACGTCCAGCATGTACGGTCCCCCAGCGCCAAGCGCGGCGTCGCCGGCCGTGTCAAGTGGCGTACCGTGGCCCATTCCGGCGATGCGATATTCCTCGATCAGCTCCTGCCCTTGGGCATTGCACCAGACGCGCCGTGAATGACCATCCACCATTTCTGATCGGGTCGAACGTGCATCGAGTCCGTGAACGGCCCGCCATTGCGCAATGATCGCATCAACGTTGGAAGAAGCTACGGTTTGATCGGCGGAGCCGTGCCAGACGGATATCGAGGGGCAAGGACCTTGGTGCGGCGAGGCATCGCGTAGGGCTTTCTGCAATTGCCGTTCCGAGGGCATGCCATGACCGCGCATGCGGTCGAAGGCCTCAGGGACGGTCTTCGCGCTTCCATACGGCAGGCCAGCGATGATCGCGCCGCCTGCGAAAATCTCCGGGTAGCAAGCCAGCATGGCCGATGTCATGGCGCCTCCGGCGGAGAGGCCGGTGATAAAGATGCGCCCACGGTCGAGGCCATGGGCCAGGACCATTGTTTCGATCATTTGGCGGATGGAAAGTGCCTCTCCGCCGTTCCGCTTTGTATCGCTGGGCACGAACCAGTTGAAGCAGAGGTTGGCGTTGTTTGCGCGTTGCTGCTCGGGAAACAGCAGGGCAAAACCTTCCTGATCGGCCAGTTGCGACCAGCCGGAACCATGGTCGTAACCGGCCGCAGTCTGCGTGCAGCCATGCAGCACAACGACGAGAGGCGCCGCTTCAGGCAGATCATCCGGAACATAGATCCTCGCCCGCAAGGCGCCCGGATTCGAGCCGAAATCGGCCAGATCCGATAACCGATCGCGGCCTTGGCCATTGGTCTGAAAACCCTGCCCGGCGCGGAATGCCGCAAGGCGGGTGATGGTGTCGGAGATTTTTCGCAAAACAGTATTCCTTGTGGGTCGGCCGCTACGATGGCCACGCTGCGCACAACGCACATGCAGCAATATCGTTGCTGCACTGCACAATAACAAGTTGTGATTTTACTCGTGCAATCGAGGCGGCTTCGGCACCGACGCCCACCACAGGCCGCGCTTGCCCGTGCGGATGAGCGCGCCGGCCTGGCTGATCTCGCCAACATGGTGCGGCCGGGTCGCCAGCCAGAAGAAGCCCTTGGCTCGCACCACACCGGGCCACGATCTGTTGGTGAACTCCTGGAGTTACATCGGGTCGAAGGGCCGCCTCTCGCGATATTCCTCGGTCTCGGGAATGTTGTCCTTCAAGCCGTTCAATTCCTTGTACCAGAGCGGGTGCTGCTCGGCCTTTTCGAAGTCGAAGCGGCCGGTATTCAGGACCTTGTCCAAGGGCACCTGGGCGAAATCGACTTCGATCAGCGCCGCGTCTGGATTGAGCGAGCGAACGATTTTTCTAGCCAGATCGAGATCGTTCGCCGAGGCGTCGGACACCTTGTTGAGCACGACGACGTCGGCGAATTCGATTTGTTCAACCAGCAGGTCAACAAGCGCGCGGTCGTCCCCATCGCCTGCTGTTTCACCGCGGTCGCGCAAAAAGTCCTGCGAGGAATAGTCCTTGAGGACAGCATCAACCATCGACGCGATGAAGAGAAAGCCGAAGGCCAAGGGAAAAGCTGCGATCGCAGGGCCGATCCCGGCACGACCAGCGGCTCACCGGCCGTCCCACCGCGGCGAACGGGATCAGCGCCATCCGCGCTATCGCGGCGATCGGGCGGATGGCGCTGATCGGGCTGGCGCTGGACAGGGCTGGCCGCCGCCGCACGGTGCTCGGTTGTTGCGGGCTATCGCTCGCCTGCACCCTGCCGGATCAGGGATGGGGTTCTGGCCCGTAACCGGGCTGATTGTCGCTTGGCACTTAATTGTAAGAATGCGGCAGTTTCGTCTAAATTGAGCACTTAATTATGAGAATCTTGACGGTCGGATTCTCAAATTAACTGCATCTGTCGTGGCGCAGACGGCCGGCGAGCCTGGGCGATCATCTTCTCGGCTACCCTGCTCGTCAGCTGGCTGTGTCGCCGTCAGCAGGGCCTACTCTGCGTCCTTCTGCGCTCCCATGAACTCCATATGGTCGGCGATATAGGCGCCGAAAGGCCGCAGCATCGCGAGAGGAAGGCATGGCAGCGTGGTACGGAGGGGCAGGAACGAGGTTCAGCGCGATGCGGTAAAGGGACGCGGCATATTCAAAGATCGACCGCTGTGGTGTGAGGAGCAGAAGATCGCTGCGCTTGACCGGGTTCCTTCGACGCGGAGGGCGTGGATGCACCGGGCGAGGTGTCGAGAGATTACTTTCGACCGGCGCGCAGTCGCCGCCAGCGGCTGAGGCTGCTTAAGATCGATCGGGAACCCTTGCAGATGCGTTCGCTGTTTGTTCTACTGAGTGAAGTGTAGATTCGGTGCGCATCGCAGGAAGGTCAGAGCTTGTTGTCCCCAAAATGGGCGCCTGACGTTTTCGCGGCTGCCGCTCCGGAACCGGGCACAAAAGTCCGGCTGGAGCGCCCGCACCGTTTCGGCGCTTCGGTACCTCATGGCAGGCGTTGGAGATCGATGATGGGCTGTGCTTGGCTGGGGTCCCGGATCCAGAATTCTGTATTTCTGCCTTTCGGCATAGAACGATTTCTGGCTTTCGGGATTGCAAGAAAGGCAGAAATCTGTATCCTTTTCCTCGGGTCGCGCGACCGGAGTAGTCGTCGCCGCGCCAAAGGGGGGCGGCTTTGGCCAGTAGGCGAACCGAAAGCAGCAACGAAAGCAGCGCGCTGGAGACCGAAAAGGAATCGCTCAACTTCAAGGTCAGCTCCCAGTTTAAGAAGGAGTTCAAAGGCTTCGCTGTGTCCGAGGGGATCAGCATGACCGATCTCCTCAAAGAAGGCTTCGCACTCTCGAAAACCAAGCGGCAGAAATGACTGCGCGCGCCCGACCAATTCAAGCTGTCCGGGCACCTGCGTGGCGCAGGTGCCGCTGATGACGCTGGACGAGACAGAGCGTCCGGGTTCCGAGGCCCAGTGGCTGTTCGCCATTGGGGAGGGCCGCGCCTTTCCGAGCGTTGATGGGTTGGTCGCGGTCGACGGCTATGAGCCCTTTGGGCGCGCGCCCGAGGAAGTAGCGGTCATGGAGAAAGCACGCGACTACGGCGCGCGTGCCGTGTTCTTTGAAGCTGGGCGGCACGGTCGCGCCGCGGTCGCGCAAGCCCTTGTATTCGATGCCAGCACCGCGGTGGACGACGAGGGGTTTGCCCAACTCCACAAGCGGCTCTGGAGCTGGGGCGGTGTTCCTCTTGTCTATCGTGCCGCGCCGGGGCGCATCCAGCTGTTCCGCTGCGCGCACGAACCGGACTTTGTCGGTCCAGACGATGTGCCGGTTTGCCGGCCGATTCGAACCCTGGCTCTCGGTGCGGATATCGCGGCGGCTGACGTCTGGTGGAATGCGGCACGCATCCGCAACGGCACGATCTGGGACGACCCGATCGCATGTGACCTGATGCTCTCGGCGCAAAAATCGGCGCACCGTACGCTTGTTGAAGAAGTGCGTGCGTTAGCCAAGCAACTAACCGAGAGCCGCCTGCTGGAGCCGCGGCTGCGCCGTCGCCTACTCATTCTCGCGCTGCTCATAGCCTATCTCGAAGAGCGCTCGGTTCTGCTCCCCAAGGATTTCGCGCGCGCGCGCAGTGGCGCGGCGCGCTTCTTTGAGGTCCTGGGCGATGGCGCTGCGCTGGTGAAACTACTCGAAACGTTGGAAGAGCGTTTCAACGGTCACGTGTTTCGCCTGACCGAGGAGGAGCGCGCGGCGCTACTCGCGAGCAGCGAGCTTATGAGCTACGCGCGACTTGTTGAGGGACGCGAGGATGCGACCGGTCAGCTGAGTCTGTGGCGGCTCTATTCGTTCCGTGACCTGCCGGTGGAGCTGATCAGCAATATCTACCAGCTTTTCGTCAAGGATGCGGCGAGTTCGATCTACACTCCGCCGGCGCTGGTCCGCCTGATGCTCGAGGAGACCTTGAGCTGGGAGCGCCTCGACAGGCTGATGGCAAGCGACGGCGTCATCCTCGATCCGGCGTGTGGATCGGGCGTCTTCCTAGTGGAAGCCTACAAGCGGCTTGTGCTGCATTGGCGACTTAACAATGGATGGGTGCGTCCGGGTATCAACGACCTGCGCCCACTCCTGCAGCGGGTGCACGGTGTCGACCTTGAGGAGGGGGCGATCGAGCTGGCGGCATTCAGCCTGTGTCTCAGCTTGTGCGACGCGCTTCAGCCGGAGGAGATTCGCGCCAGCGTGAAGCTCTTTCCCCCGCTGGCGAACGAGACCTTGCACTGGAGCTGCTTCTTTGAAGCCAAGGAGCAGGGGCTTATCAAGATGCCGGTCGCAGTGCTCGTTGGCAATCCTCCCTTCGAGTCGACGCTGACCACCGAGGGCGCCAAGCGGAGCTACGCGCGCTATACCAAGACCCACGGCCTGCTCGCCGATATGCAGCTCGCATACCTATTCCTGCATGAGGCGATGGAGCTTCTCACGCCCAATGGAATCGTCGCCTTGGTCGAGCCAGCTGGCTTTCTCTACAACCAGAACGTCGCTCCGTTCCGAGGGGGCATTTTCACGCGTTGGAGTGTGCGCGAGATCCTAGATTTCGTCTCGGTTCGGGGACTGTTCAAGAAGGGCGAGGCCGACCCGAAGATTGTCGTCGTACTCGCAGAGGCGATGGGGCCGGTTGCCGATGGTCGCATCTTGCACGCCGTCTTTCGCCGCAACGGGCGAGCCACGGCAGAGCAAGGGTTCGATATCGACTATTACGATCTCCACTGGGTGCGGAACACTGAGGCGACAGAGTCTGCCGATATATGGCGTTCGAACCTCCTTGGAGGAAGCCGCGTACGCGATTTGATTGGGCGCCTTCGGCAGTATCCAACGCTAAGGGAAGTCGCGACGCGGCACGAATGGAACTTTGGTGAAGGCTACATCGCCGGCAAGAAGGGCATCTCGCGACCGGCAGAGCACGTGATCGGAAAGCGACTGTTGCCGACGGAGGCGTTGTCCGAAACCGGCATCGATGCCAGTGATCTGCAGACTGTTCCCGATCAGCCGATCAAGGACCCAAAGAGCGCCGGGCGATTCACGCCGCCGTTTCTGCTCGTCAAAGAGAACGAGGATCTTCATCATGGAATCTGGCAAGGCGATTATCTGACCTACAAGCACCGCATCATGGGCTTTGCGGCGAAAAAGCGCGACCTTGCACGATTGCAGGCGCTCGAGGCATGGCTGCGCAAGGAGCAGACCGTTTTGAGGGCATATGTCGCCGGGATCAGCTCAAGCCTCTTCGTACAGCGCGCTACTGCAATCTTGCAGGCTGACATCCTCGCCCTACCCTATCCGGAAGAGGAAGACCTCGACCTCAGCGACAATGAGCGCATCGTTGCGCAAGATATTGTCGATCATCAGCGAGAGTTCATCCGTTTGGGGACCGCGTCAGCGCTGATGCGCGTCGCCCCGGAAGAGGCGCTCGACGCGTTCGACAATACCTTCACCGCACAGATCAACGCCGTTTATGCACGCAAGCCTCTCTGCGCCTTGGGTCGTTATCACTGGGCCGGCGCCATATGTGCAGCGTTTGGGTTTGGAGATGGGATCGTCGATTGGTCTGATGCCAATGCGCTGAGGGCCAAGCTAGACGCTTTGCTAAAGGAGCGCCGCGGCTCGAGCCTCACGATCACTCGCATCACTCGACTATATGATCAGGGCTTCGTTTTTCTGCTCAAGCCGGATCGGCATCGGTTCTGGACTCGCTCCATCGCATTGCGCGACGCCGATGACGTCCTCGCCGATCTAAGGGGGCAGGGCTTCTAGCGTGCTGGCGGATGAAGAAAGGGCCTCCGGGCAGGCCGGCACACTCAGCGCAGACATCCACCTTCCCGGTGAGTGGTTTTCGTCCCTCGTTGGATTCATCGCCGGAGCGCTTCCTGGTTGGCGCGACGATCCGGCGCGGCCGACCCAGAGTGGCGAAACCGGCTTGACGGCGCAGCTCTGCGCACGTTTGAACAGCGTCAGCCGGCACTCGGCTGGTTGGGACTTCCTACAGTTTCGTCGCGAAGAACCTGACGACGTCCGGGCGGGGCGGTCTATCGATCTCGTTGTTGCACCCAGTGGCGCGCTTATATGGATCGCCGGTCGCGAGTACAGCGAGTACCGGACGCTGTTGCCGATAGAATGCAAACGGCTGCCGACACCGAAAGGCAAGGACCGGGACGATCGTGAGTATGTGTTCAGCCAATTCAGCTCAACCGGCGGCATTCAGCGATTCAAGGCGGGGCATCATGGTGCGGCACATTCCCGCGCGGCCATGATTGGATATGTTCAGGATCGGGATATCACCTACTGGCGCGGGCAGCTCGACGGATGGATCGATGGGCTTGTTGTCACGGCCGTTCAAGGTTGGTCCGAAGGCGACAAGTTGGAATTGGCGGCGCACCACGGGGCAACACGGGTTGCATCTCTGCAATCAACCCATCAACGCGGCGCCGGCCTTGAGCCGATCTTGATCGACCATCTCTGGATCGAGATGTAGGGTGATGGCGCCATTCCGATGGCAGAATTGCTATGCAGATGTTCTCGCCTCCCGGCACGACAAGACGATCAGGTCGTACCTGGATGAAGTCATCGTTCCAGCGCTGAGATATCTCGATCGTCGAATAGAGGAACTTGGCCGACGCCAGGAACCGTGGGCTGTGTTCGAACGAAGTGACGTCGAAGATGTCCTGCGAGAAACAAAAACGGCGTTCGCACTCGCCGTGCAGTCGATCTGGGAGCGGCAACTGAGGTCCTATCTATCATGGTTGCGCCAGGGAACTTCGCCCGGGAATCCCTGCCAGGAAGGTCGAGCGCGCCGACTGGGGTCAGAACAAGATTTGTGCAGAATCGTACGCTAGGAAAAATTGCTCATGTTTTCCGTAGCTTATCATGAACGACGAGTATGAGCTTTTAGGCAGAAAAAGCAATGTATGTCGCCATCTTGGCATGTGTGGCGGTCATCGAAATGATTTTCCCGGCTAAACGTACGATTTCGCACAAATCTTGTTCTGACCCTATAGAGGAAGGACCGGCCGTGCCCGGATAGCAACTTGCCGCTGGCGCCGCGACATGTCACCTGGAATTGTCTGATGTACGACAATGTTGGAAAGCGACATAAGCGGATCGATGTATCCCATTGTATCGAAATAACTCTTACCTTGGCACGCATATTGCTTCTGTTCATCCGAAAACCCGTTACGGACCGGCGATAATCGTGCTGAGAATGTCGAATGTTTGCCAGAATGATTTCAGCCGAGGCGACGTCCGGCCCTACTACGGCAGGACTTTCCAAATGCAGAAAGGACGAGTCCGTAATCGCTGGGGAATAGTCGAGACAGGGCTGCATAGGCGCTTTTCCGCAGTCGTTATCGGCCCAGACGCCAACTCTGCAATCGGTCACCCAACCAGTCCTGGATGTCCTCCAACAGCGCCCTGTCATGTTGAATGCAGCCCTACTGCACCCGCGTGCATCCTCGCCTGCATCGAGCGGGGCACGCCAACAATCGGCGCCGTCTATGATCTCTTCGCCCAGCCGGGGGAGAAGTTCAAGCTCTTCGCGCGACTCGCCATGGAGACCCGGAACAAAGAGGCACAACGCATCTTCGACGACATGGCGGGCAACGATACAAAAATCCTGACCTCCTACACGTCCGTCCTTGGCGATGGCGGACTCAATTTGTGGGCGGATCCCGCTGTAAAGGCGGCGACAAGTCGCTCAGATTTTTCGGTCTATGATCTTCGCCGTCGCAAAACGTGCATCTATCTTTGCGTTGGTCCGAACGATCTTGAGGTGGTCGCGCCTTTGGTACGCCTGTTCTTTCAGCAAGTCGTTTCAATTCTACAGCGGTCGCTGCCTCGCCGGGATGAAAAATACGAAGTTCTGTTTCTGCTCGATGAATTCAAGCACTTGGGTAAGCTGGAGGCGATCGAGACCGCAATTACGACCATCGCGGGCTACAAGGGTCGCTTCATGCTCATCATCCAAAGCCTCTCGGCACTGACGGGGGCCTATGGCGAGGCTGGCAAGCAGAATTTTCTCAGCAATACCGGCCTGCAAGTGTTCATGGCCACGGCCGATGACGAGACTCCAACCTACATTTCCAAAGCCATCGGTGAATACACGTTTCAAGCCCAATCGATTTCCTACAGCCAGGCGCGAACGTTCGATTGGAACATCCAGAATTCACATCAAGGTGCACCGCTGTTGCGTCCCGAACAGGTTCGGCTGCTCAATGACGAGTACGAGATCGTTCTGATCAAAGGTCTGCCACCATTGCAATTGAGGAAGGTGCGATATTTTTCGGATCGCATCCTGAAACGCATCTTCGAAAGCCAGACAGGCGCCCTCCCGGACCCGGCACCCTTGATGATAGCAGACGAGGGGCTCTCGGCAGAATCGCAACCCGATGAGCAGCTGCGTGGATTGGCGCAGAACTTTGACGATATAGTTTGTATGTGAGGTAGCATGGACCCGCTAAATAGTACATCCCGTGTAACAGCTTTGTCGCAGGTGCAGGACGCCGGCTTGGAAGAGGGGCAAGCGGACCAGGCCCGGCAAGTGGGCGATGAGCACCTTGCCGAGACCCGCAGGCTGTTCGATCAAGCTGACGAGTCGCCAACCAATCCGGAGGAGCTTCTGCGACTGGAACGGGGGTTACGCGAAGTGCTTCAGCGACGGCAGGATGATCAAGCCACCTCGTCTTTTTTCAGCGACCCAGGCATGCCCGCTGGACGGGGTGACCTCAACAGCATCGTGGCGGACGCTTTCGCAGCGGCCGGTTCTGGGCACGCCGGAGTTGAGGCCGCCGCCCCGCCAGCGTTAGCTGCCAGCCAACAGCAGATCCGGCCCTGGCCGGATGCGCTTGACCGGGGCAACCTCCTGCCACCCGAGTGGGTGATCATCAACGATGAACATTACACAGCGCTGTTGGGGCCAGCGGAGAGGCAGAGGGCCCTGAATACGCCGCAAGCCGCCGCCATTCAGCAGCCGCTGAGCGAAATCGGCAATTCAGGCGGCCGCGTGCCGATGCAGCCCCCCATGCAGCAGTTGGGTGAATTGCCATTGGAAGGGGTACCTGTTCAAGGGACATGGTCCGAACACATCGGAAGGCTGCATGCGGAGGCCGCGCCGTCCGCATGGTCTGAGAAGCACCTCGCTGCGATCGAGAACTCCATAAACGTCTCATTTGCGGTCCCCAAAGACTTCTCCCATGGGACTCAACCCGTCCCAGATGCGATGCTCTCCTCCTTGGACCGCCATGGCTCCTTGCCGGATGCGGGCCAGGCCCGGCAAGCGGGCTTTGAGCAGCACGTGGCCGAGCCGCGCCGAGCCGAACCTGTCGCGAGTGGCGCCCGTAATGCCCGCTATCGCCATCTGTCCGGCGAACACCGGGACCTTATTGATAAGGCGATCGCCCAGGCTGCGGCTCAGAAAAAATTGAGCGTGAGCACGGTCCGAACATACACGTATGCACTTCGCCGATTGGCGAATGATCTCGGCGCTCGTGGCCAAGCGACTGATCTAAAAGATCACCAATCCCTGGTCGATCACGTCGATGCTTTTTTTCCGCTAAACGATGATATAAAGACGGCATTGAACGTCCTGCGTGCGTATCATGAGCCGGGCTATTCGGCGACTGCCCGGCGGCCAGTGCCCTCAAAGGCAGACGCGCATGTCTTGGAACAAATGACCAGTGACAGCAGCTTGGCCTCAAGCACCCGTGTTATGTATGGTCGTAATCTTCGCAGATTTTCTGGGGCGCTTGAGAGACAGGGCCTGGCGATCTCTGGGTTGGATCATGATACGCGGATGAAATTCGCCGAGACGTTGTTTCCAGGCAACAGCAATCTCACCTTCGCGTTGCGACGGGTTCGCGATGCGGAGTCCGCGTCAGACAGAAGCGTGACGGACGCTTTCGCGGCGGCCGACTCTGGGCACGCCGGAGTTGAGGCCGCCGCCCCGCCAGCGTTAGCTGCCAGCCAACAGCAGATCCGGCCCTGGCCGAATGCGCTTGACCAGGGCAACCACCTGCCACCCGGGTGGGTCATCATCAACAATGAACACTCCACAGTGCTATTGAGGCCAGCGGAGAGGCAGAGGGTCCTGAATACGCCGCAAGCCGCCGCCATTCAGCAGCCGCTGAGCGAAATCGGCAATTCAGCCGGCCGCGTTCCGATGCAGCCTCCCATGCAGCAGTTGCCATTGGAAGGGGTACCTGTTCAAGGGACATGGTCCGAACACATCGGAAGGCTGCATGCGGAGGCAGCGCCCTTCGCAAGGTCTGAGGCACCCCCCGCTGCCATCGAGAACTCCATAAACGTCCCATTCGCCGTCCCCAAAGACTTCTCCCATGGGACTCAACCCGTCCCAGACGCGATGCTCTCTTCCTTGGACCGCCATGACCTCTTGCCGGTTGCGGGCCAGGCCCGGCAAGCGAGCTTTGAGCAGCACGTGGCCGAGCCGCGCCGAGCCGAACCTGTCGCGAGTGGCGCCCGTGCTACCCGCTATCCCCATCTGTCCGACGAACACCGGGACGTTATTGATAAGGCGATCGCCCACGCTGCGGCTCAGCAAAAATATAGCGAGAGCACGGTCCGAAAATACACGTCTGCGCTTCGCCGATTGGCGAATGATCTCGGCGCTCGCGGCCAAGCGAGTGATCTAAAAAATCACCAGCCCCTGTTCGATCACGTCATTGCTTTCTTTCCGAAAGACGATGATATGAAGAGGGCGTTGAACGTCCTGCGTGCGTATCATGAGCCCGGCTATTCAGCCACTGCTGGCGCCCCTGCTACCCGCTATCCCCATCTGTCCGACGAACACCGGGACGTTATTGATAAGGCGATCGCCCACGCTGCGGCTCAGCAAAAATATAGCGAGAGCACGGTCCGAAAATACACGTCTGCGCTTCGCCGATTGGCGAATGATCTCGGCGCTCGCGGCCAAGCGAGTGATCTAAAAAATCACCAGCCCCTGTTCGATCACGTCATTGCTTTCTTTCCGAAAGACGATGATATGAAGAGGGCGTTGAACGTCCTGCGTGCGTATCATGAGCCCGGCTATTCAGCCACTGCTGGCGCCCCTGCTACCCGCTATCCCCATCTGTCCGACGAACACCGGGACGTTATTGATGAGGCGATCGCCCACGCTGCGGCTCAGCAACACCATAGCGCGGCGACGCTCCGAATATACTCGAATGCGCTTCGCCGATTGGCGAATGATCTCGGCGCTCGCGGCCAAGCGACCGATCTAAAAAATCACCAATCCCTGGTCGATCACCTCGATACTTTCTTTTCGAAAAACAATGACATAAAGGATATAAAGCCGGCGTTGAACGTCCTGCGTGCGTATCATGAGCCGGGCTATTCAGCGACTGTCGGGCGGCCAGCGCCGGTGCCCTCAAAGGCAGACGCGCATGTCTTGGAACAAGTGGCCAGTGACAGCAGCTTGGCCTCAACCACCCGTGCTATCTATGGTCGTAGTCTTCGCAGATTTTCTGAGGCGCTTGAGAGACAGGGCCTGGCGATCTCTAGGCTGGATCATGATTCACGGATGAAATTCGCCGAGACGTTGTTGCCAGGCAGCCGCAATCTCCGCTGGGCGTTGGGACGGCTTCGCGATATGGAGTCTGCGTCAGACAGAAGCGTGACGGACGCTTTCGCGGCGGCCGGCTCTGGGCACGCCGGAGTT
>NZ_JBVVQF010000052.1:0-18241 GCF_055811815.1 Mesorhizobium sp. WSM4836
CGCTCGTAAGGGCGACCTTAAGAGCGCAGCTTCGCTACCGTGCCATGTTCCCGCAAGGCGGCCTTCGCCGGAGGCGTGCGCCATAGTCGGAGTGGGCTGTTTGCAAACTGAATCAAGACGTGATTTTTTCTCTCCCCAAGGAGAGCTTAGAGGAGTATTATACTTTTCGTCAATGGTTTTCGCATTGCAACAGTGAACCACTTAACCGCGGGAAGCAGGTGTCGGAGCAACAATTTCCGGTGACTCACGCATCTGAATTATGGACAAATGAAACGTTATGGGTCGCCTCTCTCTTTCCCTTCCCTTGCTCTTGCTTTTTTCTGGATCAGGACTTGCTCAAATTGCCAGCGGCGGCTTTTTGGGGCCGCTATCATCAAGCCCGACTATCAAGATATGCTACTACGTGGACCCCGGCTGCCCCGACAACTGTGACGCGACGTATCAGACCTGCGTAAAAAGCGGACGTAGTGAAGCGTCTTGCAACGAGTCAGCCGTCAGTTGCCGCCGCTCCTGCGAGCGACGGGGATCGCCCGGCGAGAATTGCTCAAGCAATTAAGAACGTGATCCGAAACCACGCTCGGTGGGAATGCCTCTGTCTATTGCTTGACACGACATTTCCCAGCTGGCCAAAATCGTTGGCAAAGGCCAATCATTTTGTTCTTTGGAACCACTGCGTTAGCTGCGACTCTCAATTGAAGACCCGGTCCACCGTCGGTGAACTCAAGCTCTGTTAACTTAATGAAGGGCAGCAATTCTGGGGGCGCAGAATAGCGCAACACGTCGCGCGGAAGGGCGTCTTCCAAGCCAGCCCTGACCCATGACTTCAGATTGATGTGAAACATATCTACAATATACTGCCCCAACCCGCTGAGGCGCGCTTTGGTGACATCGAGGTCGAACCAGATAGTCGAACTGCCGACGCCGCGAGGAGTAATTCGAATAGCCGCGGACCCCTGTTGCGAGATTGAAATGGACGAAGTTTTGGTTGTGTCCCACCAAGTCTCACATTCTCTCCACACCTCCCAACCACTGCATTTGAACTGAGGAACATCCATGTAGGTGCAATTCCGAAGAATGTAGCGCCCCTCCGATGACAATTCCGCCGCCGCACCATCGCGCACTAGTGCGATATTGAACATATCGAATTTCTCTGCGCACTCCTGGTCTACATAAGTGGCCTCGCGGATAATCGACGGAAGTTTGGATTGCAAATCAGATAGATCGATGATCGCGTTCATAGTAACGCGCACCGACTCCCCCTCCTCAAAAAAACGAAGGGTTGCGTCTATGTCAGAATAAATCGGCGTACCCTGAAGTGTTTTACTCAATACATTGTAACCTGTGAGCGACGCAGAATTCCGATCATACTTTACAACTGGTAAGTCGCAACTGTCACCACAGGTCAAATTAACCGACATTGACTGGTTGCCATTTGTGCTCTTTTCGTGAAAGTATTGAGTAGAGACGCCACTGCCACTGCAATCGTGTTGGGCGCGGTTGAAAGCGTTACGATCGTTAACGCAGAACGGATACCCGCCATCATTGCCCCAAATAAATAGTTTGTTCTTGGATTGAGCATAATAGTAAACAGCTGCCGCTTTTATCGGGACGTCAATCAAGTCACGACATTGGCCCGGCCAGCTCTTATACCATCCGCGCGACCACCACGAGTCGCCATTCGGATAGGCATAAGCCGAAAATAATGGAACAGGGGTTTTATTGCATAACGTAAACTTCGCCAAAGCACTAGAACAACTAAACTGGAGTAGTCCTGTTATCGCAACTGACAGCAGCACCAACGTGCGGAGCAACCATGCCGTTCCATGTGTGCGCATATCACCCTCCGATGCGGTCAACTACTTAGTGGGTCACCGCCGGGTCACCTTTACACAGCTTTTTTCCCCGACCGAGAATGCAACTACCCCCGGTTCGCTGGACACACTCACAATGTCGCCACCCCAATCGGTGTCTAGGCCGACGTCTGAAAACTTAAGCCGAGCGCGAGTTTGCGGCTCATCGAACATGAAGATGGACGATCCGGGCCTCAATGCCGCTGTAGCGCGAAGCAACTCTGGCACATAAATAGTCACTGCCGTCTCTGGGATTTGCGTGGTTAATGTGCATTCATCTCCATAGTTCACAAGAGCTCCGCCACTGATAATAGTGTCACTGCGATGGCATGGATCTTGGTTGACGCCGAACATCGAGCGCAGATCATCAGCCTTAATCGAAGACGGCTGAGATAAGAGCAGGGTTTGCAAAGCATCGATTGCTTTATATTCGGCCGCATCGACCTCTGCAGGCAGACAATACGGGCTGCCTGATGCACAGGCATCTCGGCACGATGCGATCGAATTGTCGGCCGGTGCTGTCGCTACGGTTCGCAACAAACTCAGTAACCTTGCTCCGGACGGGACTGGCGAGAATACCGCGGGAACTGGCTTCGCTCCCGTAATATTCCTGCCAAGCGCCATTGTGCCCATCCGATTGTCGGGGCTTGTCGTATTGAACGTCCAATCTTGACACGGACCGCCTTGAATATCTTCGAACTTGCCTGCCCAGTGTTTGGATTGGTCCGTTGTGTTGCCGCAAACCCGGCAGGGGTCTGGCACATCTGAAAGGCGGGAGCGTACGCCAGCCAATGCTTCTGCGCACGAGGCACCGCGCGCGGTGACATCACAAGTTCCTTTGTCGGTCTTGTTGTCTGAACCGACACATACGTATCGCCGTGTGATATAATACCCGTTCTCCGCTGGCGCTGGAGTATTGGTACTACTGCCCGACGGGATCTTCTCCATGCACCCGCAATCAGCGCTTCCGTGAACCCACCCTTCCGGGCACTTGTTCGTACAGAGGTCCGCGATCCCGCAACCGGAGAGGGACAGCAGAACGGCAAAAATTGAATGCGACTTTAGCAATCCGAAGCTGTATCTCATGTGATCGCCTCCAGCTCAAGTAGAGCGTCTGGGTCGTACGTTACTACTGCTGCCATCTCTCTCCGGCGAGGCGTTTTATGGTGCACGTAGTGCCTTCTCGGGCCTCCGATTCACGTTTTTGCTCAAGACTTATAATATTACTACCACGCTCGCGAAACGATACAGATAAAAGCTTCGGCTTGTATAGCGGGTTCTTCTGCAATAGCGGTGCGTCGAATTCTTCGCCTATTGATTTCAACCGCTGTTGAAGGCGCTTTGTTGTGTCACCAAGCTGAGTCGCCGCTAAGTCGGTCGCATCCTTAATCGATGAGTTAATTTCACTAGAAATTTGGCCGCCGAGGTCTGGAACATTGCTAGTGATATCGCCAGAACTGGATGACGAGACGTCAATCCCGGGAATTCCGTTCGACGTGGTCGGAGAAAACCGAAGCTGCATGCCAAGTTCACCTGATGCCAACTCGGCCTGTATGCCTGCCAAACATTCCCAATGGCGGGCTGTGACGCTCACGCTGACAATAAGAATCCCGCTACTGACACTAGTATGCACGCTCTCAATTTCGGCCTGCGAACCGCAGTCGTCATTGGGCAACTGAGCGCCGAGCTCCGAGCGTACCTGTTGTTCTATCGCGGCTTTCGCCTCTGGTACTTTGCCATAGAGCGTTTCGACGATCCGGTATACTTCTCCGGCGGCGGGAACAAACTCGAGTCTTCCCCCGTAGTCAATCTGAACGTTATGCTCCCCGATTGCCTCCTCGGAACTGCGCTCGGTAAGCTCTAGGGGGTCCAAGTTGCAAACTGCGGCAAGTGCCGCCTGAGAAGTGGCAGAACCGATCGCGGCACTGGCAAAGAACAATGTGCGCAACACAACTGACGATTGCGGCAGCCCCATAATAGTCGGCCTCCTCGATTTCTGAAAAAGAAATTGTTATGCCAGAGACTGGTCTCGTCCACGCAATTGCGCGACGCACACTGCTTCAATGTCGCTATGTCAAACTGCCGATCAACTGTCGGAAGTGTACTCGCAACACCTTGTGAGGTTCAATATCCGCCTGATCATTGCTTTTGTCAACGCAGCTGTATTTGACCGAGCCTATCGGTCTGCCAGTGCCGTAAGCCAATGCTGGCCGCTATGTCGCCACCAAACGTCCTGAACTTGATCCAGGAGTGCGAGCAACGAGTGGCGTTTGTCACCGTTCTGGACCCGCATGTTTCGACCCACAGCGAGATGGGCGATGTCGTACTGACGGTGCTCGGATTGGCGGCTAGACGGAACGCCGGTTCATCAAGGAGCGGCAGCGTGAAGGCACCGAAAAGGGCCAAAGCCATTGGCGGCCTAAAGGGGACGAGAGAGCTCGGATTGACCACCGACGCATCGTTGAAATGCACAGCGCCGACAGCACACTGCCTGTGCCTACCACTCGTCTAACCGCTAAAATCCAGCTTCCTTCTCAAGCGGGGTCGAGTCAAATACCGGATGCTTACGCAGTTCGCCCTCCTCGAAGTACGGTTCCGCGACAACTTTGAGCTGAAACAAGGGCTGTTGCACGCCAGTGACATCTGTTGATACCGCCACGCGTTCGTTCGTCCGTAGTCGCGTCGCAGCTGTGTTGTCGCGCTCCGGGATTGTCACAAGCACGCCTCTCCGCAAGTCGTCCGCACTAAAATGGTGACGGTCGACTTTGGCGGCGATAATCTGATCGAAGTCGGGCGCTTGCGTAATCTGATGAGCGAGAAAGAGTTCGTTACCATTGCCGAATAAAATATAGCGGAGCTCGGATCCTTTATCATCCGAGCTGAGCTCGCGGGAGTAGATGACTCGTGTGACTTGCACGTCTATGTCCTGCAACCCCACGACTATTTGATGACCGGGGCGCTCAAGGTGACCGCGAAAGACCGTGCCGAGAAAGTCTATACGCGCAGGCTGGGACTCTGGAGCGAACAACCGTGACAGAGCGAAAACGTCCGTTGGCCTGACCGTGTACATGCCTGCATCTGGGTGGTCCTTCCTATCCTCGGTGTAGAGCCTATCGACGCTCTCGGCCCCTTTCCCGAAAGTCACCTCGACGATCAGCTGGAAGCGATGCTCCGAATCGAACATCGGCAGGTGAGAGAGATAGGCGGTCTCTTTCCCGATTAGCATCATATTGTGGAGGCCGCAGTCAGGATTCCGGGTGCCGCCCATAGAGCAGTCAGAGTCGTTTTCGGCCAGCACGTAGAAAGAAGGCAGGAGGTAGGCGACCCCAACAACGAGGGCGCCAACGATCATGGAGATAGCCCGACGACGCCAATACATCCTTCTCACTGGATTGCTCATAGCCCGTGATCCTTGCAGGCGGGATTACTCGGCATTGTCTGTTGGCCAAAAATAGTTCCAAAGGAAACTACTTCATGCTACCTCGGACCTCCCAAACCAGCCAAGGCCGGACAGCGAGCCAGTTAGCTTCTCCATCGATTTGTTCGATAATTCGAGTGACATCGGACATCTCCCGGTGGAGAGAATGCGCCCGTTAGGCGCGGGAGTCCAGAAGTAAGGTAGTAGCGTCGCTTGCTTAAGTCTTACGCTTTGGTGGTACCTTCTTAGGAGGTGCCCTACCCCGCCTGCCTCGTGGCCGAGACCACCTATCCATCTGGTGGTTGCCCGCGGGTATGAAGAGCCCTACACAACACGGCGAAGGGTGGAGTGGAAGACGAAAATTCCTGAATTTAAATGGGACACAACAGCAATTAAACTTGATATTCTTGTATTTAAGATGGTCAGAAAGGAATGGAAATTCCACATTCTCAAATTGAAGAAGCTGACAAAACTCGATATACAAAAAGGAACAAGAAGAGGCCAATAATTTGGCGGAAGAAACTGACGCGACGGTGGCAAACAGCAAGCTGAGGTGCGAGAAGTATCGGCTGCTGAGATTAAATCGAAAATGGATGAACTCACGTCTACAATGAATGATGCCGCGAGACAGTTTGATCAGGCAATCGACGGGCTCGATAAGTCGATCGATGAACCGAACGCGAACAAGGTCGATCCTCACGGGGTGAGGGTAGAGCTGGAGCCTGGATAAGAGATAAATCTCTATGAAGCAAAGACCTGCTCGCAAAGCAAAAAGTGACAGCTTTGGAAGAGATGAAAAAACAGTTTGATGAACTTCAGGCGCAGCTGGACAAACTTACCTAGTTCGGACTCAATCATGCCCAGAAGGCGATGGCCGTGGCTCATGCCACGGCCAGACGAAGTTGACTGCGAGTTTGTCTAATCGCGTAGACCCGACTGGCCAAGGGTCTGGTTTCATCGGGTTCATCAGCGCTACGTCATCTCTGATCGATGCCGCCCGGGCGGACACTTTCAGATATCTTGGAGTATGCGAAGCGTGGGCTGCTGCCGTGTTCGCGGCTGTTGGCGGAAACCCCTTCGTGCGACGGTTCTCTGGTCAAGGACGATCGAGGCCAAACCATCATTGTCTACTTCGAAAAGAAACTCTGATGCCGACCGGGCCTAAAGGCCAAAAATGCCCGCCTGAGTTGTCTCCGTAGCCGCGACCGACGGACGCCCCAAAGCATTTCGCCATTCATCATGCCGCCTTCCGCCAACCGGCCCGCCAAGCTTCCCATTCGGAGCAGAACCATCGTTCCCCTCGCGCGGGGTTATGCGCGTGGCCGAGTAATATTCCTGGCCCGGTGCGTGATAGAAGCTGCGTGGCCGAATTATCTACAATATCAGCCACGACCAGCCGACCGAACCCTCGGGAGGTGGTCTTATTCTTGCATTCCGATCTTTGGGAGCTCCTCCCGTGTCTCGTGTCCCGGGGACTTTCCGATTTTCGATATCTTGTGCAAGCTCCCCATCGTAATCTGCCCGCGCGATAGTTGCTTCAACAGGAGGACGTGATGAAACCAAATCGATTTGTGTTCGGGCTGGTTGTGGTGGGCTCCCTCGTTTTTTCGTTGCCCGCACTCGCGAAGGACAGCAATTTCAGATCCGAAATGGAGAAGCTTGCACTAACTTGGTCGGAGGCGTTCAAACGCGGTGACGTGGAGGGATTGAATGCTCTTTATTCAGGTGGCGCAATAGTTATGCCTCCGGACAACATTCACGTGCCGGGCGACATAGCGGACGTTTCATGGAAGGGGTACATTGAGAGGCACCCAGGATTGGAGTGCGGAATTAAGAATCATGGCGCAGTGTTGAAGGGTGACCTCGCGTATGCATGGGGCATCCAGACGTGTACTGCAGCTGCGAGCAAAACTGTCTCCACTAATGGGAACTACACGATGATGTTAGAACGAAGGAATAACCGTTGGATCATCTTGCTCCACATCTGGAATGGCGTTGCCCGGTAGGAGAAGCATGGGCATCAGTAAGTTTCCTGTCCCAGCGCTATGCTGATGTGGTGCGGGGGCAAGACCTATCTTCGGAAGTGTCGGTGCCAATGATAAGACATACGGCGCGATCCGCGAGGACCGGCTTTTGTACACCGGAAAAGCTTGGGAGAAAATTTTCTACCAAAAACCTCGCCGTGTAGTCATTCTCTGGTCGCCGACGCCAATCCGGCAGGCCCTTATCAACCCTCGGGCGATCCTTCTTTGCCCGGGTGCAGTCAACAACCCAGAGCATGTCCCGATAGAAAGTAAGCGCTGTTCTCAGGCCACGGCTTTGAGCTCGAGCTTGTTGATGTAGGCCCAGGGCAGGAGATCGTCGATCTGGCTGTTAGGGTGGCCGTTGACGATCCTGGTGAGGACATCGTCGAGATAGCCCAGCGGCTCAACGCCGTTGAGCTTGCAGGTTTCAATCAGCGAGGCGACAACGGCCCAGTGTTCGGCGCCGCCGTCAGAGCCTGCGAAGAGCGCATTCTTGCGGTTGAGCGCGATGGGACGGATGGAGCGCTCGACCACGTTGCTGTCGATCTCGATGCGGCCGTCTTCGAGGAAGCGCGAGAGGCCTTCCCAGCGTGAGAGCGTGTAGCGGATCGCCTCTGCGAGCTTGGTCTTCTGACTGATCAGGCCGAGCTTCTCACGCAGCCATGGGTCGAGTGCAGCTACGATTGGAGTACTCTTCTCCTGGCGTGCGGCAAGGCGTTCGTCGGCCGATCTGCCGCGGATATCGTCCTCGATCTTATAAAGGTCGGCGATCCGTCTCAGCGCCTCGCTGGCAATCGGCGCGGGGCCGGCTGCTGCCAGTTCATAAAAGCGTCGACGCACATGTGCCCAGCAGAAGGCGAGCGTTACGCCGCTTTTGTCAGCCAGCACGCGATAGCCACCATAGCCGTCGACCTGCAGGATTCCGCCAAAGCCCGCGAGATGGGCGATCGGACGCTCAGCCTTTCGGTCCGGCGCATAGACATAGGCGACGCCCGGCGGATCGCTTCCCTCCCATGGTCGGTCATCGCGGGCATAGGCCCAGAGTTGGCCGGTCTTCGTCTTGCCGCGGCCGGGATCGAGCACCGGCGCCGTCGTCTCGTCGGCGAACAGTTTTGGTGAGGTCTTCAATTTGCCAAGCAATCGCTCGTGTACCGGACGCAGATGCCAGGCGGCGCGGCCGACCCAGTCGGCGAGCGTGGAGCGATCGAGATTGATGCCTTGCCGGGGATAGATCTGCGCCTGACGATAGAGCGGCAAGTGATCGGCGTATTTGGAGACCAGCACCTGGGCGACCGTTGCCTCGGTCGGAAGACCTCCCTCGATCAGCCGGGCCGGCGCGGGAGCCTGAACGACCACATCCTCACAGGCGCGGCAGGCATATTTGGGCCGGCGCACGACGATCGCACGCAACTGCGGCGGAAGGATATCGAGCCGCTCGCTCACGTCCTCGCCGATACGATGCAGGCCACTGCGGCAGCACGGGCAGGCTTGATCCTCGATGTCGACTATCTCCACGCGCGGCAGATGGGGTGGCAGCGCGCCCCCGTTCGCTCGGCGCCTCGTGGCCTTTGCTTGGCGCTCGGCGGGAGCAGATTGCTCCTTCTCTTCCTCACCGGCCGCCTCGATCTGCTCGGCCTCTTCGAGCCCCAACAGCAATTGATCTTCGGGGAGTCTCTCAGCACGACGGCCGAAGCGGTGGCGCTGCAATTCCTTGATGATCTGGCGTTCTCGACGTCGCGCGCCAAGACCATCGCCTTCAGCGCGTCCGGATCGTCGGGAAGCTGGTCAGCAGTCATCGCCATGACAGGATCAGACCATATTCGCCGACAGCCCGCGAAGCGGAATCCAAGCTGATTCACTTCGTCGCGGGTCAGCCGGCCTGGGCTGGAACGCGGGTCCGGCGCGCCTCGTGGACTCGCCGCCAGTCAAGCCCTTCGAGTAGCGCGGAGAGCTGCGCGGCGGTCAGCCGCATCATGCCCTCATGCACTTTCGGCCAGCGGAACTCCCCATCCTCCAAACGCTTGGCATAGAGGCAAACCCCGGTGCCATCCCAGAAGATCAGCTTGATCCGTCAGTCCGCTTCGCCCGGAAGACGTAGACGGCCCCGCTGAACGGATCGGCCCCCATTGTCTCTCGCACCAGCGCCGCAATCCCTCCGCACCTTTGCGGAAGTCGACGGGCTTCGTCGCCACCATGACCTTGACCGCACCCGTCGGCCCGATCACGTCGTTGCCTTAAGCGCGCGGATTATAGCAGCCACCGTTTTGGTGTCGGCGCCGCGGCCAACGCGCATGGCGACTCCGTCGATCTCAAGCTCGATCACGCCAGCGTCGCGGACCGCCTTTTGCTTCCGTGGTCGTGCTGGGCGCTGCGCCACCGGTTCCGGCAAGGACGCCGCAACCACCGCAGGAACGAATAGTGATTCTGATGCCGGCGCCTCCGCCGAGGGCTGACGCGCAGCCCGGCGCCAAGCAAACAATTGCTATGGGGAAAGCGCATATCGGCGAGCTACAGCACAAACCGTCTCGCCAGCCACGTAGCTCTCCGCGACGATCCGCGCCTTCTCCTCTGGAGGCCATTCGCGTCGCCGGCCGGAGCCCGTGAACACCTCGAACCGGCGCACCGGCCCCAAGTCGTTCGACTTAAGCGTAAGCTCTGAAATCGTCATATATCGAAGCCCTCAAAGGCTCCGAACATCGTCCTTCACGCCGATCCCCGAAAGGTGCCGTCGGAACATCGCTTACGATAGAAACGCTCCCGGGACAGTCGCTCGGCTGGACTGATCGTTGAGCGCTGAAACTCGATCACAAGACCATGGGGAGTTTGGACATCTGCAATGTGGCGCTCACCGGTCGTTTCCGACCGCCTGAGCATCTCCTGCCACGAGACCGGAAACAGGTTTGTCCAGCGGCGATGCCATTTGGTTTCAGGTTCCCACCAAAGGTCACAACCCTTGCTACTCTTGTGCGCCCAATCCCAGACTAGTTGTGTCCACATTTCGCAATCACAGGCCCGTCGCAGGCCGGACAACGGCCACTAAGTGTCGGTTTTGGTTCGCACCCCCACCATCATCGACCCGTGCGAATTTCACATCCAAATCCCTGTAATAGCATACAGACCAGCCGATAGCAGCACCGTTGACCAACGACCTCAGGTGCGCCCCCTCGTTGCCATTGAAGTATGGCCCTCTTGGATCCATTCGTCCTAGCAGAAAACAAAGAGCGCGCGATCTTATCTGGCGCTACGCAGGTTCCATGGGAGGGCGTATTTCTTGATCAGACCTAACTCTAGCCCAGCGCTGCCATGAACCGGAAGGCCGTTCCACTCCATGTCGGGCGGGAAGGCAGCGTAGACATCTACTTTAGGATGCGTTGCCAACTCAGAAATCATCGTTGCGTTGATGCGAAGGCGGGAGCGCGCGGGTATGATATCGCCGCCAGACGTGATGATACGGGCGAACGTTGGTTGATTGAGGCCAAGGGCGGCGCGCACTCAGGAGGCGATACCTCGAACGATGCTTGGTCAAGAACCGGTGCTGCTTTCTTGATGACTGCAGGATGACGGTTTCAGAAAGACATTCCGGGCGAGCGGTTTGCCATTGGCATCCCATCGTCTCGCTGGTTCGACATTCACGCTGGCCGGATATCGCCAGCGCTGGAGTACCTCGGCATCTCCCTATTTCAGGTAAGTGACGACGGAACGGTGACTTTTACCGAGAACTGTCCCCGAACCGAGTAGGCGGACGCAGCCGAGATAGCCTTAGTCGCAAGAACAAAGGGCTATTCAGCGTTATCCTCGTCGCTTTCGTCGGCAGGGACTTCATCGTCCGGCGCTGGCTGTTGCTCGTCAACGTAGGCCTGACAGCCTTCGTTGAAGGATTGGCTGTTGCCGTGCAATCGGTGGCGTCCGAAATACCATTTCGTTCGGCCCAATCGTATCCTGCTTGGTGCCCCGAACAGTCTGCGGTGCAGTCGTAACCGTCAAAGGCCTGCTGCGCCATGCCAGGACATATTGTCAGCCCCAGCCATACAATCGCGCCATAGGCGGCAAATCTGCGAATCGAGATCATCGGCTCAAGGCTTCGGTCGTCGAGCGGCAGGCTTCTTGGTGGCGGCTCGTTTGCCAGCTTTGACTACAGCCTTGCGTCCAAGGCCCGACGACTTGGCAAGAGCCGATCGTTGAGCGGCATAGTTTGGAGCCACCATCGGATAGTCTCGAGCCAAGCCCCATTTGGACCGGTATTCCTCCGGGGTTAGGCCGTAGTGGACATTGAGGTGCCGCTTTAGAGATTTGAATTTCTTACCGTCCTCAAGGCAAACGATGTAGTCCGGAAACACTGACCTCTTCGGATTGACTGGGGGAATGAGCTCGGTCTTAGCCGATTGTGCAGGTTTTCCGATGGTCGATAGGGCAGAATTGACGCTGGCAATCAGTTCCGGGAGACCGCTCGCGGGAACAGGGTTCTTCTGCACATAGGCCGACACAATTTCAGCGGTGAGCTCCAGGAGGTCGGGGGCTGCAATTGCTTCATCTTCATTTGCCATAGTCATGTACTCTCCATGGGATCAGCTTCCTCGTAGTGAGGAATTGCCCGGGCTTCAACATCATTGGTTCACGGAGTTGACTTGCTCGGTGTGCTCCAAACCCGCTCGGCGGCCGAGGTATGGGAAGATGTGCTTGTTTGCCTTCCCCCTGCCAGATAGCTTGGCAGCAAGAACGAGTACATCGCCATGCCTGCATACTCGGGGAAAGCACAACCCTACTTGGATGCCATTGCCGGAAGTGTTCTTGCGTTCGGGCTCGTCAGAGACTGGTTAATCAAAGGCACCTCTGCCGAGACCAATCATACCGGAAGCTCCCGTCCTACTAGACGAGCAGCGCGGTCCGCGCTGCCAGATCCGCACTATGCAGCCATTCTGGGCGAACTATTGGTGTGGCTTAGACAGCCGTTGTACCTGCCGAATACCCAATAGCAAGGGTCTTGAATCAGACGCGACCTTCTTCTTTCAAAACTCGTTCGGGCGCATCCTGGCGGTGCATATTGAGTTTAAGCACCCGGTGAGCGCTTTGGTTATCGGACTGAAAGGAGTTGGGGCCTGTTTCGCTGCTAGTAAATCGTTAGTGCGACTGGATTGTCTTGATTACTTCTTGGACAATCTTGACGACCGCACCTATTCCGCCCATTATCAAAGTAAATATCGGTTTGTCGCTTTCCACAACTCGGGCCCATAGAGTCAGTATCACCTCCTGTAGAGGTTTCAGGAGAAATGACAACATAAATAGCAAAATGATGATAATTCGTCCAATATTTAGTAGCTCGGAGAGAAATTCCGAATATATATTGGACGCCGTGAACCCATCATAGCCGAAGTCAAACCAAACGTCGTTGTTTTTATACGGAATCCAAGACCACCGCTCTATAACGCCGCCTGCAGAAAACTTCAATATGCCAAGAAAATCTGCAAAAGCGCTGTCCGATCCACCTGCATATTGCCATGTAGATATCACGGATATTACCTGCAACGCTGCCTCAGTAATCCCTGTCGCTATCAGCGAAAAGAAATATTGCGCTGTAAAGATGACAGTAATATAGATAAAGCTAGCCGTCCTGGAGACTGGCAAGCGGAAGCTTGAGATCGCGGAGATGTAACGGGTAACGCTTATGTTTATGGAAAACATAGCAGACGCAACACACAGAGACCCTATAATTAGTAGCATATCCTGCTGTCCTTCAGCGAAGTAATCAGCAAAGCCAAATCTGGCTATAGGAATGGCTACCGTATAGAGTATGCCAACACAAAATACGAAGGCGACGGCTACGAACCGACGAGACGAGAAGAACTGGCCAAAGAGGCGATCTATCGTGTTGGTCGCAAAACCGGCCTCTTTTCTACCGAAATTGTCTAATCTAACATCGCTCCACGCTATCCATTTTTCTTCCAGCCATCCTCTCAGCCTCTTCTGACCAGCGCTGCCGATAACAAAATCGATAAAGACACCGACGGTGGTGAAGGTCGCCACGACAGATAGGAATTCTACCCACGACAAGTTCACCCCCCCCTCAGCGTGAAAGATGCGCGAGATAATAAGGTGGGAAATCGTTTTTGTCGTCCGGTACCTGCACCTCTTACCTTACATTCAGCGATCAGAAGTGCGGCAGGAAGCCCGAACCGTGTGGCATTGTGATAATACCTTCGAAATGGCAGGACATGCCGTCGGCCCTTGTAACATAACATCGAATGGCTCATCGCTTCGGTCGGCGACCGACAGGCTTCATGCTGGCGACGGGCTTGGAGGCGAGTTTGCAAGCCCCGCGGATTTCGCTCGGTGATGACCAGTGCACAATGCGATGGCATCACGGCCCTTGTCGGGCGAGCGGCATGGCACCCTCGGGCAAATCCTTGATCAAGTCCATTGTGCGATGTCGCTCTTCTGCCTTCCGTGAGCGTCAGCTAGATCGACCTGCCTCGAAGACGGAAAGAAGTTCAAATCGCTTAAACGCCATCTCGGCGCTTACTACGATCCGACACCCGATGAATACCGCGAAAATGGGGTTTGAAGTCAGATTACCCAATGGTTGCGCCGAACTCCGCCGCCCACCGGTCCGTCGATTGTCAAGCCGTTTGTATTGCTTCTTGCCCACCATGAATGTGCGCAAGATCATTGGCTGGAATCTCCGCAACCTCCGCGTCGAACGCGGCCTCGCAGGAGCGACTGGCGTTGGCGGCTGAGATCGATTGCTAGTGCGTCGGTCGCGTCGAGCGCGGCTCGGAAAACGTCACGACCGATACCTTGGAGGCTTTGGCAACGGTCCTTGGGGTGCCCGCCGCCGCTCTTTGATCGAGCCTGCCAAAGGGGCTCGGCACCCAATGCCCCTGCCGTCCGGCAGAAAGCCGAAGCAAGGCTAGAGGGTCTGGCGGATGTAGCCCTGTGCCCCGTGCAGAGGATAACACTAGCCTCCTCCGGCAGCATGACCGTCATGACCCGAATGGTGACGGTCGGGTCGGAGGCATCTGGGACAGGTTTACAAGCGCCCGGTCGTAGTAGTCAATCTTGAAGAAGAGCTGCCGATCGCCGACGTGCAGCAGAGCGCAATCGTGCTGGCCCCACGGATCGTTGTTCTCGTCGAATGCGTCGAAGTTGGCGATGGCCAGCAGGATGGCGGCAATCTCGTTGGCAGGCAGTGCTGCGACGCCAACAGTCATCACCATGCGCCCGCCAGCGCCCGTCTGGCGTAGTTGATCGTTGAGGGATACGCGCCGTTCGATCAGCCGCCGACAGCCGAGCGACGCGCTCTGTTGAGCATGTCATGGGGTGGTTCCTTCGAATGGGTGTGTGATTGAGGGGGTGTGGCGGGCCGGGCGGAACTTGCAACAGGCATAGATTTTCTTCGTCCCGGTGATGAGTTGGTGGTGACGCGCCTCGACCGGCTCGGCCGCGACACGCGTGACGTGCTCAACCTGATTTATGAGTGTGAGCAGAAAGGCGCTTTCGTGACGGTGCTCGACCCACACGTTTCGACTCGGGGCGAGATGGGCCATATCTGGCCCTGACCACGGAGGGCCATCACTTTGTTTCGATCAAGCCGCTGCTTGCCCCCTTTGTAAGCTCCCTCGCGCTTAGCTTCTCGATGCCGTCCCGTTGCCGCTCTTTGATGAACCGGCGCTCCGTTTGCGCTACCATTCCGAGCACCGTCAGCACGACAGAGCCCGACACAAATCGCAAAGCTGATGGGCTGCTCACGGATGCAGTGTATCGGATACTCGACCAGAATGTGCTGGTCCGATGAGCCACGCTTTGTGAGAACGTGCAATTCCCCGGTACGCTTGGAATTTCTTCGGAGAGCCCGAAACGGTGGCGACCGGGCCGATATCGAAGTGATTTTTGTTGCAGTCACATTAACGGGCTCGCCGTCCTCAACCACGAGCATCAAATCAATACTATCACCGTCGTCCTGATCGTTTGGAAGGCTACTCGTTCTAAACCGCAAGTTTATAAACGGGCTCGATCCATCACAATACATCGAAAATCGCCGTAGTCGTTTGATATATCTAATTTCTCGTCTCGATCTATTGTCCATCTATTTGGAAACCGTCTGCGCCCGCAGATCCGGTTAAGCAGAAGGCGTATCCCAAAAAAACCAACCCGGACAGCGTGTTGAGGTCGGCAAAACTGAGGAACCTCATCGGATATACTCCCGGTTACGTCGCGTCCAAATGTCAATCCATACGGCTAACGCGTACCTCAATTGATACCTCGTCGGAGAACGGTAAACTCGGCATAAGGAAGATGATACCACCCCCAAGCCGAATTAATTCATACCCCATCTGTCATTGCAGAGACCGCTGATATGTGATGAACTGGATACCAGCTTTCGGGTGTGAAGTCATTTGAGGATTGGAGGGACGGCGCATGCGGTACTTCTTTTTGGCGTCACTAGTTTCGATAATTCCGGTCGCTTCTTGGGCCGAGGAGGCTCCAGACAAATCTCAAACCTGCAAGGCGGAGCAGTCTGGGGTTGATCAGGTCGGTGGCAAGTATAAGCCCATATTTGATAGATATCAACAAGATGGCGAAGATCTGAAAAACTCCGACGACGCCAAAAAATTCAATGTCGATCTAACTTGGGCTGAAACAGAAATAAAATTTGGTACGCCATCCGTGACAATAAAAGATCAGAAGATGACCTTCGGCGTTCCTCAAGTTACGATGAAAACTCAAGATATTACCTTCGGTACGCCCAGCATTCGAATGAAGCGAATTAAGACAGGCCAGATTCCAGAGTTCACATGCACCGACACATGGATCACCGGCCCATTCGGACTCAAAACTAAGGGCGTCCCGAGCTGCACAACTCACTGGACGGATACGTACGCTGATGTACCCGAACCATTTCTCCAGCAACAACATATTAGGGTTGACATACCAGAAATCAAATTTGCCGATACAAGTATTGTGGTTGGCGTTCCAGAATTTTTTATGCAGCAGCAAAGAATTGTTATTAGTGTTCCTCAGGTCAAAGTGAGTTCTGTAATATTGAATTCCAAACCTTTGAAGGACAAAGCAGACCAACTTTCTAACGAGGTTGCAAGTACGAAGTCGGCCGAGGTTAAGGAGATGGGTGAGGCAGTCCACTCCCTCTATGCTTGCTATCGTGCGGACTTGACGCAGCAGCGTTCTGCGGCCGAGCAGCAATTCACGACCTCATTGGCGCAGATGGACGGCATCATTCAGAGCCTACGGAGCCAAGGAGCTGATCCAACGAAACTGTCGGGGCCAGACGGAGAGGTTGATTTGGTGGCGAAGCGCGCCGAGCTTGCGCGGCAACGAGACGATGCGATGGGGAAGTTCGACAGCGCGCTTGCAAATCTGGATTCGAGCGAGAAGGCCGCTTTAGATCAAATGCAGTCGTAGTTTGGGGAGTGCAGTCCGACTGCTACCCATCTAGGAAACTGCAATTCGGTTGGAGGGTTAATAACATGAACATTTTTGTAGGCTCGCTCTTTTTGGCGGCCAGCATTCCGAGTGTTGCCCTTGCAGGATCGCAGTGCATGGACCAGCAAACCCAACTTAAGTCGGTGGCAGAAAAATACGTCAGCGCGTATAGCGCCTATGGGGATGAGAGCAATCAGGATCAGACATCTCCGGCGGACGAAACAGGTGGGGACTCCGGTACGACTATCAACGCCGATTTTGACGTTAAATGGGCAGATACGGACATTATTTTTGACACTCCCACTGTCACTATCAAGCAGCAGAGACTGATATTCGGGGTCCCTCAGGTGACCATGAAGACGCGGGATATCATCTTTGGAACGCCCAGCGTTCGGATTAAAAGGGTAAAAACGGGCCAGTATCCGGAATTCTACTGTGATACGAGCGCGGTGATCCCCAAATGCACGGTCAAATGGAGTGACACGTTTGCGGATATTCCGGAGGCCTTCTTAGAGCAGCAGCACATCAAGCTCGACATCCCGGAATTCACGTTCGGCGATGTGCAGTTGATTGTCGGCGTGCCAGAGTTTTCAATGGAAAGACAGCACTGGATTGTGGGACTGCCTCAATTTACTCTCAAGGATGTCAGCGTTACGAGCGGCCCGTCAAATGATCCTTCTGCGCCTGCACCAGAGCCGGAAGGGGATGAAGCAACTTTGGCCCAAAGGCTAGGACAAACGAAGCAACAACAGGTGGCGGATATGAGCAGCGCAACCCACGCGCTCTATGATTGCTTCCGTAGTGATCTTGCCATGCAAGCGACCTCTGTTGGCGCACAGTACAAACTAGCAATCGATCAATTGGACGCATTGACCGCCAATCTTGTTGCGCACGGTGCCGATCCGAGAAATTTGAAGAATGACGACGGGACAACGTCAGATATACCCAGCAGACGGGATCAATTAGTGGCTGAGCGAGATCGAGCCCTAGGTGTTCTGTCAAGCACTCTGGAGGACTTGAATGCCCGCGAGCGCGCGATGTCTGACAAGCTAAATTGACTCGGAACTTTCACGTACGAGGTCTGTAGTGCAATTGCTGAGGCCCTTAGGTTGCAAGTGCGTTTCGTAGACCACAGTGTGCGTTTGAAAGCAGCAATTGGGAAGCGCAAGGTTTGTTATGTCGCCCCGCGCTCTTCGCCGGCTCCGACGGCGGCGCCGAGCACTGGGCAACGATCGCTTCGCTGATCGAGACATGCAAGCTCAACGGCGTCGAGCCTCACACTTACCTCGCTGACGTGATCGCCCGGATCGTCGCCGGCCATCCACAAAGCCAGATCGACGATCTGCTGCCTTGGGCCTACAGACCTATGCCGCTCAAGGCCGTGGCCTGAGAACACCGGTTACAAAATTACTTTGGCCCTTGAGCATCCTGAATCGTACGCCTCCGGCGAAGGCCGCCTTGCGGGAACATGGCACGGTAGCGAAGCTGCGCTCTTAAGGTCGCCCTTACGAGCG
>NZ_JBVVQF010000053.1:0-16685 GCF_055811815.1 Mesorhizobium sp. WSM4836
GAGCGCCTGCTCCGCGCTCACGGCTTCGAGGTCAGGTCGTTCTCATCGGCCGAGGAGTTTGAGGCGGCGGCTGATCCAGCCAAGGCATCATGTCTCATTCTTGATATTCATCTCGACGGCATCTCCGGTCTCGAACTTTTGTGCCGGCTCAATCGGTCGGGGTCCAGAACCCCAGTTGTGCTCGTAACCGGCCAGGACAGCGAGGTGACCCGGCGGGCTGCCGCGGCCGCAGGTTGCAGTGCCTATCTCGAAAAGCCGTTCTCGGGGCAGGTGTTGATGGACGCGCTAGTCGAGGCCGTTGGGCCGGATTTCGAAATTTAGCCAAATAATCTGCGGCTGCCCAGCAGCGCCTTGCTTTCCCAAGAGCAAGACCGCAGGAGCAGTATCAGGTTCTTGCAACGGTAATCCGTAAACCGGGCCGGCCTGATGATGTTGGAACTCATAACGTACTCTATCCGCTAAAATCCAAACCTTTCAACTCAATCTACGAACGGCGTCGTTGCGGTCAAAGGGGGAAGGGTGCCGGCAGACTCGAAGGTATGCCAGCGGCAATGTTACTTCGACTACGAACGATGGTGGTGGCTGAACTGCACAACGATAGTCGCAAGATATCGGAAACTGCAGTTGAGCGTTCGGTCTATTGTCGATAGGCTCAGCTGCTGGATTCGGGGGTAAGCTGCAAGTGACGTCGGTTTTTGTCGCATACGCCTCCGGTAATCAGTTCCATGGTGATATGATTGTCGCAGCCTGCAAATCGGCTTCAACTTCCGATCGATCAATAACGCCATGGTCGACACTTGACACGTCGGGCTCACCAGTTGCGCGGTCGGTGGAAAGCTGGATCGAAGGCGCCGACGCTTTCATTGCCGACATCTCTCTCGTCAATCACAACGTGACCTACGAGCTGGGATTTGCGATCGGATTACAAAAGCCCACGCGATTAATCCGCTCAACCCACATGGACTTCCAACCGGTCAAAGCCATCGGCTTGCTAGATACCTTGGGCTATGACGGCTACGATTATGATCACGTTCTTGTTCGCACCCTATCGAAACGCGACGAAACGACCCGCTGGGCTGAACTGGCTAAAAATAAGGATCAGCCGGTTTTCATCCTTCAACTTCCGACCCCTACTGAATCCACCCTACGGACGACCAGCGCCGTAAAGAAGATTGCGCGGATCAAATTCCGCAACTTCAATTCGAGCGAGATCAGCTGACTAAACGCCAGCGAAGCCTATGAACAGGTGGCTTCCTCGTTCGGCATCATCGCTTTCTGGATGGAAGGTGACAGCGAGCAGGCTGCTCGCAATAATCAAAGAGCGGCGTTCATTTACGGCATTGCCCGCGGTCGCAACATTCCGGCATTGTTAATAGCTCACCAGAAGTCCAGCCTTCCACTGGACCTACAGGACCAAGCCGACCGGTGGTGGAAACTAGGGGACATCGATGAGATCATTGGCGCTTTCAGGTTACGCGTGGCAGACGTTGCCAACGAGTTCGTCTCGATTAAGCCAGATCACGAAAACCTGCTTGAACGATTGAGTTGCGGCGATCCTGTAGCCGAGAATGAAGCAACTTCGCTTGCAGACCATTTCCTAGAGACCGACGGCTATCAGCGAACTCTACTCGGCGAAGCCAACGTTCTGGTCGGATGGAGGAAGAGGACTACGTCGTCGCATTGAGGGAGCTAGGATGGCAGGTGTTGGAAGATTTGGACCGCGAGATCGCCGATCTAGTCCCGAACGGATCGGACCTACTCTTTGAGATTCTACAGCATCGCGATGGACTAACGGCGGCAAAGTTCCGGTACATAGCGGCAAAGCAGATGAAGACGCCGGACAACGTGGAGAAGCTGCTCGACGTCATGCTCTGGAATGGCAGCGTCGGAGTTTTGGACAATGGCGCTCCAAAATACATCTTCGACTCGGGATATAAGCGCCAGTATTTGGCGGCCTTGGTCAAGGCAAACGAGGGTGTCCAGCTCACCCTGCATCCCACTCTTGTTGCCGCCTTGGGCTCTGCGGTTTAGATCGGCAGAGCCCACCATCGCCGTGCTCGGTATCCGAATTTGTTGGTCTCATGCCAAACCGGTCGTCCGCTAACGGCCCATTTCAGTCGTTTAATGCCACCTGATCCGACAGCCCTTGTCGTGCCACACGACCGGGCCAAAGCACTACACCAAACCGACTTTGAAATCATCGAGAGCCTGGCCCAATCCCGGCGCGCCGAGGAGCGTCACAACGCGCTTCGCCTGTAGCTTTCCCATCGAACGATCGTAGATGGCGAGATTGGTCGCGCCATTGAGGCGCGAGGGGTAAATGATTCCATCAGGCTTAGACGGGTGCTCGTGAAACGCCACCGACCATCGGCGAGCCAAGTTCTGGCGCTGCGCCCGAACGACATCCGTTGGCACGCCCATTCTGACGGCGTTGTCGCCCCCGAGGTCTACTAGGCGAAGGTCCGCCGTAGTCGTGATCTCCGCATAGCGCCGTTGGGTCAGTTCCACCTCCTCTATCGGGAGGTCGTCGAATAGTCCTTCGCGCCGATCTCGGAGCACGGTCTCGAGGAAGCAAACCTTCAGAGAGTCGCCGAGGTAGAGAACGCCAAAACGGTTGGCAGTAACACGACGCCGCGGATCGCTGAAACGGCTCGCCGACTTCCCGTATCCGAGGGGATCAGGATAGGTGCTCCAGTAGATCCGACCGAATGTCCGCCCCGGCGGTATGGTCTCGATTTCGAGCTTTGCGCGCCCGAAATCGGGTGGAGGTAGAACGCCGGGCATTCAGTCGAAATCGCCCCTGGCCATACCTTCCGCCACTGCCAACACCGAGGTATCATCACCTTGCTGAAGGGCCCGAAGACCCGACCGCCCATCGAGCGCACCATGGGGTGACACCAAAAACCGGTAGACAGCCCAGGCATTGTTGCCCAACGTCGCGTGGAGCGCCGGCAATGCACCGAACGGCCGGCCGTCATTGTCGAACTGCCAGACAGGAAAGCGGAAGCCGCGCTTGGCGCCATTGACCCCGAGCACCTGACCATTCTGCCGCTTGGCGTTGACCGTCACCCGCGACGTGCCGAGCAGCTTGGCAAAGGCTTCCGCACTTAGCATATCTTCGCCGTCGACAATTTCGGCAACACGCTTGCGACCGAGTTCGCGCGCCTTGGCGAGCGCCGCTTCAAGCTCAGCGTCAGGCTTGCCCGTATCCTCGACGGGAAACATGTCATCTGAAGCGCTCGGCTGTTCCTCGACCGGCGTGATCGTCTGCGCGCCGGCGGCCGGATCGACCTCTACCCGGAACGATACGCGATGGCCGATCTTGCGGCTGCGTGCGATCGCCTCCTGATAGCGTTCGAGCAACACCTTTTTGAAATCGGCCTGTGCCGGCAACTTCGCGGTAAAACTCAGGGCGGCGACTCCCGCATGGGATGCGGTCCCGCTATGATTGCTGCGTTTTGGAGCGGCCATGGTGACAACCTCCTGCTGTCACCAATGTGGTTACAGATCGTAAGTTCGTCAAGTTCGATAATTTCGTAAAGGCGGTGGAATCGTTATCGTGACCGACTGAGGGCTCACACAATCCCCCACGCCCGAAACCTTCCCCTCCCCGTCATCTCGCGCAACCCAAGCTCACCGACCAGATTCAGCGCCCCCTGTTTTGTCACTTTTAGCCCCTTCTGAACCATGCCAGTCGAGACAAGTGGCCGCGACGCACCAGCTCGATCAGGTCGGAAAGTTTGAACTGACGCGCCGCTCCCGCAGCCGCCGTTCCATCTGGCTTTTCGCCATCACCAGCCGGTCATGCTGTTTCAACCCGGCAAGCGCTGCCTCATGGATGGCATCGACAAAAGCCAACAACCGATCCGAACGATTGCGCGCCCGCCGCCGCTCTCGTGGGATGTTCTTGGCGCCGAGCTGCAGGCTGACGAGATGGTTGGCGGCAAGACCCTCCTGCCGCAGCAGCGCGGCGACCAACAGCGGCCCGAGCCATGTGGCATGCTGCAGCACCTCGATGTCCGACCAGGCTTCGAGCAGGACCGCGGCGCGCAGAACGACCGGAAGATCGCGGGCCCTGGCCATCACATCCCGCCATTCGGCCAGCCGTTCTTCTTCATTCCAGTCGAGATCGTAGATCAGGCCGTTTTGGTCACGTCGTGACGTTTCATCCTTTCGACCAGGAACGTCGGCGCCGCTGAGAATCTTTGACGAGCGTGCCAGGACAGCATCGATCTCGGCAAATTCTTCGGCCAGAAGATCGTCGTCAGCGACATCCCGACCATCAGCCTCAATGGCGCTGGCCCGCTCCCCTTCCCGGCTTTTTTGTTCTGCCCCCGAATGACGCCACCCCGGCCGGTCAGGGCCAAAAAACCGTCGCGACTGAGCGCCCAGTTTGGCTTCTGCACAAAAATGCGCCGACGGGTACGCAGCACCGCGTGCGCGCGGGTGAGTTCGTGGGTTGGGGGCGAATGTCCATGTGGGCGTCGTGCAGGACGAGGTCTCGAGGTGGACGAGCTCGCCCTCGAGCCAGAGCGCGGCGGCCGCGTCGGCGAAGTGCTGGCGCTCGACAAAGCCGTCGCGGGCGGGGGAACGAGCCAGCCGCTCGTCAAGGCGGGCCAAAACCTCGGTGGCGCGGGCAACCGGTCCGATCAGGGTTTTGAGGGACAAATCACCGATATCGTAAGCCATTGTTTTCATGATGGCTGATTCGCGTTAGTCAAGCTATCCGGCAGTTAAGTTGACTTGCAGGGGATTTTCTCTTGCGTCTTTCTCACTATCGATAATTGCCACTTATCGATACTTAGAGAATACAATGATACATCCGATGATTATTGCGTCTTTGCTTCCCCCCCCGAGCCCGTCAACAACGCGAGTGCGTTTTCGATCATAGTCTTTGGGATACTTGTTTCGCAGTATGCGCTCAAATGGGGACCCAGCTGGCGCTTCACCCGCGGCAACGAAGTAGGTACCGCGGATGTGGGGAAAGGCGGTAGCGCTCTCTCGACTCGAACCCCCGAACTCACACAACCATCCTATTTATACGTCCTGACCGCAATTTACCGCACAGCTTGATCGGCGCCCTTTCGACAGTGACTGATACAATCTAGATCCTGATCTCGGAACGGAAATCCGCGCACAAGGGCGGACACATACCGGGGCGAGGTCATGAAAAGCGACACCCTCTCATATCCTCCTCGCGGTCTCTCACGCGAAGAAGCCGCCCGATATGTTGGCGTGGGCATGACCAAATTCGACCAAATGGTTGCTGATCGCCGCATGCCGAAGCCGAAGAAAGTTGACGGCCGCGTGATTTGGGATCGGCTCAAACTCGAAGCGGCCTTTGGCGATCTGCCGGGAGATATGAAGAAAATATCGTCGACTTCCTGTTGCAAGGGAAACATCGCAGGAAATAGATTCATTCTGCCATGACCGACAAATATCCCGGCCTCTCCTCCTACACCGACCGCCATGGCAAAGTTCGCTGGCGCTATCGGACGAAGGAGCGTGTGGTTAGTCTGCCAGCTCCCAATCAGCCGGAATTCAAGGAGGCCTACCAAGCAGCGGTGGAGGGCCGGAAGGTCCCCAAGGCTCCCGTCGTCCGAATGCCTGGAGCCGCCTTGCCGGGCACGTTTGGAGCCGCTTTCCAACGGTTGAAGATCTCAGTCAAATGGCTGGCGCTTGACGAGGCCAGCAAACGCAAGAACACGCGGCTAATCGAAGAATTTCTAGAACTGCGTGTGGTCGCAGATCACCCGCTCATCTGGCGGGATGTAGCGGTTAAGAACCTTAGACGCATCCATGTTGAAGAGCTTCTTGGCCGCTTCATCGCCACGCCCCATAAGGCCAAGCATCTGCTAGTTGGCATACGCAAGCTGGTATATGTCGCACTGCGGCAAGACTGGATCGAAATCGATCCCACAGCGGCGGTCGAGTGGCGGCCCGCCTATGCAGGTTGGAAAGCCTGGTCGCGCGAAGCGATGGCGCAATTCGAAAACCGTTGGCAGCTCGGTAGCGCAGCACGCACTTGCTATGGTTTGGCGCTTTGGCTCGGCAACCGCCGCGGTGACGTCGCAGGTCTGCGTTGGGACCAGAGAGTCGCCCGCCGTGTCTTCATCGATGGTGTCGAGCGCCATTTCGACGGGTTTGATATCGTTCAGAGCAAAAATAAGGGGCGGACTGGCGGCAAACGGCTTTTTGTGCCGATTACACCGATGCTGTCCGAGATCTTGGATGCAGCTGACAGGCGCGGTGAAACCGTGCTGGTCAACGCCTATGGGGAGCCGTTCTCCGCCAAATCACTGACAGGAATGATGGCGCATTGGTGCAAGCTTGCGGGTCTGCCGAAGGGACTGACCCTGCATGGATTGAGGAAGTCGCTTGGCGTTTATCTGGCGGAAGCAGAAGCCTCAACCAGACAGCTCATGGACGTGCTGGGGCACGACGATATCGAACATGCCGAACTCTATTCGCGCGAGGCATCGCAGGTTCGCCTGGCAGTCCAGGGGATGGATCGAGTCGTGCGGCTAGTCACGCGCAAGCCGATGCTTGGCGAACCTATTGGCGAATCTCGTGGCGAACCACCCCTTAAAGTATTTATAAACAACGATAATGGTGGGCCCGGAGGGCCAGTGCAAATCAATGATTATGTTCAGTTTTTCGTGGGCCAAAATCAGAAATCTTCCCGTATGGTTCCGCATGCTCCCGTGACGCCAAACAGTCGATAGCTTAACGTCGTATGCGAACGTTCGGAGCCACCCTCCAGAACGGCCGCAATTGGGCCGAGCAGACCGGCGGCTTCGGGGGCTGCGAAACCGCTACAGCTGACATTCTGGTTGGTGTGGACATCGTCGCGAACTGACCTGACGCGGTTATGTTTCGAGCTCGGAGTGGATGCGACGCAATTCTCCTTCGATCAGAATCGCGGCATCGGCATCTTTGAGAACTAAGTAGAGTTTCTCCGCCTCTTCGTAAGCCCACATGGCAGCCTGAAGTGCCTCGCTTTCGTCTATATCGCGAAGGCCACCCAGATAAAGTCTGGCAGACTCCTGATAAAGATCTGCGGCACGACGGTAACTGGCCCTAGCCTCGTCCGGCGCGTCGTGTTGGATCAATTCGGCCAACCCACGGAAAGCCACCGCCAGATTCCTCACGACACCCGCCGACCACGATTCACGAGCGACTGCCCGCTGCGAAACGTCCTCCAGGATATCTATCGCTCTGTGATAATCGGCCTCTGACTTGCTTTGCCGGGCGCGCATGCACAGCAGAATCCCTAGCCGCTCTTCGGCAGCCAATTTTTGACGCGATTGTGAGCCTCCGGTCAAAACCGTGAGCGCCCGGTCCAGAATTTCGATAGCGGCGGTGAGGTCATTCACCGCGGCTCCTTCGTCTCCCTGCTCAGCAACCGACTCTGCAAACCCCAAGGCAGATTCGATCCAGTCCGATCGCGCAAGTGTTGGATTGATCTCCTCAGTCGCAGCGCGGAATGTTTCCATGGCTCGGCGGAAGGCTTCTTTCGACTGGACACCATTTTGGTTCCCAGGCGCTTCTGCAAGATCGAAGAGGGTCTGTGCCAAAATTGTACGTGCCTTGCCGTCATCGGCCCCGCCGGCTTCAAAGAATGCCGCCCAGGCCTTCACACTCGCAGCGAGCAGGTCAGATGCCTTTGCGGTGCTGCCTAGGCGACCAAGACTGATCGCCCGTAATCTGGCAGCATCGGGGTCGATCGATGCCATCGCTTCTGTCACACCTAGTACAACGCTGGTGTCCCGTCCGCCGAGGCTGTCAATCGTTGCCTGTTCGAGGATCATGTCCTCAGCGCTTGGAGCTGACGCGCTGCGCAAACGTCCGATCCCAAGGCCGAAGTCGCGTTTGAGGCGTGCAATGACCGGATCTGTCGGATCCGCGATAAGTTGTTTTCGGCTGTCGAGCACAGCTAATGGGTCGGTCATCCAACCAGGTGCGCCAAATCCGAGACCCCGGACCAGCTGTGCAAAGAACTTGTCAGCGTCCTGATTCAGAATCGCAAACTTGTTTCGGCCTGCCAACATTTTCCTGACGCGGGGATTCAACGCTTCAATTGAATCCTCAAACAGGACCCAAAACACCATCAGGTTGGGTATCGCTGCACAGGCTCGTTCCAGGAGGGTGACAACGCCGCCCTCCTCGCTGCCTGAATAACCAACCACAACCAACAGCTCAGCGTCTTTCAGACCAAACATTGTACCCTGCATGGACAGGGCATCTTGGGTGGCGAACGTATCCCCCACGCTGTTTCTCAGCTCATAGGTATACATCGATCCGTGCAGGTGAACGACTTGCGGATGGTCTGGGAGTGAGGCAACACGGCTCAGCGCCGACAGACCATCAGCCACCACAGGTATCATCCCCGCCAAGATAATGCCTTGGAGCACGAGCTGATCAAAGTTGGTGGTCAGGACCGTGTGGGCATAGTGGCAACGCACCAACTCACCAAGGCAAATGTGGGCCCAATTCACCTTGCCATCACTGCGATCGATCGCTGCCTTTATGATTGCACGCTGTTTGTTATCTGATCGAAAAAATTGCTCGAACAGATAGCCGTATAGCCGTCCCCAGTTGGGGTCTCCCACATCAAAGTTGGGCAACAGCCTAGCTATATCCGTAAGATATTCCCGCTCATCGAGCCATATCAGAGCGCGTGCCGGGTCCAGCGTCTCCGTTTCAGGCGCGCTCTGAAGTTTTGCCAACTCGCGCGTCAAATCCTTCGCTATTTCGCTGGCCATCGGTATGCCGGCAGATCGCGAACATCCGGCGCCTACCAAAAAGACCGCTCCCGTGCAGCGCTGCCCGTCTCCCCACTCGCATCCCGATTTTGCAATCTTAAGCTGTATGCTCAGCTCTCTCACGCTCACAGGAACGGGACCGTCGAGTGGTGCAGACACCGAATCCATTCTGGATATCACCTAGGTTGACCGCCAATATTGAATACTCTTGAGTTGTACAAAAAATTTGGACGATGTCTTCAATGTGTTGGAAAAAATTATGTAAGACAGCTAAGATCGCCGCATTTTAAGCAAGATTTATCTCTTGTGAATTCAACGGTAGATATGTATATCATCCGTTACAAGGAAACTACCTATAAGTTTTGTAGCGCAATTTACAGAGAAACCCCAATGAAGCGTGTTCTTTTGACGATTGCGGCTATCCTGCATCGCTAGACTGCCAACATCATTGAATTTTTTATTTCTGGGACCGATTTCAATACGTTTCTTGGCTTGCGATTCGAACCACTTGGCCTCAGCAGCCAAATTGAAATCTAGTAGCGTATGCGCTACCGCATGCTATAATCGGTTCGTCAAAAATCTGGAGCTACAAATGCCAAATCCAAATAAGCAACAGCCATTCACCCCTTCAACCGTGCCGAATCGTGACATGCGCACGGCGCTTTTGAAGGGCCGTCTGGCCAACCCCGCCCTGCAGCGACTGCAGGGACGCGTATTGTCCCAGGCCGAGCCAAGTGACGTCATCACAAGCTATGACAGGATGCACCACCGCCACAGCCGGTCATGACAGTTAGCGAGGCACCTCCCCGGATTACATCATTCCTGGTCAAGGTCGCCTCGCGCTGCAACCTCGACTGCGATTATTGCTACGTCTACCACCATGCGGATCAGTCTTGGCGCTCGATGCCGAAGCTGCTCTCCGTGGGCGATCGTAGCGCTTTTGTAGAAAGGCTGGCGACTTATTTGGCTGAAGAATCGATAAAGCGCTGCACGGTCATCTTCCACGGCGGTGAGCCTTTGCTTGCCGGCGTCGAGACACTGGTAGCCTTCGCGGGCAAGATCCGCGCCGCGACGCCATCGGCGGTCGATATCGGATTGCAGACAAACGGCCTCTTATTGACCGAAGCGGCACTTGAGGCGTTTGAGGCGGCCGATATCAGCATTTCGCTCAGCCTGGATGGGCCGAAATACGCCAATGACAAGCATCGCAATTCAAAGAGGGGCCGTTCAAGTTTCGAGCGTGTCCAGGATGCGCTGGTGCGCCTCAATAGCCATCCCAAGATCTTTGCAGGCGTCATCGCCGTCGTTGATCCCACAACGCCCTCGGAAGACTTGCTGGCTTTCTTCGCCTCGCATGCGGTTCCCAAGCTGGATTTTCTGTTGCCGGATGCACACCATCTGCGTCAGCCAACTGGCCGCAGCGAACAACCTGATCTGTACGAAGCCTGGCTTTGCCATGCCTTTGATGTCTGGCTTGATCACTACCCACACCTGTCCGTGCGAACGTTCGAGTCGCTGCTTGACGCGGTCGCGGGTCTGCCGTCCACCACCGACGCTTTTGGCCTTGGCGACGTAAGCCTCATTGGCATCGAGACCGATGGCAGCTACCACGACCTGGATGTGTTGAAGGTCACAAAGGACGGTGCGACGAAAATCGGCGGGACTGTTGCCGACACTGAGATCTCGTCAATCGCTTCATCCGACCACTTGGCCGTGCACAGACAGTTGCTCAGCAAGCCGGGTCTCAGCGTGACCTGTCAAGAATGTGCGATCGTCGACATTTGCGGTGGCGGTTCGCTGCCGCACCGCTACGGCGCGAACGGCTTCGACAACCCAACAGTCTATTGCAGGGAAATGACTGCTCTCGTCGCCCACATCAAAGGACGACTCCAGGGTCTATTGGAGGGCGGCGCGAGACCGGCCGAGACGCTACCGGACGCCTTCCGGTTTGACCAATACGAAGCGGCCGAGCTTGGAGCTGCGGAGATGACGTTTCTGTGCGAAGCATCGCGCAATGCTCTGAGGAGCGAGTTTCTGGAAGCAGCTAGCTTTTTGCCTCCCGACGAATTTCAAAAGGTCGCCGACCTCAGCGAAACCGAGCCGGAGCGACTGGCCGACCTTTGCCAGCAGCCAGGAGCGGTTGCCTGGCAAAGGACGCTTACCTCGCAGAATTTGGGACGGCTGGTGCATACGGTCGACGGACAACCCTTGTCGGCCGACCCAGCTTACCTTGGCGAGTTGCTGGGCCGGTCTGAAGACGACATGACTTCCTTGGCCGTCGCCAGCCAGGATCCCTGGCTGCGCAAACCGTTCGGCGACGCCATCTATTTCGAAACAGAGGCTTTTGCAACGCAGGCACGGTCGGTCGTCGAGGAGGCGTTGCGGATTGTCGAAACGTGGCGCCCAGCTTTGGCAAACGAGATACGCATGGCCTGCCGCGCCGTCCAATTCGTTCGCGATCCCTTGGCCCATCCTGAGAAGATCGTGTCTTTCAGCGACAACACCGTACCAGGGGCGCTTTATGTGTCTGTCTGGCAAGGCGACCGGCTGATTGATCCCTATGATCTGGCCGATTCCTTGATTCACGAGCATCGCCACCAGAAGCTCTACCTGCTCGAACGCATTTCGCCCACAGTCGAACCGACTGACATGCGAGTGGTCTCCCCTTGGCGGGAGGATTTGCGGCCACCTTCCGGACTGCTTCATGCGGTCTTTGTGTTCGTCGAACTGCGCCGATTTTGGCAGTTCGTGCTGCACAATGGGCCATCGCGCCTCCACAATCGCGCGGTCAACCAGATCAGGGACACCGACGAGCACCTTGCAGAGGCCTTCGCGACGCTTTTGAGCTGCCCGCTTACTACGACAGGACGCTCTTTGACCGAGGTCCTCAAGAAAGCCTCGGAGTCGGTGCTAGAGGCAGCGTGACAACCTTAACGCTTCCGGTCGATCGCCTGCCGGCCTCCAAACCCAGCCGACACGCGGTTCTTCGCGACTATTTCTGTGACAAGGATGCGAATGCCGTTCTGGGAGACGCGGGTTGGCATTTGAACCTGTCGTGGCCGGACGGGCTAGACCGACACGTCGACCCGCAGTTGCAAGAGGGTTTGGCATGGTGGGGCGATAACGTCACCCTGCCGACCATGGCCATGGCCCGCACCCGTAAGCAGCACGTGCTGAGCGTTCTATACGACACTTGGACCCTTCAAAGCTGGAGTGAATGGGCGCATGCTGCCGGCATCAGCCCAGACGAGCATGTGCTGATCCTGCACGTCGACGACCACCGGGATCTGGCAAGCCCTCGCTTGTTTGAGGAAAATGGCCGGTGGAAAGACCCCATCACCGGCTCATTTTGCGATCTAGGCGATCCCGCGAGCGTGCGCGCGGCCATAGAAAGCGGTGCCGTTGGGATGGGCAGTTTCCTGACCCCGTTTCTGCACCGTTTTCCCAACGCCGAGGTTCGGCAGCTCTGCCAACCTCCAAAGGTCGACGCGACCCAGGATTTCGCAATTGGACTGATCAGACAGGCGGACGATTTGTTGGACCCAAGCCAATTCCGACCCGCAGTGCAGCTGACGCCAACTGCAAGGCAGACAGGGCCTGGGTTGTATCGTTCGACCCCCGACCTCGATGATTGGCTCGAAGCCCTGCCAGTCCGACCAACGGTTCTTCATATCGATATGGATTTCTTCAACAATCGCTATGACGGGGATACGGATTGGCAGACCCGTCAGAAGCCCTTCGATCCACCTTTGGACAACATTTTGGGAAAGATCGACGACATGACCGCCGCCCTTAACCGGTCCGGTCTTGGCTCCCAGCTTGTCGATATCGTGGTCGCTTATTCACCAGGATTTTTCCCGGCTGAATTTTGGCAGGAGGCCACAGATCGGATTGTGCCCGCTTTGGAGCGCATCTATGAGCGCTAGGCCTTCCCCCCGGAGTACGCCTCGCCGCAGCCCTAAGCGGCCAACGCCGAAACCCAAAGCCGTGCGGCCAAACTCAAGCCCCGAGTTTGTCCTACCTGATTTGGTCGTCCTCACGCCCACCAAAGGGACAACTGAACGTGGCGGAGGGCCCGGCGGTGAGGCCTGGAAAATTGAGGCTAATGGTAAACGGGCAGGCGTTGTCTTCATCAATGTGATCGATGAACCACCAGTGGGCCGCCACGCCTCTATTCAGATCTATCTCAATAAACCAAGTCAGGGTCGTCGGATCGGTAGGGTTGCTTACCGCAAGGCATGCGAGGCGAGCCGATACGACGTGATCTATGCCCACATGCGCAAGTCAAATCTTGCCTCACGACGGGCAGCGGAGGAAGCAGGGTTCAAAGAAGACGCGCGACCGGGTGCAACGCAGCTTCTTATGGTTTGGCGACGAGCGGCGTGATGATGCGGCCAAAATGGCTAAAGCCGTCATCAATGGTGGATCTGTGCCAAGTGACGCTGAATGTGCGACCCGCCTTTCGGACCGAAGTGCAGGGCGAAGTCAGTGATGCCGAGATCGGACGCTGGGCGAGGCTCAGAGGGCTCTATTTTTGCCGCGATCGGGATAATTTCGTCGTCTTCTCAAAACGTTCTGTGCTCGTACGACGGCTTCTTGCCATCGACCAGACCGCCGGTGAACACACGGTCTGGCTGGGACAGTGGCTTGGCTATCCGCGATGCTGTGCCCGCATAGCGCGGCGGGTCGGCGAGCTGCACCTGGACGATTGGTCGGAGCAGATTTCCATGCGGCGTCACGTGGGGAATTTCTCGTTGACATCGGTCTCGCAATATACAGCAGGCCGCGCCCTCATCAGCCATGTCCCCTGTTCCGCGCATTGTCGGGCGTCGCTCAGCATGGCGACGCAGGTTCTAGGGCGATCGTACCGGTTCCAACAGCGCTTGGCCAACCCCCTTCCTTCCCGAGGCTTCCGTGTACACAGCCGTCGTTGTTCCCTGCCTAAATGAAAAGGCCTCGCTTCTCGAGACCTGCATTTCGCTCGGTTTCGGCAGGGGTGCCAGCCCTTCCGATACAGTGTTGATCCTAGTCGACAACGGATCGACTGACGGCACTCTTGACGTGATGGAGGCTATCAAGAATGCCAGCCTGGGAACAGTGCTGTTGGGGCAGACGCTCGAGCGCGGTTACGTTCCGCCCCGTCATCTGGGAGTGTTGATGGCCGAGTCCTTCGCCGATGAACTTAGTATTTCCAATAAAGAGCTCTTGATCGTTCAAGCCGACGCCGACACGATCTATGATAGGGATTTTGTCGCCTCTATGACGGCTTCGGCACGATCGGCGCCGCAAGATCTGATCGAAGGCATAGCCCGAACGACAGAATCTTTTCTTGCAGAATATCCCGGCTACCACGCGTGCTGCGCAAGCGCCGACGAAGCGGTATCGCGCCTTTTTGTGCCTGAAGCCGACGAAGTTATCGTCGACGACAAGGTCGCCGGATATCGCCTTTCCGAGTATTTGAAATGGGGCGGACACCGCCGGGAGTTTGATGCAAGAGGCGACGAGATACACGCGGAAACGTCGCGGCTTTTTATCCGCGCGAAAACGGTTGGGGCAAGGCGCACACGCGCTGCAGAAGCGGTGGCCTATCCATCACGACGCAAGATCGAGGCTAACCCGCTAGGGACATTCGCCACAGCAGGATTTCCGCGGGAAAGCTGGTGGTGGCAACGTTGGGCCAATTTGCAGCCCAACCACCACTCACTGCGGGCATTCGACAGGTTGGATGCTTTGGAAGCGTTCGCCAAGGCCGTATTTGTCCGACAGGTCCACACGCTGATCCTATTCGCTTTAGTTCCCACTCATGTCCGGTTGGCGCTTGATGGCCGAACGATCAAATCCTTGACGGGGTCCCCCCTCGTTCCACTGCTGGAGAGAGTCGACGTTGCGGCCGAGTCCCTGTGGACTACTCCGGCGCAACTGCTGGAGGGATATTTCGACCTGGCTGAACGGCAACCAGAACTCTTCGCCGATTGCATAGAAAAGGCCGGCAATTATCCCCTGCCTTAGCCGCCGTCGGCATTTCTAAAACGAATTTCTAATCTACCCCAGCCTAAATGAACACCTCGGCGCGTTAGAGCCAAATAATACTCAACCGAAGCAATACGTTGCTGCGCGCGGTTCAAGTCAGAAGTGCGCGAGTAGGAAAGCATCAACCCCACCGCTGCCAATGATAGCCGTCCCACCCTCAACACCGCTTTGCTGCTCATGGCACAGTAACGCCGCAAGGCCACCATTCCCGTCGAGGACGTGGGCCGGTACTAGCCTGGAGCTTGGAAAGATTGGCAGATACGACTTCATCATACGTTCCGCCAGCAGCTTGCCCGATCATTCTGAAAAGACGATTTGTGCGGACAAGGGTCTGGGGGAAAAAGATGACAACTTGCTGCGCTCTTTGCCCGCGTCAAAGCGGACGCGTCCGATCCGCAAAACATGCTCAATACACAACGCGCCTTCCTGAAGCGCAGATAGGCGTGCGGAGCTGATGCTGTTTGCCTTACGCCAGAATACGATAAGCAGATTCAATTTCGGCGACGTTTCTTCTGCTGCCGCACGATCGCAATCGTGGTGCGACGCAGCCAAGACCTCCATCGAAAAAGCGATCTGCGGTAACGCGGCTCTGGTACAGAAGGATGCCCAGCTTGCTGAGCTGTATGCCCGCGCCGAGGCGGGCGCGACTGACGCTCAAACCATCGTCAACGCCCCGCGCGCTTTCCTAAAACGTAGGCAGGCATGCGGAGCTGATGCAGTTTGCCTTGGGCAGGAATACGATAGCCAGATTCAATTTTTACGGCGGAACTTCTGCTTCGGCCGACACGGCCCCGGTCGAAGGAGCCGATCCCCCCGCCCCGATCATTTCAGGAAGCGAGATCAAGATTTCCCGCGTCGACCTCGACTATGGGGATATCGGTGGCGCCGGAAACGATATGGATGCACTGATCACAGACAATTCCGCCCTCGATACCGTCAAGGGCATCAACGGTCCTTTCGCTGAAGCTTTTGCCGCCAATATTCGCGACAAGAACACGATCGTCGAAACCCGCCGCACTGTACGAAGGGTGACAGACGACAAGCAGCGCCCGACATTGGAGATGAGTTGGGACGAAGACAGCTCACTCACAACAAAACTCATCAAGTCCGTCAGCTACACATTTTGGAGCCGGCGCCTGCCCTTGTTGGGCGCTCTTCCTCCGAAATACGCCCTGACGCCGGTCAATTTGCCGACCCGGGTACCCTCAATCATAAGGCTACCGCTGGTGACGGCTGCAAAACTGACTACGGGATCGCAGGTAGCGCCGCCTTCACGCCAGTTTCGTTCGAATGTCTGGTGAGTTTCTATGGGCTATCTGTCAAACAAAATCACATTACTGGTGACCTTGCCCCCAGTTTCTATCCAGTTTTGAGTTCGTTTCCGGCGTGGGTTGTGCCCTGCTGGGCGGGTGAAGCGACGGGCGCTGGCGCGGAGCCTTTGGCATAGCGCAGCGCGAGCGACCGACGCGGATTGAAGGTGGTAGCGAACTCGGCCGGTGTCTGCCAGGCGAGTTGGGAGTGCGGCCGCGCAGTGTTGTAGTCGGCGTGCCACAGGGCGATGGCTACGCGCGCCTGAGCCAGCGAGGTGAACAGCGTCTCGTTGAGCAGTTCATCGCGCAGTCGGCCGTTGAAGCTCTCGATGAAGCCATTCTGCATCGGCTTGCCGGGCGCAATGTAATGCCATTCGACGCGGTTCTGATCTGCCCAGGAGAGGATGGCGTTCGAGGTGAACTCGCTGCCATTGTCGCTGACGATCATCCTCGGCCGGCCGCGCTCGATGATGAGCCGGTCCAATTCGCGGGCAACCCGCATGCCCGAGAGAGACGTATCAACGATGAGTGCCAGGCACTCTCTCGTGCAGTCGTCGACGACGGCCAGGATGCGGAAGCG
>NZ_JBVVQF010000054.1:0-14895 GCF_055811815.1 Mesorhizobium sp. WSM4836
TCGGCGATCGTCTTCGGGCTGTCCTTCGCCACCGTGCTGACGCTGGTGGTGACGCCGTCGATGCTGATGGTGTTCACGCGTAGTAAGAACAGCCGCTTCTATGCATTCTTCCGTCGGGTGTTCCGGCGCGGCAAGACAGTCGGTGCCACTGTAGAGGCCTCCGCATGGCCGGGCTTGCGCGACGAGCCGGCGATCGCCTTCCCGAAGCCGCCGAATAGGCCAACTTTGCTTAGACGCCATGCTCAACAAATCGTTGACCGAGATGACACGCATCGAGTGCCGGGGCGCGTCGATCAATGAAGACTGCCTGCTGGCCCGCTTCCGAAAGCCGATTTCCGCTTCCTGATGAAACGAATTTTCGAAGTTGGCTTGGAGACACTGTATGCTTCGTGGTGTCAAGCTGACCCTATATGTGGACGTATAAGAGCGCCCGATTGCAACAAGTTAGCTGGATCCAGTTGATGGTCACAACTGCTGACGTATATCCGGCTTCTTCATGCGGCTCGATGTCCAGCGCGACGAGCCTCGACGGGTTTTCGCCCGCTTCCACCTCAACGGCCCCAGAGGTCGGCCGAAGCTTTTGCGGTCCACACATCAGGTTCGGAAGCGACGGGGTGACCGTTTCCCCATCTCCGCCATTTTTGCTGCAAGGCCGAGGTGCGCCCTCCTTCTCGCTCTCCAGGTCCGGGCTGCTTTAACCGACAGTACCGGTTGCCAGGCAGCGAGCATCGACCAGACGATTCTTGTTGCCGAGCCCGACGCCGCGCCATTGGGATGCCGCCTTTGCCGCAACTTGTCGAGCCTGAGGCTTCGCGGAACCTGTTTGCCGCTGGCGCGATCCACAGCTGCGCGATCGCCTATGGATCATCAGCGTGCGTCAACGGTCGCCGCGTTTGCTGACACTTGATCGCGCTTCGGCACGAGGCGCTGCCACCCCGCTGGCGGCCGCTCTTGAAGCAGGTTGTGTCACCGACAGCTGCCTCGGTGCCGTCGCTTTATGGGCCAATCGAGCACGGCTGGAAGGTTCAGATCATGGGCCTTCGAAACGCGTGGTTTTAACATCCATAGCGTGGATGCTCGCGATCTAAACAATCAATTTTACCAATCTGGGCGGGTCGTTCATAGACCCCCACATGACATGCACCGCCGTTGCTCTACCGCGTGAGGTGCACAAGAGAACCCGAAAAAGAGGAAGTCTTCGCATGCGCTCTGACGTGCAGTGGAGGTTGTGCTGGGAAAATGAGTTGCGGCTTTCCGATCACCTCGAACTCTCTGAGTTCTTCCGGAAGACCTATGAGCCTGTCGGCGCCTTTAGTGCAAAGCAATTCGCAGGCGGTCGAAGTTGGGCCGGTGCAAGGCCGGAGGTCCGCGCAATCGGCTATGATGTGCACGGGGTAGCGGCTCACTTGGGCGTGCTGCGCCGATACATCAAAGTTGGCGACGCTGATCTGCTTGTCGCTGAACTCGGTCTATACGGCGTGCGTCCGGATCTTGAGGGGCTAGGAATCGCCCATTCGATTAGCGCGATGTATCCAGTGCTGCAGCAGCTTGGCGTTCCATTCGCTTTCGGCACGGTTCGGCACGCGCTCCGGAACCATGTTGGGAGGTTCTGCCGCAAAGGCTTCGCGAACATTTTGTCGGGCGTTCGCGTGCGTTCAACCCTCCCGGACGTGTACCACGATCTGCCTCCCACGCGAGTCGACGACGACGTACTCGTCATGGTGCTCCCAATTGGACGCTCAATGAGCGAGTGGCCGGCCGGCACTTTGATCGATCGGAACGGTCCGGAGCTATGAAGAACACCCGCAATGATATCAGTCAGCGCGACCCGACCCTCATGGCATTGGTGGATCTGACTCCAGCATTGACCGCAGATTTAATTATCCACTCGCTTCCTCAAATTCACTGAAGAATCTGACATCTCATGAACCTATTTGCCTCAGCCAGTATTGTTGCCGTCTGCTCTTATGCGCTGTTGTCGACCGTCTATAAAACCGCGCAGGTGCTTTATACCCTGCCTGCAAACGTACCGCCAACCTCGGGCGAACCGGCCGGCTGTGAGCTTTGGCCGAGCGTCGATGTCATTATCCCGTGCTACAACGAGGCACCTCGCACCCTCTCGGACTGCCTGGCTTCCATTGCAAGTCAGGACTACGCCGGAAAACTGCAGGTCTATGTTGTTGATGACGGCTCTGGAAATCGCGATGCCCTCGTTGGTGTACACGAGGAATACGCGCACGACCCGAGGTTCAACTTCATTGCGCTCCCAAAGAATGTCGGAAAGCGCAAGGCACAGATTGCGGCGGTTCGCCGATCGTGCGGAGATTTGGTGCTCAATGTAGATTCGGACACGATACTCGCGCCGGACGTCGTCACAAGGCTTGCGCTGAAAATGCAAGATCAAGCGATCGGCGCCGCCATGGGCCAGTTGGTGGCTAGCAATCGCAGTGAAACTTGGCTGACGCGATTGATTGACATGGAATACTGGCTCGCCTGCAACGAAGAGCGGGCAGCTCAGGCTCGGTTCGGTGCCGTCATGTGTTGCTGCGGTCCGTGTGCCATGTACCGGCGATCCGCGCTTGTTTCGCTGCTGGATCAGTACGAGACGCAGCGCTTTCGAGGGAAGCCGAGCGACTTCGGTGAGGACCGCCACCTTACGATCCTGATGCTGAAAGCAGGCTTTCGAACAGAGTATGTCCCGGAGGCCGTCGCGGCAACAGTCGTTCCCAGCAGCATGGGTCCCTATCTACGCCAACAGCTTCGCTGGGCCCGGAGCACGTTCCGTGACACTTTTCTGGGGCTCCCACTACTGCGCGGCCTTAATATTTACCTCACATTGGACGTGATTGGGCAGAATCTTGGCCCATTATTGCTCTCTTTGTCGCTCCTGGCTGGGCTCGCGCAATTCGTAACGACAGGTACTTTGCCTTGGACGGCATGCCTGATGATCGCGGTCATGACTATAGTTCGCTGCAGCGTGGCAGCATTTCGTGCGCGCCAACTTCGATTTCTCGGATTCTCGCTCCACACACTCATCAACATCTTTCTCTTGCTCCCATTGAAAGCATACGCGCTGTGTACATTGAGCAATAGCGATTGGTTGTCGCGAAGCTCTGCGGCCAATGTGCCAAACACCGGCGGCGCCATTCCAAAGCCCAACATGGTGGGATCTGAGGCAACTTACAGCGAACAGCAATAGTCACGTGATCGCAGGTGGAAAAGTTTTGAGCCAGGACCAGAAAGATCAAGTGTTGAGTCGGAAGTTGGACCCAGAGGATTTGCGGCGGATCGAGACTGGTCCGATCGAACGGGAGTTTCACGGGCAGACAAGCGCGAAAAGCTCCGTGCATGACTCTCTGTCGACCGTGGCAGTCGATTTCGCCGGCGTAACCAAGTCGTATGGGAACAAGGTCGTTGTCGACGAACTGTCGTTCACCGTTGCTTCGGGAGAGTGTTTCGGCCTCCTCGGACCAAACGGGGCGGGCAAGAGCACGATTGCGCGTATGCTCCTCGGCATGACATGCCCTGACGCGGGCACGATCACGGTGCTCGGCGTCCCGGTGCCGGCGCGCGCTCGGCTGGCACGTAGGGGCATTGGCGTGGTCCCGCAATTCGACAATCTTGACCAGGAATTCACCGTGCGCGAGAACCTGCTGGTGTTCGGCCGCTACTTCGGCATGAGCACACGCGAGAGCGAAGCGGTCATCCCGTCGCTTCTCGAGTTCGCTCGCCTCGAGCGCAAGGCGGATGCGCGCGTCTCGGAACTGTCCGGCGGCATGAAGAGGTGCCTGACCATGGCGCGGGCGTTGATAAACGACCCCCAGCTCATTGTGATGGACGAGCCGACCACCGGCCTCGACCCGCATGCGCGCCACCTGATCTGGGAGCGGCTGCGCGCCCTGTTGGCGCGCGGCAAGACGATTATCCTGACCACGCATTTCATGGAAGAGGCTGAGCGATTATGCGATCGGCTGTGCGTGCTCGAAAGGGGTCGCTACATCGCCGAAGGCCGCCCGCAGGCGCTGATCGACGAGCATATCGGATGCCAGGTCATGGAGATTTACGGCGGCGACCCGCACGAGTTGCATTCCCTCGTCAAGCCGTATTCTCAGCGCATCGAGGTCAGCGGCGAAACCCTCTACTGCTACGCTCCAGACCCTGATCAGGTGCGCACGCAACTCCAGGGGCGACCAAGTCTGCGCCTTCTTCTGCGTCCAGCCAATCTCGAGGATGTTTTCTTGCGGCTGACCGGGCGCGAGATGGAGGAGTGAACGATGATTGAAGGTCTTGCGGCGGTGCTGCCCGCCAATGCGTGGAACTGGGTTGCGGTGTGGCGCCGCAACTATCTGGCATGGAAGAAAGTCGCATTCGTGGCGATTCTCGGTAACCTCGCCGATCCAATGATCTACCTTTTCGGCCTCGGTACCGGCCTCGGCATAATGGTCGGCCGCGTCGACGGTGCGCCGTACATCGCCTTTTTGGCGGCCGGCATGGTCGCGGTCGGTGCGATGACCGCCTCTACCCTCGAAACACTGTACGCGGCTTTCGCTCGCATGCATTCTCAACGCACATGGGAAGCCATGCTGTATACGCACGTTACCCTCGGCGACATCGTTCTGGGTGAACTGGCGTGGGCAGCCACCAAGGCCTTCCTGGCCGGTATGGCAATTACCATTGTCACCGCAGCGTTGGGCTATACAGCCTGGCCGTCCGTCTTTTATGCGCTGCCATTCATTGCTCTGACAGGGTTCGTATTTGCCAGCCTCGCGATGGTCGTCACCGCACTTTCGCCCAGCTACGATTACTTCGTATTTTACCAGACGCTTATCCTTACACCGATGCTGTTCCTGTCGGGCGCCGTTTTCCCATTGAATCAGCTGCCTGACACCTTTCAACAGATAGCGCGATGCATGCCGCTGGCACATGCGATCGACCTCATTCGTCCGGTCATGCTTGATCGCCCGATCGGCGGCATCGCCCTGCACATCGGGGTGCTCGGCCTCTACGCGCTGTTGCCATTCTTCCTCTCGATGGCGCTGTTGCGCCGCCGACTGATGCGCTGACGCAAAAGAGAAGGAGATAAACCATGCGCTATGGACGCAAATAAAAACGACATCGCCAGCGTGTGCCGCGAAGGGTTTTGGCTGGCGTCGATTCAATCTCACAACGCTATGGAACGCCCGGCGTCTCGAGCACAGGATCTTATGTTGATCCCGGCGGACCTCATAGAATTCCTTGAGGCCGGTGATGTTTGGCTGGCGTTCGGGCGCGAGCGACAACGCGGCCTGTCTTTCTGATCGAACGGTCTCGAGAAGGCCAATTTAGTATTCCTGTACGACAAATGGAGAGCGAGATGCTGTGTCTAGGATTGAACGGCGGATTGGACAAAGTCTATGAAAACAGGTTTCAGATTCCAAACACATTCATGCACGATGGCGCTGCGGTGCTCGTCCGGGACGGACAGGTCATTGCGGCGGTAGAAGAGGAGCGCCTCAATCGGATCAAACATTCCAACAAGCTCCCAATTAGTGCGGCTCAATACTGTCTTTCAGCAGCTGGGGTTCAGCTCAGCGAAATCGATCGAGTGGCGTTCTACGCTACCGAAGACTATAGCAACGCCATGCTTGAAAACATGCTTGTTTCCCAGCCGGACGCCTCCATTCCGTTGGATGCTAAACTGTTGATGCAGCAGCTGCTGGCGCAGGAGTTCGGTACCGAGCTCGACGCTTCGCGTATCTCATTCGTAAGTCATCATCAGGCGCACGCCGTGAGTGCTTTTGCAATGTCGGGCTTCGAGCAAAGTCTGATTTTCGCGATTGATGGCTCTGGTGATTTCCTGTCGGGCCTTGTGGCGGTTGGATCTGGTACTGAAATTACGCAGCTTGCGACTTTCCCAGAGAACAATTCTCTCGGGCAATTTTATCTCGAGACGATCCGGTATCTCGGCTACGGCTTGTTCGATGAATATAAGGTAATGGGGCTTGCCCCCTACGGCGATCCCGTTCCCTATCGCGAGCTTTTCGAGCAATTCTATGAACTCTCTGCAAACGGCGAGTATCGCGTTCACCTGGACCGCATCGGTCCGACTTTGCTCCGCAGCATTCAGGTTCGGAAAAAGGGAATGCCATTTACTCAGCAGCATATGGATGTGAGTGCGTCGTTACAGGAAGCGCTCGAACGCATCGTGTTTCACATTCTTCGTCATTATCGTGAGGCCACCGGGATGACGCGGTTGTGCCTGGCCGGCGGAGTTGCGCACAATTGCTCCATGAACGGCAAGCTGCTCTATTCAGGACTTTTCGAAGACATCTTCGTGCAGCCCGCATCGCATGACGCTGGATGCGCATTAGGCGCCGCGCTAATCGTGTCTAATGAGCTGGGCCGCCCAGCGCCGCGTACGCGATTGCAGGAGGTCTATTGGGGGCCGGAACTCGCGAGCGATGACGCTGTCGAAGAGGAACTAAAGGCATGGGCGGGGCACCTGGAGTTTGAACGCACTGAGGAGGTGGCGGATAGGGCAGCCGAATGGATGGTCGGTGGCGCCGTGATCGGCTGGGTGCAAGGTCGTTCGGAGTTCGGGCCGCGAGCGCTCGGAAATCGCAGCATTCTTGCCGACCCCAGGCCCGCTTCAAACAAGGACCGGATCAACGCTATGGTCAAGAAGCGGGAAGGATATCGCCCGTTCGCCCCGTCAGTGTTGGAGGAGGATGCGCGCGAATTTTTCGACCTCCCGGGCAGTGCGTGCGAATTTCCCTTCATGAATTTCGTAGTTCGTGTGCGCGATTCCAAGCGTGATTTGCTCGGCGCCATCACGCACGTCGACGGTACGGCTCGGCTGCAAACAGTATCGCGCAAGGCCAGTCCGGCCTACTGGGACGTCATCAATGCCTTCAAGCAGCGGACAGGCATCCCAATTCTGCTCAATACGTCCTTTAACAACAATGCAGAGCCGATCGTAGATTCAGTTGCAGACTCGATTGCCACGTTTCTGACAACAGAGCTGGATGGACTTGTGGTCGGGCCGTACCTCGTCAAAAAACGGGCCGCAAAGCTGCAGGATTGGACTGCGCTCGCGGTTTCATTGCCGCCTTATGTATCCTTGCATAAAGTCCGCGCATATACGGCGCAGGATCGCCACGAGACCGTCTGCGAAATCCGAACGGATCACCGTGACTGTGCGCGTATTTCACATCGCTTGTTCGATCTGCTGACGCGGATCGAAGGCGAAGCCGTGCTCGCGGATCTCCTCGACACAATTACGCCGGATCAGGGCCTGCGCGAGGCTCTCACAGGAGAGCTGCGACTATTGTGGGAGCAGCGCCACGTTCGGATGCATCCCTCGCAAGCTGCTCGCGTCCACCAAAACTGATGCCAAAGCCTGGACGACCGATAACAGCTGCCGAAACACCGGTGTGTCCAAGCACCTTCATATGACACGCCGCCTGGTGGGATCCGGAGCAATTGGCCGAACACCCGGATCCTGATCCAGCCCGACAGTCATTTATTGCAGCCGCAGGTCATCGACTGGTGCCGCGACAACTATATCGACTTCATCCTCGGCCTGGCTCTCACCGCGACGTTGCGCAAGGCATGTCGCGAATCTGAAGCCCAGCACGATGGCGCGCTTCGAAGCGTCGGCGAAGGGCGAGTCCGAAGGTCAAATTCGTTGACGGAGCCGGCAGTTGGAGCCGCGTCGAGCGCGTCATCGCCCCGTGTCGAGCTCAGCGGATGAGGGCGTGGCCAAGGCGAGCTGTTCGACGTCTGCAGCCGCATTGGATGTCGAGGATAAAAGCGTTTATATCGAGAGATCCAGAGGAAAGGATTTGGTCGGTGAGGTTCTGAAGCGACCAGTTTGGGTCAAAGCGATCCCTGGCGGCATAAAGCAAGGCGATAAGGCGGCGCAAACTCGGGTATCTGGCGGAGCGGGTCAGGCCGGCCGAGTGATTGATCAGACTGTCGGCATCGCCAAGGGTAAGCCGGGCACGACGGGCCTAGCACGAATGGTGGCGGCGGTATCCGGATGGCCGGGACGTCCATTGGTCTGCTACTGCAAAAGCCCGATGTGGCGGCTTGGCTCTCACATGCCGAGCGTCTGAGTGCTTCCGGCAGGGCGAACAGCCTCGGCGAATAGTTCCGCCGCTTCCTCGACCGTTTCAGCAGAACGGTGGGTCTGCTCCATTCGCTTGAGCAGCCCGTTGTGCAACATCTTCAGCCGCGCGGCGTGGTAGATAGCGCTGCGCTTCTGGCCATCCGAGTTGAGTGGTTCGAACAACGTCATGGTCCAGAATCCTCAATGCGCGCTTGGCAGCGCTATCTTCAGCAGCCGCCTTCTGGCTGCTTTCGCACTCGCCTGCTCGGCCCGTATGCGGCTGCAAAGGGCAAGACTGACGGCGAGCCCGATGTTGTCGGTGAGCATCGTCTTCGCCTGCTTGAGAGAGAGTTCCGCTCGCTTCACTCGTTGCCTCGCGACCGCCTGTTCCAAAACTACAAACTCGACCATTGTGCCGCATCCTTTGCCTTTGCGGTCCCTTCCATTAGAAAACCGTCACTAACCGGTTTCGTTCCGGTTGCCGCGAGGGATGCATGACCTCTCTTCCGGATCCGCAGCTCGAAGCCTACGTCGCCGCGGTGGTGGCGGCCACTGCAGCGGCCAGGGCTAACGCCGATCAAGCTATGGCAAACCTGCTGGGGTACATCGATCATGGGAGCTCAGCGATCCAAGTGCGGGGCCCGATCGCGCCAGTAACTGCGGTAATTTCTCTGCCCATGGGGGACTAGACGGAACCCACTAGCCTGTTTACCAGTTGACAAGGTGCGTAGTTTACATACTTATGCACGGCATGCACACGGTCTCAGAACTGACAGCTTTCCGTAGGGCGGCGCAGGCAGCCGGGATGTCCGATGAGGACATTGAGGACTTCGTCGACCATATTGCGGCCAATCCGTGGCGAGGAAATCGTCGGAACGGGTGGTTGCCGGAAGGTCCGTTTTTCGATTCGTGGCAATAACAAAGGTAAGAGCGGAGGCGTTCGCACGATCACATTCTACACAGGTTCGGACCTTCCGGTGTTCCTTATCACCGTGTTTGGGAAGAGCCAAAAGGTCAATCTTTCCAAGGCGGAACGTAATGCACTTAGGAAGATGACGGGGGCCATTGTGGAAAAATATGCGCGGCGCGTCCAGCCGCTAGCCGCAGGTGGAGAAAGAGCATGAGCAAGAAGGTATTCGATCAGATCGCGGAGGGCCTGCAGGAAGCGCTTGCCGTCGCACGCGGCGAGGCCGAGCCCTATAAGCTTCATGTGCCCGCCGAGATCGACGTCAAAGCAATCCGTACGAAGACTGGCCTTTCGCAGAAGGACTTCGCGTCCACGTTCGCCTTCGGCTTCGATCAATTGAAGCAGTGGGAACAGGGCCGTTCGCGGCCCGTACAGGCCATGCGCGCCTATCTACTGCTGATCAACTCGAGGCCTGTCGAGATGGTCAAGGCGCTTCGCGATCTGCACAGCGAGATCGTTAGCGAACCGCCTGCGCGCAAGTTCGGCTGAAACAAAAACAACCCGCCTTCGGCGCGAGCCTTGGGCGGGTTTGGCAGCGCGACTACGTCAGGAATATATTCCTCCGTTGCGGTGAAACCGTTCAACGGAGATCATTTGAAGGCTGAATGGGGTCGACGGTCATCGTGACGCCAATCCTGAATAGGCATTCATTAAAGTGTACGTATAATCCTTGTGAGGCTCCAGCATCAAAACGGACCGCAGTTCGGGACCTGTCGGGGTAAGTGAGATTACGCCAACCGAGTCATAGACTCCGCCTGGAGCGGTCCATAACAAGATGGGCTGTCCTTCCAGTCCGGCTTCGACTCCTTCCAGATTGGCCAGCCGCATTTTCAAGATCTCGGTCGCCGGATTGCGCGCGCGTAGAGCCGGCCGCCCAAAGCGGCGGCGGCCTCATTCGCCGCAGCGCTTTCGAATCCGGAGGTCTAGTTCAGGAAGACGGATAGTTTAACGGCACTGGAAAAACCAGCCGGACCGTAGCAATGATGGATCGCGCGGGTAGCCGAATTGGCCTTTCGCAAACTGTGCCAGTCGTGGATCGGTGGGCATCTACTTCGGACGTGCTCTTGGCTTTCGGGAAGAGTAGCTGCAAACTGGTTCAGTTGGCAGGAAAAGAAATGGTCCATTCTCCAGGTCCCGGTGGCTCAACCCGCTCGTACGGCATGGGTGCGCGCCAGATCTACGAAGCGCTTCGCGAGCAGATACTCAGAGGCATCTACGACACCGGCAGCCAACTGCCGTCCTCCCGTGGGCTCGCCGAGGAACTGGGAGTCTCGCGAACGACCGTCACCGTCGCCTACGAGCAGCTGGCCGCGGAGGGTTTCATCGACGTCCGTCAAGGCGCGCGCCATCGTGTCGCATCCTCACTGCTCGGACCTGAGCTAACCGCCAATCCCCCAAAACGGGCCGGCCCGGGTCACTTGTCAAACTATGGCGAACGGCTGCGTGGCACTCCCCGCTGGCCGGATTACCTGCCGAACACGCTGAAGGTCGATTTCCGATATGGCGTCCTGGCGTCCTCAGATTTCCCCGCGTCGGTTTGGAAACGCGCGATGAACGCGGCGATGGCGCAGCGGCCGGCACGGCTCGCCTATGACGATCCGTGCGGTTCGCGCCGGCTGCGCCAGGCGCTTCAGGGCTATCTCTGGCGCGCCCGTACTGTGCGCTGCGAACCCGAGCAGATCGTCATCGTCAATGGTTCGCAGCAGGGCCTCGATCTCTGCGCGCGCCTGCTGCTCGACCCAGGGGACAGCTTCGTCATCGAGGACCCCTGCTACAGGATGGCGCGCCAGGTCTTTGCCGGTACAGGTGCCACGCCCGTTCCCGTCGAGGTTGACGAGGACGGCATGCAGACGGAGCAACTGGCGGGGGTCGCGGCTCGGCTGGCCTATGCGACGCCCTCGCATCAGTTTCCGCTCGGCGGCGTCATGCCGATCGCGCGGCGGAATCAGCTTCTGGAATGGGCGCGGGACCAGGGCGCCTATGTCATCGAGGACGACTACGACAGCGAATATCGCTACGATATCAGTCCCGTTCCCCCGCTGCACAGCCTCGAGGATCATGGGGCCGTCATCTACCTCGGCACCATCTCCAAGACGCTCTCGCCGATGCTGCGCATCGGCTATCTCGTCGTCCCGGCGGGATTGCAGCAGGTTTTCGAAACCGCCAAGCAGTTTGCCGACCGGCATTCTCCGGTGGCGGAGCAGGAGTCATTGGCCTCTCTGATCGAGAGCGGCGGCTATGAAAGCCATGTGCGCCGCGTGCGCCGCCTTAACGGCGAGCGCCGGCAGGTATTGCTGACCACCCTGAAACGGAGTTTTCTAGATCGGATCGCCGTCCAGGGGGCAGAGGCTGGACTGCACGTCGTCATATGGTTCAACGACCTGCCGCGATCGCGTGAAACGGCGTTTGTCGAAGCCGCGCAATACGCGGGTCTGGGTCTGCACCCCATTTCGCCGCTTTATCATGGGCAGTCGGGAGCAGGCGGGGCCGATCGCGTCGGGCTTGTCATGGGCTATTCCGGCTTGAGCATCCGGCAGATCGAAAAAGGCGTCGAGATGCTGCGGGACGTCGTCGCTCAACTCTGAGACGCTTATGGTTTCCGCACGCGAGGTTAGGACACGTTCGCGGGTGCTCATCGTAAACAGTTCATCGTCGAAATAGTTGCGCAGCCGGGCCACGGCCGCGCTCATGGCCGGCTGACTAAGATTGATGCTGGTTGCCGCCCCGTGAGACTGCGTTCGGTCGGTGCGAGGAGGTTCGGATCAAGGCCTTTGTCTCATCATCCGCAACGTGGATGCTTATCATCGAAACAATCGATTTTGCCGATCGGACAGGACGTCGCATAGGAAAAATTCAAGGATGCAGCCCTAAGGGGATTGTCGATGTATGCGTTGGCTCCGAGGAGCATTTTTCTGGTGTGTGCCTCCTGGTCTGGGCCGAATATTAAGTGAGTCGATCCGGCGTTATGCCGATTGCGCGGTCGATGAGCGAATGGCCGACCGGTACACCAATTGACCGGAAGGGTCCGGGGTTATGAAACATCTTGATGACAGATGCGAGGTGCGGAGTGAATGCGCTGACGGCACCGGCCGTCGCAGCGTTTATCTGACGTTTGACGACGGTCCCGATCCATTTTTCACACCACAGATACTCGATGTGCTGGCGCAAAATCGGGTGCCAGCGACTTTCTTCGTCATTGGCGCCTACGCCGCAGAGCACCCGGATCTCATCCAGCGAATGATCGCAGAAGGGCATGAGGTAGGCAACCACACGATGTCTCATCCGGATCTGTCCAAATGCAGCTTGGGCGAAGTGCAACGTGAGGTATTTGAGGCGAACCATGCCATCATGGGAGCATGCCCGCAGGCCTCGATCCGCTACATTCGCGCACCGTACGGCGCCTGGAGCGAAGAAGTGTTCACTGCGTCAGAGATCGCCGGGCTGGCGGCCCTTCATTGGTCGATAGACCCAAAAGACTGGTCGCGCCCCGGCACCAACGCGATCGTCGATGCAGTTCTCGCCTCGGTGCGGCCAGGCGCCATCGTGCTCTTGCACGATGGTTGCCCTCCCGACGAGTCGAGACGCCGCAGTCAAGCCAGTCTGCGCAACCAGACCGTCTTGGCGCTGTCCAATCTGATTCCGGCATTAGATGCCTGCGGATATGAAATTCGCTCGCTTCCAGAACATCACTGAAATGCGAGATCCTATGGACCTGCTTTCCCAGCCAGCACCTTGTGGTCTCGCTTATGAAAGGCTTACAAGCCGTTTACGACCTGCGGACAAGCATTTCGTCGACATCGGACGAACTGGTCGGCTCCGGCCGTTTGGCTAAGCGTAGACCTTGTTATCACCTGCTACAATGAGGACCCGCACACGCTCTCGGCATTGCCTGGCATCCCCCGTAGGCTCCCTCTTCGACGATTGTTTTATTATCGTTCACTTGCGTTAGATCAATTCATTGGGTTTGCCGGAGGCCGTCCACAAGGATTGGCAAACTAGCCGCCGTTGCCGTTATGCGGGATACGCCCCACCGCTCGGCTGCGAAGGAGCGGAAGGCGTCCCTCGACTCGCACACCCCGCTGTGGATCTGCTCCTTGATCTCGCGATGATCGGGGGCGCGATGCCAGTTTTCACCAACTGGACCACGTCGATAGCTTCTGACTGGCTGTTTCCAGTAGGCCAGATTGCCGGTACCTGACTGGTAACGCAAGGAGTTTCGCGATGTACATCCCTCCCGCTTTCCGCGACGACGACAAGGAGTCCCTGCGGGCGACCATCCGCGCGGCGCTGCTGGCGAACTTCGTTACAGTCACGGCGGAAGGGCCGCTCGCAACGTCACTGCCCCTCTTCCTTGACGAGAGCGAGGGCGAGCACGGCGTGATCTACGGGCACCTGGCGAAGGCCAATCCCCAGTGCCGTGTTCCACCCCTGGGCGACGGCTTGGCCATCTTCATGGGGCCGGACGCTTACGTGACGCCGGCATGGTATGCGACCAAGCGGGAAACCGGGAAGGTCGTCCCGACCTGGAATTACATCGCCGTCCACGCCTATGGTCCGGTCGAGTTCTTCGAGCATGCGGGAAGGCTGCTGGACGTCGTGAATCGTCTCACCGACCGCCACGAGGGCGAACGCGCCTCGCCTTGGGCAGTGTCGGACGCGCCACCGGATTTTGTACAGGCGCAACTCCGCGGAATCATCGGCCTGCGCATGCCTGTCAGGAGGCTGGAGGGCAAGCGCAAAATGAGCCAGAACCGGAACGCGGCCGACCGCGCCGGCGTGGCCGCGGGCCTCGCGGCGAGCGAGCGGGCATCTGACCGCGAGATCGCCGCTCTCATCCCAAAATAATCATGAACTTTGCGGAAATCGACCATGATGCCGGAACTGACCCCATTCGCCCTGTACCTCGCCGCGGCCTCCGTGCTCGCCATCACGCCCGGTCCGGGCATCTTCTACGTCGCCGCGCGCACGCTCGCCGGCGGTCGTCCGGAAGGTATCGCTTCCAGCTTCGGCACGGGGCTGGGCGGCATGATCCACGTCCTCGCCGCAAGCTTAGGTGTCTCCGCGATCGTGCTCGAGAGCTCGGAACTGTTCTCCGCATTAAAGCTGTTCGGCGCGGTCTACCTCGTCTGGCTCGGCTTTCGCACCTTTCAAGCCGCCCGCCGCAAGGGAGCGACTGGCGGCGATGACGACGCCCCGGTGGGTCCAGTCGGACCCCGGCAGGCGTTTCGTGAAGGGGTGCTGGTCGAGGCTCTCAACCCGAAGACGGCAGCCTTTTTTCTAGCCTTCCTTCCGCAGTTCGTGAACCCGAGCGCAGGGCTCGTAGCTCTGCAATTCGTGGTGCTTGGCTCCGTGTCGATTGCGCTCAACACGCTTGCCGACATCGTGGTTGCCTTCGTGGCCAGCGGCATTCAAGACGGCGCGGCAGCGCGTCCCGGGTTGATCCGCCGCCTGAGGGAGGCGTCGGGCGGTGCGATGATCGCGCTGGGCGTCGGCCTCGCTTTGGCGAAGCACCCTGCTGCCTGAACTTTGAATCCGATCGGTTTGGGCATCTCTCCGGGTTGGCGAGTTAGTTTGCCGGAAGCAGATGGATGGCTGCGAGCCAGCTTCGGTCATTGCACCTATTCAGGCGATGTCTCAGGAGGCGTGGCACCACAGTGAGAGAAACGTGAGTTCGAATGCCTCGCCTTCCTCATGCCCATCACTTCGGGCCCTCGCCAATCAACGCACGGTAGAAGCCAGTCAACCGAGAATGACGGCCGTTTCATAGAAGGAAAGCCAAGCCATGCGCCAAGCAGCGCCCCGCTTTGCACTCGACCACATGGCGACGCCCGGACTTGAC
>NZ_JBVVQF010000055.1:0-13268 GCF_055811815.1 Mesorhizobium sp. WSM4836
CTCTGCCATAGCCAGATGATCAGGCCGTTCCGCGACGAAGTCGAGCGCTATGGGCATTACAGCCTGGCGGCCGAGTCGATGTACGACCACCCGTTCCAGTGGGGATCGAAACGCACCGGACCGGACCTCGCGCGGGTGGGCGACCGTTATTCGAACGGATGGCACGTCCAGCATCTCACCGACCCGCGCTCTGTCGTGCCGGAATCGATCATGCCCAGCTACGCATTCCTGAAAAATACACCGATCGAGGTGAAGGACTTCTCGACACATCTTGTCGCCAACAGGCGTGTCGGCGTCCCCTACTCCGATGACATGATTGCTAATGCCAATGCCGATCTCATGGCACAAGCGGATGCCAACGTCGACACGTCCGGCCTCGAAGCACGCTATCCGAAGGCCAAGCTCGGTGATTTCGACGGTAATCCGCAGCAGGTCACCGAAATGGATGCCCTTGTCGCTTACCTGCAAATGCTCGGCACGCTGGTCGACTTCAAAAACTATGACGAGGCCGCCGGCTACCGCTGAGGAAGATATCGATGAATTACAATCTGATGCGGGAATTTGCCGACAGCTGGGGCCTGCTCGCCATGGCGCTGTTCTTCGTCGGATGCATTGCCTTCGCGCTTCGCCCCGGCGGCCGCAGGCAAGCTGACGAAGCCGCCCGGATACCTCTCAAGGACGATTGACAATGAGCAACGAGCATATCGATGACGTCTCGGGCATTTCAACCACCGGCCATGAGTGGGATGGCATCCGGGAGCTCAACAATCCGCTTCCGCGCTGGTGGATCACGACCTTTTACATCACCATCTTCTGGGCGATCGGCTATACCATCGCCTATCCGGCATGGCCGATGCTGAGCTCCGCGACCAAAGGCGTAATCGGCTATTCAAGCCGAAATGATGTGAAGAACGAGCTCGCCGCAGCTGAAATCGCCAAGGGCAAGTATGTTGCGGCTGTACAGTCGAAAACTGTCCTGGAGATTGCCGCCGACGATGCGCTGCGTGAATTCGCGGGTGCCGCCGGCGGCGCCGCGTTCAAGGTCAATTGCGTGCAATGCCACGGCTCCGGCGCCCAAGGGTCCAGCGGCTTTCCCAATCTCAACGACGACGATTGGCTATGGGGCGGAAGTGCCGAGCAGATCCAGCAGACGATCACACACGGCATCCGCTTTGCATCGGACCCGGACACACGCCAATCCGAAATGCCGGCCTTTGGCGACATTATCACGGCTGACCAGATCAGGCAGGTCAGCGCCTATGTCACCAGCTTGTCAGGATCTGTTCAAGACGAAAGTCTGGTCGAGCCGGGTGCCAAGGTCTTCGCGGAGAATTGCGTGGCGTGTCATGGCGAAAATGCAAAAGGCAACAAGGAGTTTGGCGCGCCCGACCTGACCGATGCCATCTGGCTTTACGGATCCGGGGAAGCATCGATCGCTGCCCAGGTTCGCGCGCCCAGACAAGGCGTGATGCCGGCCTGGGGCGGTCGTCTTGGCGACACCAAAGTCAAGGAGCTCGCCGTCTACATCCATTCGCTTGGCGGTGGGGAATAGAGGGGGTTCTATTCCCGGCCCTCCGCCGGTCAAGCGACGAGGCCCGGCTTGCGCCGGGCCTCGATCGTATTTGCGGCATCGGCGATTGACTTGCATCAACGCGGCGCGGCCCATCATGCGGCAAAGCTTGGCTAGCACGCTGCATTCCGGACGCCGCCCACATCACAGATGTCCGGTTGCACGGCAAAATGATCGGCTGCGCGACTGGAGATATTCGTGCTGGACAACATACAGGTAGAGCGGCTTGAGGCAGAGGCGGTCAACTCGGCCAAAACCCGTCAGCCGCTCTATGCCGCACGCAAGAAGATCTTCCCTAAGCGCGCTTCAGGCAGCTTTCGTCGTTTCAAGTGGCTGGTGATGGCAATCACCCTGGGCATTTACTATCTGACGCCTTGGCTGCGTTGGGATCGGGGGCCGTTTGCCCCCGACCAGGCTGTGTTGATCGATCTCGCCAATCGCCGCTTTTACTTGTTTTTCATCGAGATTTGGCCGCAGGAATTCTACTATGTTGCCGGCCTGCTGGTCATGGCCGGCATCGGCCTGTTCCTGGTCACTTCCACGGTCGGCCGGGCCTGGTGCGGCTATACCTGCCCACAGACGGTATGGGTCGACCTGTTTCTGGTTGTCGAGCGCGCGATCGAGGGCGACCGCAACGCCCGCATGAAACTCGATGCCGGCCCCTGGGCCGCGCGCAAGCTTGTGCTGCGTCTATCCAAACACGTTATCTGGCTGATCATAGGCGCGGCAACGGGGGGTGCCTGGATCTTCTATTTCGCCGACGCGCCAACTCTGCTTCGAGAGGTCTTCACCGCGACCGCAGCGCCCATCGCCTATATCACCATCGCGGTGCTGACGGCGACCACCTACACGTTCGGCGGACTGATGCGCGAGCAGGTCTGCACCTATATGTGCCCATGGCCGCGCATCCAGGCGGCCATGCTCGACGAGAATTCGCTCACCGTAACGTACAATGATTGGCGCGGCGAGCCGCGTTCGCGCCACGCCAAGAAGGTGCTTGCCGCGGGGCAGCCGGTTGGAGACTGCGTCGATTGCAATGCCTGTGTCGCCGTCTGCCCGATGGGGATCGACATTCGCGACGGTCAGCAGCTTGAATGCATCACCTGCGCGCTCTGCATCGACGCTTGCGACGGCGTCATGGACAAGCTCGGCAAGGAGCGGGGACTGATCTCCTACGCGACATTGTCCGATTACAACGCCAACATGGCGGTAGCCACCGCAGGCGGTTCTTGCTCGGTGAACCCGTCGCTTGTGCGGACCGACGGCGGCGCTTTCTCCGACAGGTTGGCCCATTTCCATCTCCGCAAGATCTTCAGGCCGCGAACCTTCGTCTACATGGGCGCGTGGTCTGCGATCGGTCTTGCCCTGCTCTATTCGCTGCTGACTCGCGACCGGCTCGAGGTCAGCGTTCTGCACGACCGCAATCCGCAGTTCGTGACGCTGTCCGATGGCTCGATCCGCAATGGTTACACCGTCAAGCTGCTCAACATGATCCCCGAGCCAAGAACGGTTGTCGTCACCATGCAGGGCTTACAAGGCGCCGAAATGAACGTCGTCGGGATCGACCTGCCCGCAGATCGCTCATTTGCCATCGCCGTCGAACCAGACCGGTTGAAGATGCTGAAGGTTTTTGTCCGCCAGCCGGCTGAACAGCTCAAGGGCCAAGCGCAAACATTCAAGTTCCGGGTTGAAGACAAGGCAAGTTTCGAAGTCGACGAATACACCGCCACGTTCAACGCACCGGAGACTGTTAGATGAGCGTCAATATGCGAAGGCCCCGCGAATTTACCGGAAGGCATATGCTGTTTACCGTTCTCTGCTTTTTCGGCGTAATCGTTGGCGTGAATCTGACCATGGCGACGCTGGCCAGTACGAGCTGGACCGGTCTTGTCGTCGAAAACACCTACGTGGCGAGCCAGCAGTTCAACAAGAAGGCCAAGGAGGGGCGCGCGCAGGCCGCACTAGGCTGGACCGGCAAACTGACTGTCGCATGGGGCGAGGTCCGCTACAGCCTCAGCGATGCCGCCCGCAACCCCATTCCCCTGCATTCTGTGAAGGTTCTGTTTCGCCACCCCGCCTACGAGGCGGAGGACAAGTCCGTCACTCTGGCCTCTGCTACTGGCCAGGAATTTGCGGCGCAGCACACGCCGAGAGATGGCGTCTGGATCGTCGAAGTCGATGCCGATGCTGGTCTCTCCGAACCCTATCGCGATGTCCGTCGGATCATGATTTCTCAAGGAGCGCTGCAATGAGCTGCTGCGCGCCGGGCGCTGAAATGGCGCTGGCTCTCGATAGGGTCACACCTGTCTTGCCGTCGAACCAGGAAGTCAAATTGGCGAGCCGCTCGCTTGGCGATGATCTTCACCAGACCGATCTCTCAGTGCCGAGCGTTCACTGCGGCGCCTGCATACAGACGATCGAGACAGCACTCGAAAAGCTCGATCGCCTCGAAGACGCACGGGTCAACCTGTCGACGAGACGGGTTTCGATCCGCTGGCGTGGGAATGAGGCACCGCCATTCGTCGCTGCGCTTGAGCGGCTGGGCTACCCAGCGCATCTTTTCGTGCCCGAGGTTGATGAAAAAGACAAGACGCTTTCGGAACTGATCCGCGCCGTCGCGGTTGCCGGCTTTGCGGCGGGCAATATCATGCTGCTGTCGGTCTCGGTCTGGTCCGGCGCTGAAGGTGCGACCCGCGACCTGTTCCATTGGATCTCGGCGCTGATTGCCATCCCTGCCCTCGCCTTCGCCGGCGGCATTTACTTCCGCTCGGCATGGAACGCGTTGCGTCACGGCCGCATGAACATGGATGTGCCGATTGCCGTTGGGGTCTCGCTCGCCTACGCGATGAGCCTCTACGAAACCATCAACCACGGCGACCACGCTTACTTCGACGCGTCGGTGTCGCTGCTGTTCTTCCTGCTGATCGGCCGCACGCTTGATCACGTGATGCGGGAGCGTGCCCGGACCGCGGTGAACGGCCTGTCACGGCTGGCGGCGCGTGGCGCCATGGTGATGCGTCATGATGGCACGCGCGACTACCGGCCGGTTGGCGAGATAGAACCCGGCATGCAGTTGCTGATCACGGCGGGTGAGCGGATTCCGGTCGACGGCAAGATTATTCGAGGCTCCTCGGATCTCGACTGTTCGCTGGTTTCCGGTGAGAGCATTCCCAGAACCGTGTCGTCAGGAGAAGCCGTCCAGGCCGGCATCCTCAATCTCACCGGTCCACTGACGGTCGAGGCGACAGCCGCCGCAAAAGACTCTTTCCTGGCCGAGATGGTCCGCCTGATGGAAGCCGCCGAGGGCGGTCGCGCGCATTACCGCCGGATTGCCGACCGCGTTTCGGCGCTCTACGCTCCGGTGGTCCATCTGACCGCCTTCGTGACGTTCCTCGGCTGGATGATGGCCATCGGCGACTGGCACCGAGCGATGACGATCGCCATCGCTGTCCTCATCATCACGTGTCCCTGTGCGCTCGGCCTCGCCGTGCCGATCGTGCAGGTGGTCGCCGCGCGGCGTCTGTTCGAAAATGGCGTGATGGTCAAGGACGGTTCCGCCATGGAGAGGTTGGCGGCGATCGACATCGCGGTCTTCGACAAGACCGGCACGCTTACGCTCGGTGAGCCCCGGCTCGTCAATGCATCGTCGATCGATCCGACCATGCTGGCAATCGCAGCCGATATCGCCGCGCACTCCCGTCACCCGCTTTCAAACGCCATTGCCAAGTTTGCAGGTGTCGCGGGCCAGCCGGAACTCGAGGCTGTTAACGAGCATCCCGGATTCGGCATCGAAGCCACTGCCGGGGGCAGTATTTGGCGGCTGGGTAGGCGCGGATGGGCCGGATGGAAGGCCCGAACCGGCGGCGAAGGCAGCTACGGCGGAACTGTTCTGACCAAAGATGGGATCATTGTCGCCTGCTTCGCCTTCGAGGACGCGCTGCGTCCCGACGCCAGGGCGGCCATCGTGCAGTTAAATAACGCCCAGGTTTCCGCCCAAATGCTGTCGGGCGACACCGTGGCTGCCTGCGGCGAGGTCGCGGCGACGTTGGGCATCCATCACTTTGTTCCGGCGCTGCTTCCGTCGGGCAAGGTAGAGCATATCGAAACGCTGGCGAAGGACGGCCACAAGGTGCTGATGGTTGGCGACGGTCTCAACGACACCCCCGCGCTAGGCGCGGCACACGTCTCGATGGCTCCAGCGACGGCCGCCGACGTCGGCCGCAAAGCAGCGGATTTCGTGTTCCTGCGCGAAAGCCTTTTTGCCGTACCCCTTGCCCTAGACGTCTCGCGACAGGCCGGACGACTGATCCGGCAAAACATCGCCATAGCGATTATCTACAATGCCGTCGCCGTGCCGATCGCGATTTCGGGGCACGTCACACCGTTGATCGCCGCAATCGCCATGTCCGGCTCGTCGCTGCTTGTCATCGGAAATGCATTACGCCTGGCGTCCTTTGCGACGACGAACGCACCGGGGACGGCGGGCAGGCGCGGCCAACGGTCCGCCATCGGCGCATTGGCGCGATTGTCATGACGACGCTCGTCTATCTGATACCTGTAGCCCTGTTCCTCGGTGGTCTTGGGCTATCTGGGTTTCTGTGGGCTTTGAGGAGCGGGCAATATGAGGACCTCGACGGAGCGGCGGAGCGCATCCTCATCGACCGAGATGACAGACTGGAAAGCTGACTGGCTCCGGGGTGCCGGCATGATAGCGATGCCGCCGGCATTACCCGTTGAAACGGACGAAGATCAGCCCGCGGATGACGCATTGAAAAGGTGATCCTGGGCGCATCGCTGGCCGAGGTGCCGTGAGTGACAATCTCTCATGGTCTCGTCTTTGACTGTCATGAGGCGGCCAACGTAACGTCAGTGACGCGAACTGCTATTTGGTCGGGGCGCTCCTATCGCTGACCGGCCGCATGCTGCAGCCGTGCGATCAGGTCGCGATTGCGGCAATAGTCTGGCGGATCGTCGGCTTGCTGCTGCTCGTCGAGCCAGCTCGAGCATTCGTCCTGGTGCCCGCAGGCGCGGCACCGGTCCACAGCCCGATTGGTGACGGCTACATTGTCTGGAACGATCTTCAATTGTTTGTCGACGCCCAGCGTCCGCATCATGCGGCCCATCAAGGCGGTCCTGGCGTCAACTGAGATCAGGTAGTCGAGAAAAGTCATGTCGGTCACTCCCGTTTCTCGGCAGGTTATTGCCATGTCGGCGACCGCTGCATTGATCTCGGTCAACAGGACTCCCTCGGAACGATGAATCTGGCGTGAATTCCGCAAATGGCGGACTTGCGATGCGGCCGCGGTCAATACGACATGAGACGGTTGATGCTGCTCTCCTCGATCAGCGTGCGCGTGACGCCGCCGAACGCCCATTCGCGCAGGCGGCTGTGGCCATATGCGCCGGAGATGATGAGGTCGGCGTTGATCGAGCGTGCGAATGTCAACAGATGCTCGCCGTCAGCGTCGCCGGCGATCAGTTCGGTCCGCGCCATGATGCCGTGATGCTCAAGAAAGACCGCGACATCGGCGAGGCTGTCACGGATGCTGTCGCCGCGGTCGCTGTCGATTGTGGCGATGACGACGTCGTTGGCCTTGGCCAAGAAGGGCAACGCGTCGGTCAGCGCCCGTCGCGACTCCCTGGAGTCCTTCCAGGCGACCAGCACGGTTTTTGCCATGACATGTTCGATATGGCTTGCAGCGGCGAGTACTGGCCGGCCTATGCCGAGCACAAGGCTACCGATATCCACGGTGCGATAGACATCTTCTCCTTTGTCGCCACCAGTCACGATGAGGTCGGCCTCACGGGCCGAAACGCTGAGGAACCGCGTCGGGCTGCAGACAGCTTGCCCCCATTCGCTTGAGATCGAGGCAGGAACCAGCCTCTCGAAGTCGGCGCGCAGTTCGGCGAGCCGTTTTTCGATTTCGGTTCGCTGGATCTGCATGATCTCGCCTTCGTAGACCATACCGTCGCCAGTCGCGACCAGCGGCGGGACATCCGCAGCCGCGAGGCCGATAAGGTGAGCGCCGAAGCGCTCAGCAAGTTCAACCCCGAGGCTCACCATGGCCGCGGGGGGTGCATCGATGGCGAGGTTCACGATAATTGATTTATAGGACACTGGAGGCGCCTTTCGCTGGAGCAGTTGAATGCAGCATAAGGTGCATTGGCCTGCCGCGCCTTGATACGCGTCAAAGTGCATTTCCAGCCAGCTTGATCGCGACTATTTGGCATCATGGTTTTGCGTGTGCAGAAAGAGCGATGAATGATAACTAGACTGCGTTGCGGGTTCCCTGATCAAAGGACTTGATTTGGACGACAGACAAACACGTGACTTGTCGACCGACGTTCGCGGCCAGGGGCAGACCACGGCCGAACACGACCGGCTGGCGCAGATGTTCGAGCAAGCCCCCGGATTCATGACATTGATGCGTGAGCCGGGTCATGTCTATGAGTTGACCAATGCCGCTTATCAGCGCCTGATCGGCCAAAGGCAAGTGATAGGAAAGTCGGTACGCGAGGCCCTGCCCGAGCTTGAAGGCCAGAGTTTCTACGAACTGTTGGACCAGGTGTACGAAACGGGCGAACCCTACAGAGGTCAGGGCGTGAAGGTCGCCCTTCGCAACAGCCATGACGAGCCGGTCGAAGAGCGTATCCTCGATTTCGTCTATCAGCCCATCAAGGCCGACGACGGCCGCGTCACGGCTATTTTCGTCGAAGGCACCGATGTTAGCGAGCTCTCCTTTGCGAACGCCGCCCTGCGCTTGCGCGAAGATCATTTGCGTTCGATCCTGGCAACGGTGCCCGATGCAATGGTCGTCATCGACGAACAGGGCCTTATTCAATCCTTCAGCACGGCTGCCGAAACGTTGTTCGGTTACCAGTCGAGCGAAGTCATCGGTCAGAACGTTAATCTGCTGATGCCGTCGCCCTACCGCGAAGAGCATGACGCTTATCTGCACCGCTATCTATCGACCGGTGAGCGCCGAATCATCGGGCTCGGCCGCACCGTCACTGGAATGCGCAAGGATGACTCAACCTTTCCGATGGAACTTGCCGTCGGTGAAATGCACCCTGGGACCGGCCGCTTCTTTACCGGCTTCTGCCGGGACTTGACCGAACGCTACAAAGCGGAAGCAAGAATACAGGAGCAGCAGCAGGAGCTCCTCCATATGGCGCGGTTTACCGCGCTGGGCGAAATGGCTTCGACACTGGCGCATGAGATCAACCAGCCTCTCACGGCAATCACGAACTACCTTAAAGGCAGCCGGCGGCTTCTCGAAAAAAGCACGGAAGAGAACGCGCCGATGTTGAGGGAGGCCGTGGAAAAGGCAGCGGAACAGGCCTTGAGGGCCGGAGACGTCATTCGCCACCTTCGGGACTTCGTCGCAAGAGGCGAGAGCGAGCGCCAGGTCGAACGCCTTCCCGCACTGATCGAGGAAGCCTCGTCGCTCGCCCTGGTCGGTGCAAGAGAAATTGATGTCCGCGTCACCTACAAACTCGATCCGGCCGCCGAACTGGTCTTGACGGATCGCATCCAGATTCAGCAGGTCCTGCTCAATCTGATGCGCAACGCGATAGAAGCCATGCAAGGCGTGCCACGGCGTGAGTTGCAAGTCATGACCGTGGCCCGTGACGACGGGATGGCAGAGGTAAGCGTGATCGACACCGGCACTGGTCTCGCGCCGGAAGTCTCCGCCCAGCTTTTCCAGCCATTTGTCACCACCAAGAAACAGGGCATGGGCGTCGGCCTCTCTATTTGCCGTACCATCGTCGAGTCGCATGGTGGCCACATCTGGGCCGAGGCAATGCAGGCTGGAGGGACCGCGTTCCGGTTCACCTTGCGCAGCGTGGAGAAGGAAGAGGTCGCCAATGACCGGTAGCCATCTGGTGCACGTGGTCGACGACGACGTCGACGTTCGCAAATCGCTTGGTTTTCTCCTGGCGACGGCTAATTTCGCCGTGCGCCTGTACGAATCGGCGACAGCTTTTCTGGCCACGGCCACGAGCAATCTCGACGGCTGCATTGTGACCGATGTGCGCATGCCGGGCATTGACGGTATCGAGTTCCTGCGACAGCTCCGGACCCGCGGGCATACGCTTCCGGTCATCGTCATGACGGGTCATGCCGATGTGGCCCTCGCTGTTCAGGCGATGAAGGAAGGTGCCGCCGACTTCATCGAAAAGCCCTTTGACGACGAGGTGCTGATCGAAGCGATCCGCTCCGCTTTGGACAGTCGCAATCGGACGGAGGCGACCCACCCACAAAGCGTGGAAATCCGTGGTCGTCTGGCGGCCCTGTCGGAGCGGGAGCGACAAGTGCTGGACGGCCTTGTGTCTGGCCTCCCGAATAAGACGATTGCCTATGACCTCGGCATCAGTCCGCGCACGGTCGAGATCCATCGCGCCAATGTCATGAGCAAGATGGCCGCGAGCAGTCTGTCGCATCTCGTACGCATGGCTTTGGTTGTGGAGCCCAAACGTTAAGGCGATTCAGTAAGAGACCTGTGGTTGTTTGCCGGGATAGTATCCGGCACCCAGTCTCGCCAGTGGGTCGGATGAACGTCGATGCGTGCGCGGGTGGCGGCGTTCTTCCAGCCTTCCCGCTCCTTGACACAGGGAAAGACAAGCGCATGTTCGCCGTCCTCGTCGAGGACGGCGAGTTCCAGTTCACGATCGAACGGAGCGCTTGAGATCGGCTTCCACATCATCCCCTATGATGGGTGGGAGCAGCAGGCCCCGCCTTGATCTGGATCATTTTCCAAATCCCCACTCCGGCATGGACGGTGACAACTAACATGCACCGCCATGCGAGTTGCCGGCGGGCCCAGCCACGGTTGCCGATTCGTCTGTCGGCCGACCGACTGCTTGATCGTGATCAATGATCTCCCTGGCAACCGGTCTACAATCTGCGATGTCGGATATCAGAGTCGATGAAGCACCGGCGACACCGTGCAGTCACGAAAAACAGGAGATCGCGCCGATGCTGATCCGCACGCTTTCTGCGTTGGAATGTACAAAATTGCTGACGGCCAACCGGATCGGCCACTTGGCGTGCGCGAAGGATGGACAGCCCTACGTCGTGCCATTCTACTATGCCCACGCCGACAATCACCTTTATGCATTTTCCATGCCGGGCAAAAAGGTCGACTGGATGCGTGCCAATCCGCTGGTGTCCGTCCAGGTCGACGAACGCGGTCAAGGGCGGTCATGGAGAAGCGTGGTTGTCGATGGTGTCTATGAAGAACTGCCTGACCGGATCGGCTACAAGGTTCAGCGCGACCATGCGTGGTCGGTGTTGAGCAAGCACGTCGACTGGTGGGAGCCTGGCGCTCTGAAGCCGGTTACGCCTCCTGTCTCAGACAGCACTCCGCATGTTTTCTTCAGGATCATTATTGAGCAGGCGTCGGGTCGGGAAGCAAAGGAATAGCATCCTTTCCCTTCCGAACACCGCGGGCGTACAGCCGCCGTCGATTGTGCCGGGCAATCCGTTTTCACGCTAGATCGTCCAGAGCGCAAAAAACACTGGAAGTCCCAGCCAGCTTGGGGATAGGCATTCTCTGGCGCACGTATACCGGTGGTGGAGGCGATGGCGCAGGAAAATCTGGTGGTTTGCAGCAAATGCGGCGGGATCAATCGACTGCCGCCAGCGCGCGATGCCAAAAACGCAAAATGCGGAAAGTGCGGGAAAAAGCTGTTCTCAGGCCACCCCGAGGACGTCGACGCACGAACCTTCGATCGTCAGGTCAAGCGAGGCAGCCTTCCCGTTGTCGTGGATGTCTGGGCGCCATGGTGCGGCCCATGCAAGATGATGGCGCCCGCATATGAAGCCGCGGCAACCGAACTGGAGCCGCATGTTCGGCTGATCAAGCTCAACTCCGATAATGAGCAGGCCGTTTCAGCCAAGCTCGGCATTCGCGGCATCCCGACCGTGATCCTGTTCCATGGCGGACATGAGGTTGCGCGCACATCCGGCGCAATGACGGCGTGGCAGATCGTCAGGTGGATCCGCGACCACCTGCCGATGGCCGGCGCCTGAAGTCCTCAAATCGTGGATCCGCTGATCGCCCGGCTCGGACTTGCGCTGGCTATAGGCCTGCTCGTCGGATTGGAGCGCGGCTGGCGGGAACGGGACGCGCCCGATCGCAGCCGGACGGCGGGAATTCGAACCTACGGCATATCCGGTCTGCTCGGCGGCATTCTCGCAGCGCTGGCCGATGCGCTCGATGCAGTGTCCGTGCTGGTCGGTGGCTTCATCGCCTTTGCGGCAATCTTCGCCTGGTACAAGGCGCGTGAGGCAGCCCATGATGAGGATTTCAGTGTTACGGCGGTAGTAGCAGCCCTTTGCGTATTCACGCTCGGTGCATTGTCCGTCGCTGGCGATTACCGCGCCGCTTCGGCAGGAGGAGCAGCACTCGCGGCAATCCTTGCCAGTCGCGAAATCCTGCACGGCCTCCTGAAGCGGCTGACCTGGATCGAGGTTCGCTCGGCGTTGATCCTGGCGGTGATGAGCGCGATCGTCCTGCCCTTGCTGCCAAACCGGACGATGGATCCATGGGGCGGTTTCAATCCGTGGGAAATCTGGTTCCTGACGGTACTGATGGCGTCGATCTCGTTCGCTGGCTATGTCGCCGTTCGCGTCCTGGGGACCACCCGCGGCCTGCTCGTCAGCTCGCTCGCCGGCGCCATCGTCTCTTCCACCGCCGTAACCGTGGCGCTGGCCCGCAACGCGGTGTCGGCAAGCAATCCTCTGCCGCTCGCTGGCGCGGCGTCGCTGGCCGCCATGGTTTCTTTGCTACGCGTCTGCGCCGTGGTTCTGATCGTCGAGCCAAGCGTGTTCGCTTCGGTTGGCATTCCCGCAACTGCCGCGGCGCTCTCCTTCGCTGTTTGCGGAGCATTGCTGCTGGCTCGGGACAGCGGGGGTCGCAAAGGTGCCGCCATCGCGCGCAATCCCTTTGACCTAGGCCCGTTGCTGCTCTTCGCCCTGCTATTTGCGATCGTCGCGACCGCGAGCGCTGCATTGGCTGCTCAATTCGGCGGACGCGGCTTGCTGGCGAGTTCGGCGCTTGCGGGCACATTCGATGTTGATGTCTCGGTGCTCAGTGCCTTGCGCCTGGTCAAGCATTCGGTCCCTGTCGAGACCGTTGGCCAGGCGGTGCTCGCGGCACTGGCAGCAAACGCGGTCTGCCGCCTGTCGCTGGCCGCATTTGCCGGCCCGATCAGGTTCTGGTTGCCGCTCGCGGGTGCAACCCTCGTCGCCGGAATAGCCGGCTACGGCATGATGGTGCTGCCATCGACCTTGATAGCGCCGAGAACCGGCCTCTTTTGATGCCGATCAAGGGCCAAGCCGGACAGCGGCTCTATGAAACTCCGAAAGATAGACCGGAGCCGCGCCTAGGCTACGAAACTGTCAATCCCGGGATCATATGAACCTTTTGGTTCATTGATTGAGTGCTTCGCCAGTTTCGATGCAGAACAGGTCGGCATGCGCAGTCCCGAGAAAGCGAGCGCCGGGCCTTCACTGCTTCCCGGCCAAGCTCTAATGCATGGCGCAAAAGTGTGCAGCGGTTTTGCGACAACGACATGCATCAAAGCAAGAACCTAAAAGCGCGTCGCATGAGGCAGGTCGAACGCGACGCGCTTGTCTTATGACATTCATTGCCAAGAGGCGAGAATGAACCGCTGGGAGAGAGTAGCAGCT
>NZ_JBVVQF010000056.1:0-10100 GCF_055811815.1 Mesorhizobium sp. WSM4836
GCGCGGATGCAAGAAAGCATGGGTCCCGGTGTGACGGAGGTGCAGCTTTGGGGCATCCTGAACTACACCAACCTGGCGGGCCAGCCGCACCAGCCGCTCGCTCGCCCGGTGGATGAGCTTGGCGTCGGTCGGGAGCATGACGTTCTTCGGCTGCACGGTGGTCTCGAGATCACCTGGCGCGTGTCGGCAACCCGGCCTTGACCGCAAGGCTGAGGCTCTCCTGCAACAGCGCCATGATCCGCCTGCAATTCCAAACCTGCCGTCCGCCTTAATCGATGTGCTTTCGGATAGTTCAACGTCGACTGATTAGTTCCGAGCGCTGAAACATCCGGCGACCCAGTATTGACCGCGAAGAGAACCACAGAGGCGGCAGCTACATGGATACGCGGAAGCGAGCTTGCAATCAGCTCCGCGATCGGAAAAAATCATCTGGATACTTAAGATATCTAGCGATGCGCAGCTGGTATCATTTGCATCCATCATCGGTGATTCGGCCGGCTGCACCAACTCCGATCTCGGGTTCGCCTGTACGACCGTACTCACTCCTCCCAGCCAGCGGAAGATACCGCGGAAATAGGCGCGGCATCAAGGCCTGCTGGGCGAGGTGGGCTGAGTTGCATTCTGCAGCCGACACTAGTAGCTGTCACAGCTATACATATATATTGAGCATGATGGAGCAATCGTTCGGTGCACGGCCTGTCATGGAGTTGCCGACATAGTGGGTCCTTGGTACACCGGCCAGCGTGCATACTGGAGAAGCTGTCGATTATGCCGAAAATCGTCGATATTGAGGAAACGCGACTCCGTATCGCAAAAGCGGCGGGGAAGGCGATAGCGGCTCGAGGTATCTCGGCCGTGACTATGATCGATATCGCAAAGGCGGCTGGCGTCACGACGGGCATGATAACTCATTATTTCGAGGGCAAAGCGGACATCATAGCTGCGGCCTTGCGCGTTCCCTTTATGGTAATAGAAGAGGACATTGACCGTCTGTTGAGTAAAGGAGAAACGGATCTCGCAACTCTGTTGGACGCGGCGATCCCCGCTTCAAAAGCGCATGCTGAAACTGGCGCTATGTGGGTCAATTTCTGGGGTGTAATTGCTGCGGATACCGAGTTCCGCAAGCTCAACGCGACGCTTCATCGTGAGGGAAAGCAGATCTACGATCGAGTGATCCGAGCCGCGTGGCCGGAAAGCAACGGATGGACACCGGAGGTCTTTGAAATCGCGCTTCGATCAATTGTGACGTTTCTTTTTGGCCTGAGCGCTGGCGGGGTAACTAATCGAGACGTTTGGACCCCATCCGTTCAACGCTCTCAGTTGGAACTCCACCTGTCTTTGGTCCGCGACTGGGCTTCACGATCGCAAAGTAAGCTCGCGAAAGTGGTGAAGTTAAGACACTGAATAGGGTACATCGGGACCTCTGGACGCGTTTGGCGCTAGATCTAAATGGCTTTTGGACCGTATTAATCTGCGTTGCTCACCCACTCAAACAACCGAATAACCATATAGCTAGCTCCTGGAGCCTTCTGTGGTTGCCGCCCGTAATGCAAGAGGCTTCTGGCCCTTTTCGACGTGTGATCGAGTGCGGTCTTCTGTCAGGCGCTTCAAGCGCGCCATTGCCAGAAGCCGCTGGCCGGTATGGTGATCTGCAGATCAGGCCAAATCTCAACAACGAGCGCATTGGCTTCTTTGGCTCCAGCTGGTTTTCCTGATCCAGATCTGTTCGATCGTTGCGAGGTTGTCCTCGGTAAGACCGAGTCGGCTGATGGGTGGTTTTGAGCCGATACTGCCATGCGGTCTATGCCAATTGTAGCGGTGAAGCCATCGTGGCAGTTCGGCGGTGCGTTCGTCTGAGGTGTTGTAGGCGCGCGCATAGGCCCATTCGCGCAAGCTTGTCTGAATGAAGCGCTCGGCTTTCCCGTTGGTTCTGGGAGTATAAGGCTTGGTGAAGATCTGGCGCAGGCCGAGACGTTTGCAGGCCGCTCGGAAAGTCTTTGACCGGTAGCAGGAACCGTTGTCGTCATTACCCGCTGCACTCAAAAACCGAGGCTGGCGTAACAAGCAACGGCGGCCTCGAGGAAGGCGACAGCGCTCTGCTTGCGCTGGTCGGGGCATGACCTGGACGAAAGCGGCACGCGAAGCATCGTCGATGCAGACATGGACGAACTCCCAGCCGATGCCGAGGTGAGGATTGATCATGCCAGTTTGTCGTTCGGTGATGCGATGCCTGACAGAGCCGATCCGGCCAAGCTTCTTGATATCAAGATGGATGAGCTCGCCGGGATGCTCCCGCTCATAGCGTCGCACGGGTTCTGGCTCCAAGGTGCTCAGCTTGTTCAAGCCCAGTCGGCGCAGAACACGGCTGACAGTCGCTGGCGAGACGCCGGCCTCAGTGGCGATCTGTTTGCCCGTCCAGCGCTGGCGTCGCCGTCGTTCGATGGTCTCGATAATCGCTGCAGGCGTCGGCTGGCGCAGCCGATGCGGCCGGGATGAGCGATCCTGCAACCCTGTCAAGCCTTCGCGGCGATGTCGCTCGACCCACTTCCGAACCGTCCGCGGGCAGACGCCTGCGGCTTCGGCGACGGCCTGCGGCGTCTGCCCGCTCTCGACCTGCCTTACAATTCGCTCTCGACCGCGTGGCGTCAGCCGGGCATTCTTGTTGACGTTCTCCGGTCCTCCGAGAAATCACTGAAGCTTCGACAACCTCAGCTTTCCCGGTCTGGACCGGGTGGACAACCTGCTGAAAGCTCACAGCTAGCGCAGGTGCTCGGCACGTCTGCTCGCGCGGTGTGAATCCCCGCCGCCCCTGTGGCCTTTCCGCCAGGACCGTACCCATACCGTCTATACGCGGCCCGAGCGTAGTCGACGAATTGACGCAAAAAAAGATTTTGCTGATCTTGACGACAAAATGTAGGATATATAACGTCCATTCTATCTTGTGGTACGGCTATGGCTCGGGTTGCGCCGGTCCCTTGCCGGATTCCCGATGCTCACCGCGGCCGTCGCTCAGGTAGCACGTGCGTGAACTCTGTTTTTTGATGCGAAGGAAAGAAACCCATGGACCTCGAACTGAAAGACAAGCGAGTTCTAATCACTGCCGGAGCAGGCGGTATTGGCAGGGCAGTGGCCGAGCGTTTCGCTGCCGAAGGGGCAAAAGTTCTCGTCTGTGACGTCGACAACGGTGCAATCGACAATGTTCTGAAAACCACCGGTATGCATGCAGTGCTCGCCGATATCTCGAATTCGTCGGCGGTCGCCAAACTCTTCCAGGAGGTAGATCACCACCTGGGCGGCTTGGATATCTTAATCAATAACGCTGGCACCTCTGGCCCTTCGAAGCCGGTTGAAGCCATTAGCGATGACGAATGGAAAGCTACACTTGCCGTGAATCTGGACGGCGCGTTTTATTGTTCGAGATCAGCTATCCCACTTATCAAGGCAGCTGGCGGCGGATCCGTCGTTAACATGTCTTCAACAGCCGGCTTTCTGCCGTTCTCACTGCGTTCTCCGTACTGCACCGCCAAGTATGGCGTCATCGGCTTGACCGATGTGTTGGCAATGGAGCTGGGACAGCATAACATCAACGTCAATGCAATTTGCCCCGGTGCCGTTGACACGCCACGATTGCAACGTGTGCAGCAAATGGCGTCAGAGTCTCGGGGAGTACCCCTTGAAACTATCAGAGAATCCGAGCTCAAAATGTACTCTATGAGACGGATGGTCAGTGTTCAGGAAATAGCAAGCATGATTCTATACTTGTGCGGCCCTCATGGGCGGATCATCTCGGGACAATCCATCGCAATCGACGGACAGACCATATCCTCGGAATACTAAGGCCCTGGCGCGGAAGCGGAAGTTTTGCGGCGGCCTTAATTGCGCTCACCCCTTGGAGAGAACCGATGCCCTTAACTATGAATCGCGAAGTCTTTATAACTTGTGCGGTCACTGGCGTGGGAGATACTGCCCGCAAGTCTCGCAATGTCCCGCGTTCACCTAAAGAAATCGCCGCCGCCGCCGTTGAAGCGGCCAAGGCGGGGGCGGCGGTGGCCCACATTCACGTCCGAGACCCTGAAACCGGGGCTCCATCGCGTAGGAACGACTTGTATAAAGAGGTTGCCGACCGCGTGCGACAGGCTGATATCGATGTTGTGCTTAATATCACGGCTGGCATGGGAGGAGACCTTATATTTGGCAGCGTTGAGCAGCCTTTGCCTCTCGCTCCGACCAGCGACGTTGTCGGTGCTTCGGAGCGGTTCAGTCACATAATTGAGTGTGCTCCAGAGATTTGCACGCTCGATTGCGGAACGATGAATTTCGATGTTGGCGATTACATTATGACGAATACGCCGGCGACACTCCGCGCCTTGGCCAAGATGATGACCGATTTCGGGGTTCGCCCTGAGATCGAGGTTTTTGACACCGGGCAGCTGTGGTTCGCCAAGCAGTTGGTCAAGGAAGGATTGATTGAGGATCCTGTTTTGGTCCAGCTCTGCATGGGTTGCCCCTGGGGCGCGCCGAGCGACTTGGACCACTTCCTGGTAATGGCCAAAAGCGTTCCGTCTCATTGGACGTTTTCGGCTTTCACCATAGGTCGCGACGCGATGGCCTACCCTGCCGCGGCTGTTCTTGCAGGCGGAAACGTGAGGGTTGGCCTTGAGGACAACATCTATGTCGGGAAAGGCCAGTTCGCGACCAACGGGCAGCTGGTGGAAAGGGCCGTCAATGTCATTGAAAACATGGGAGCCAGGGTCATTGGACCTGACGAAGTTCGGCAGAAACTTAAGCTAACCAAGCGCTAGAGCCCAAGCTAGCGCCAAGCGGCAGGTCGGTCTGACCTGCCGCTTTTGTATGCTCTCCCAAGCGTATCAGATTTTAGCTGACAGAGATGATCGGTACCCATGACTCAGATCGCCCAGGCGGCTTGCATAGGCGGTGGCGTAATAGGTGGCGCGTGGGCTGCGCGTTTTGTTTTGGCGGGCATCGATACCAAAATCTTCGATCCCTATCCCGACGTTCAGCGGCTGATGGCCGAGGTCATTGCAGACGCTGAGCGCGCATATGGGATGCTCACAAGCGCGCCCCTTCCCGAGAAGGGCAGCCTGACTTTCACGGGATCTCTCGAAGAGGCAGTCCGAGGCGCGGACTGGATCCAAGAAAGTGTGCCGGAGGACTTCGATCTTAAGCGCACAGTTCTGGCGCAGATAGACGCTGTGGCCCAGCCCAAGGCGCTGATTGGCTCTTCCACCTCCGGTCTGATGCCGACCGATCTCCAGCGTCACATGTGGCACCCAGAGCGGATGTTTGTCGCTCATCCCTATAACCCGGTGTATCTGCTCCCTCTCGCTGAGCTAGTTGGTGGCAACAAAACAGCGAGAGCCGTGCTCGACGACGCTAAGCTTAAACTCGCGACGATTGGCATGACGGGATTGATTATTAAGAAGGAAATCGAAGCATTCGTCGGCGATCGCCTGTTGGAGGCTTTCTGGCGAGAAGCCCTTTGGCTGATCAAGGATGGCATTTGCGACACCGAGACCGTTGATGACGTAATCCGCTACTCCTTCGGGCTCCGCTGGGCACAGATGGGGCTTTTCGAGACATATCGCATTGCCGGCGGCGGAGCTGGAATGCGGGATCTTCTGTCCAAGTGTGGTCCCCGTCTTTCGTGCCGTTCGACAAACCTTACCGATGTGGTTGAGCTGGATGCTGAGCTTGTTGAGAAAATTGCCATTCAGTCTGAGGCCCAGTCGGGCCAACGTAGCGTTCGAGAGCTCGAAAGAATCCGCGATCAAAACCTCGTTGGGATTCTCCAAGCCCTGAAGGCAGGGGATGAGGGACGTGGATGGGGTGCCGGCAAATTGCTCGCTGATTTTGAGGCGTATCTTCGGAAAGTCACGTTAAAGGCTGGGGCCACTCCCAGTCATAAGCCGGTGAAGCTGTTTGAAGTGAAGGTTCCCCCTGCTTGGATCGACTACAATGGACACATGACTGAATACCGGTACACCCAGTGCTTCGGAGAAGCATGCGACGTGTTCCTCCAAATGATTGGTGCCGATGCGGAGTATGTTGAGGCGGGCCATAGCTATTACACGGTGGAAAGCCATGTCCGGCTGCTTTCAGAGGCGAAGGTGGGAGATGCCCTCTACGTCAACATGCAGCTCATGCCCTCAGATGGTAAAAAGATTCATGCGTTCATGTCATTGTACAACGCCTCAAACGGTAGATTGTTATCCACTTACGAGAACGTGATGCTCCATGTTTCGGCGAGCGAGGGGCGTTCTGTGGCGCCACTGCCTGAGATCATGATGCGACTCAAGCCACTTCTCGAAGCTCACGCAATTCTACCTTCACCCGATGGCGCTGGCCGGTCAGTAGGAGCCGGGAAGAAGGCAGGTTAGGCCTGCCGCTGAATGCAAGCGCTAACAATACTGGTGGGGCCAGACGGTGCCTTCGCACTCGAGAGGTCGGTTCGAGCATGTTGGGCGCTCACCGACGACCTTCTGATACGCTCCGGCGAAGGCCACCTTGCGAGAGGATGGCACGGTAGCGAGGCTGCGCTCTTAAGGTCGTCCTTACGAGCGAAGTTAACAGCACAGCATGAGCCATGTGACGTTATTGACCGGGCCGGAGCGGCGGCGCCGTTGGAGTGAAGCGGGATCAGTGCCGGATACTGGCCGCGGCATTCGCGCCCGGGGCCACGGTGGCGGCGGTGGCGCGTCAGTACGATATCGCGACCAGCCTGATCTATAAGTGGCGCCGCACGGTGAGAGCCCGCGAGACGGGCTTTGCCGAGGTTGTCGTAGCTCCCGACGAGCCTGTCGCCGTTTCGCGGCCGGCGACGCCACCAGCGGTGATCGAGCTGGAGGTCGCCAGCAAGGTGCGGCTGCGGATTCCGCTGACCACGCCGCCGACACTGGCGGCGGCGATGGTGAAGGCGCTGGGCGTTTCATGATCCCGGTTCCGAGCCAGGTGCGGATCTGGTTGGCAGTCGGCCGGACCGACATGCGTCGCGGGATGCAAGGCCTCGCTCTGCAGGTTCAGGAGAGGTTGGGCCGGATCCGCATGCCGGCGATCTTTATGTCTCCGCGGACGCAGCGGCAATCTGATCAAGATTATCTGGCATGATGGGCTCGGCGTGCCGCAGTATGCCAAACGGCTCGAGAAGGGCCGGTTCCTATGGCCGTCGCCGGCGGACGGTACGGTTTCGATGTCACCGGCGCAGCTCGCCTACATGCTCGATGGGGATCGATTGGCGCAACCCGCGTCACAGGTTCCGCCCCCAGCGCGCGGGCTGAGGTTTTCTTTGAGTTTGCGCCGTTTTCCGCGAGTCAGCGGACGCGTTTTGGTTCACTCCAGGGTATAGTTGCCACCGCCTAGGATGCTGTTTCCGGACGATATCGGGGCGCTGAGAGCAGCGCTGACCGCGGCGCTGGCCAGAGCCGAAGATGAGGCCGCGCGCGCTGCGCTGGTCGAGGCCGAACTGGCGGTCGCCAGGGCCAAGGCATCGGATAATGCGGCGCTGATCGCACATCAGCATCTGACGATCCGGAAGCTGCAGCGGGCGCTGCATGGTCAGAGTTCTGAACGCTCAGCCCGCCTGCACGACCAGATGGAGCTCACCTTCGAGGAACTCGAGAGCACCGCGACGCAAGACGAGATCGCCGCCGAACAGGCAGCGGCCCGGACCACCGAGGTGGCGCCTTATGTGCGCAAACGACCGGCGCGCCAGCCATTTCCCGAGCACCTGCCGCGCGAACGCGTGGTCGAGCCGGCGCCGGCCGCTTGCCATTGCTGCGGCGGTCATCGGTTGCGCAAGCTGGGTGAGGATATCACCGAGACGCTGGAGGTGGTGCCGCGGCAATGGAAGGGTGATCCAGCACGTGCGGGAGAAGTTCACCTGCCGCGACTGCGAGAGGATCAGCCAGGCTCCGGCGCCCTTCCACGCCACCCCGCGCGGCTGGGCCGGTCCCGGCCTGCTGGCGATGATCCTGTTCGAGAAGTTCGGCCAGCATCAGCCGCTCAACCGCCAGGCCGAACGCTATGCCCGCGAAGGCGTGCCGCTCAGCCTGTCGACGCTCGCCGACCAGGTCGGCGCCGGCGCCGCGGCGCTGATGCCGCTGTTCAAGCGGCTCGAAGCCCATGTGCTGGCCGCTTCGCGTCTGCACGGCGACGATACGACGGTGCCGGTCCTGGCCAAGGGCAAGACCGATACCGGTCGATTATGGACCTATGTGCGCGATGACCGACCGTTCGGCAGCGCCGATCCGCCGGCGGCAGTGTTCTACTATTCCCGCGATCGCCGAGGCGAACATCCCGCGGCGCATCTCGCCGGCTGGAGCGGCATTCTGCAGGCCGATGCCTTTGGTGGTTACGGCGATCTCTATGCGACGGGTCGTCAGCCGGCGCCTGTTCTGGAGGCCAGCTGCTGGGCCCACAGCCGGCGCAAAGTGTTCGAGCTGGCCGATGTCGAAGCGGCGGCGCGCAAGAAGGCGCACGGCGAGAAGCCCAACCTGGTCTATCCGCTGGCGGTTGAAGCCGTGAAGCGCATCGATGCCTTGTTCGATATCGAGCGCGCGATCAACGGCCTGTCGCCAGGCCAGCGCCACGCCGTGCGCCAGGAGCGGAGCGCGCCGCTGGTCACCGAGCTCGAGCGCTGGATCATCGATACACGCGACAAGCTCTCGCGCGGGCACGACCTGACCAAGGCGTTCAAATACATGCTGCGCCGCTGGTCATCCTTCACCCGGTTCCTCGAGGATGGGCGGATCTGCCTATCCAACAATGCTGCCGAGCGAGCCCTGCGCGGCGTCGCTCTCGGAAGAAAGTCCTGGCTGTTCTGCGGTTCCGATCGCGGCGGACAGCGCGCTGCCGTGCTCTACAGCCTGATCGTCAGCGCCAAGATGAACGATATCGACCCGCAGGCCTGGCTCACCGACGTCCTCGCCCGACTGCCCGCCTATCCGGCCCATCCGATCGATGATTTGCTGCCGTGGAATGGAGATCCGCAAAACTGCGGACCTAACCAGCTGCGGCCTGATCATGCAGCGCAATAAGGTGCATCACGTCTACACCGTCGAACGTGTCGCCAGGGACCTCGGCGTCAGCGAAGCGCTCATCCACGAACTGACCCCTGGTCTCGAGCCGGAGGACGGCGTCATCTGGGTGTACGGCGCCAACGATGACGACGGGATCTTGGCCTTCACCGATGAAGGCATCGAGGAGGTCAAACTCCTCCTCGAAGAATATCATCGCGTCTCCCCATCGAAAGCTTGACCCGGTGCTCAGGTCCTCATGGCCACCGGATACGCACGTCCGCGGTCTTCACCGGATGCGTACTGTTCGAGCTGGCCGATATCGAAGTATCGAAGCGGCAGCGGGCAAGCATAACTTCACGCACCCAACCTTGATGCTGCCGGGAACTCGGTCGTGAACTCATAAATGCGGAATGACCTTCGAGGGGTGGATTGTGGACATTGTTGAGAGCCACTAGGCTTCCCCGATGCCGTCTCCTTGCAAATTCACCCTGAGCCTCGGCTTCGCGCTTGCTCTTCTCGCATGCAGCGGGCCTTACGCTGATGCGAGCGGGACTCTCGGCCCGCGGCGGAGTGTTCATCGGAATGTTTCACGCGTGCCGTGGAGGCGCTATGGATACCTTCCTGTCCAAGTGACTGAGCATGAGTGTCCACAATGGGGTCGTTTCCCGGCTGGCCCTTTCATATCGCGCCGAATTCTGATTCAGTCTCCACATGAGCCGATATGACCTGACTGACTTCGAATGGCGCGGGATCGAGCCGCAGTTGCCCAACAAGCCGCGAGGAGTGCCGCGCGTTGACGACCGCAGGGTGCTGAACGGCATCTTCTGGGTGCTGCGATCGGGTGCGCCATGGCGCGATCTGCCGGAGCGATACGGCCCGCGCACCACCTGCTACAATCGCTTCGTCCGATGGCGGAAAGCAGGTGTGTGGGACCGCCTCATGGATGCCATCACCAAAGCCCATGACGGCACGGTTCAGATGATCGACAGTACGCATACGACGAAGGCCGCATGATTGGCACACGCGCGTGCGCGCGGCGGGCTCTATGATGGCGATGTGTGAAGG
>NZ_JBVVQF010000057.1:0-9627 GCF_055811815.1 Mesorhizobium sp. WSM4836
CATTGCCTTCGCGCTTCGCCCCGGCGGCCGCAGGCAAGCTGACGAAGCCGCCCGGATACCTCTCAAGGACGATTGACGATGAGCAACGAGCATATCGATGAAGTCTCGGGCATTTCAACCACCGGCCATGAGTGGGATGGCATCCGGGAGCTCAACAATCCGCTTCCGCATTGGTGGGTGATCACCTTCTACGTCACCGTCGTCTGGGCGATCGCCTACACCATCGCTTATCCCGCATGGCCTATGCTGAGCTCCGCCACCCGAGGCGTGCTCGCCTATTCCAGCCGCAACGATGTCAAGAATGAGCTGGCAGCGGCCGAGGTCGCCAAGGGCAAGTATGTTGCCGCCCTTCAGGCGAAGACCGTCTCCGAGATTGCCGCCGACGATGTGTTGCGCGGATTCGCTATCGCGGCCGGTGGCGCCGCGTTCAAGGTCAATTGCGTTCAGTGTCATGGCTCCGGCGCCCAGGGTTCGAAGGGCTTTCCCAACCTGAATGATGACGACTGGCTGTGGGGCGGAAGTGCCGAGCAGATCCAGCAGACAATCGCGCACGGCATCCGCTTTGCCTCCGACCCCGACACGCGCCTGTCGGAAATGCCGGCCTTCGGTGACATCATTACGCCCGAGCAGATTAGCCAGGTCAGCGCTTATGTCTCGAGTCTATCCGGCGCTGTTGGCGATCAAGCATTGGTCATACCCGGCGCCAATGTTTTCGCCGAGAATTGTGCCACCTGTCATGGTGATAAGGCAAAGGGAAACACGGAGCTTGGCGCACCCGACCTGACCGACGCGATCTGGCTCTATGGGGCGGGCGAGTCGGCTATTGCCGCGCAGGTTCGCGCGCCAAAGCAAGGCGTCATGCCGGCCTGGGCTGGGCGTCTCGGCGAGGTCAAGGTTAAGGAACTTGCGGTCTATGTCCATTCGCTTGGCGGCGGAGAATAGGAACGGAAGCCTATTCTCGGCCCTCCCCCTGCCAAGCGACGAGGCCCGGCGCGAGCCGGGCCTCGACACCATTCCGGCTACGACCTGCACCAACGTGGCACGGACCGGCTACGCGAGGCTGTTCGACGGGCGGCCTGACATCGGCTGCGGAACTGGAGATGCTACGTGCGTGACAAAACGCAGACAGAACCGCCCGAAGCAGAAGCGACCGACTCCCCCAACACCCGCGAGCCGCTTTATGCCCCACGCAAGAAGGTGTTCCCCAAGCGAATCTCGGGTAATTTCCGCCGCTTCAAATGGCTGGTGATGGCGATCACGCTGGGCATTTACTACCTGACGCCTTGGCTGCGTTGGGATCGGGGGCCGTTTGCCCCGGACCAGGCTGTGCTGATCGATCTCGCCAATCGCCGCTTTTACTTCTTTTTCATCGAGATTTGGCCGCAGGAATTCTACTATGTTGCCGGACTGCTGGTCATGGCCGGCATCGGCCTTTTCCTGGTCACTTCTACGGTCGGCCGGGCCTGGTGCGGCTATACCTGCCCACAGACCGTATGGGTCGACCTGTTTCTGGTGGTCGAACGCGCGATCGAGGGCGACCGCAACGCGCGCATGAAACTCGATGCCGGCCCCTGGGCCGCGCGCAAGCTTGTGCTGCGTGTATCCAAACACGCAATCTGGCTGGTCATAGGCGCGGCAACGGGGGGTGCCTGGATCTTCTATTTCGCCGATGCGCCAACTTTAATTCGAGAGGTCTTCACCGGGACCGCAGCGCCCATCGCCTACATCACCATCACGGTCCTGACGGCGACCACCTACACGTTCGGCGGACTGATGCGCGAGCAGGTTTGCACCTATATGTGCCCATGGCCGCGCATCCAGGCGGCCATGCTCGACGAGAATTCGCTCACCGTAACGTACAATGATTGGCGCGGCGAGCCGCGTTCGCGCCACGCCAAGAAGGTGCTTGCCGCAGGGCAACCGGTTGGAGACTGCGTCGATTGCAATGCCTGTGTCGCCGTCTGCCCGATGGGGATCGACATTCGCGACGGCCAGCAGCTCGAATGCATCACGTGCGCGCTCTGCATCGATGCCTGCGACGGCGTCATGGACAAGCTCGGCAAGGAGCGGGGGCTGATCTCCTACGCGACGCTGTCCGATTACAACGCCAACATGGCGGTAGCCACCGCAGGCGGTTCTTGCTCGGTCAACCCGTCGCTCGTGCGAACCGACGGCGGCGCTTTCTCCGATAGGTTGGCCCATTTCCATCTCCGTAAAATCTTCAGGCCACGCACCTTCGTCTACATCGGCGCGTGGTCGGCGATCGGCCTTGCCCTGCTCTATTCGCTGCTGACGCGCGACCGGCTCGACGTCAGCGTTCTGCACGACCGCAATCCGCAGTTCGTGACGCTGTCCGATGGTTCGATCCGCAATGGTTACACCGTCAAGCTGCTCAACATGATCCCCGAGCCAAGGACGATTGTCGTCACCATGCAGGGCTTACAACGCGCCGAAATGAATGTCGTCGGGATCGACCTGCCTGCAGATCGCTCATTTGCCATCGCCGTCGAACCAGACCGGCTGAAGATGCTGAAGGTTTTCGTCCGCCAGCCGGCTGAACAGCTCAAGGGGCAAGCGCAGACATTCAAGTTCCGGGTCGAAGACAAGGCAAGTTTCGAAGTCGATGAATACACGGCCACGTTCAACGCACCGGAGATCCTTAGATGAGCGTCAATATGCGAAGGCCCCGCGAATTTACCGGAAGGCATATGCTGCTTACCATTCTCGGCTTTTTCGGCGTGGTTGTTGGCGTGAATGTGACCATGGCGACGCTGGCCAGCACAAGCTGGACCGGTCTTGTCGTTGAAAACACCTATGTGGCGAGCCAGCAATTCAACAAGCAGGCCGAGGAGGGCCGCGCCCAGGCCGCACTCGGCTGGACGGGCAAGCTGACGATCGCATGGGGCGAAGTCCGCTACAGCCTCTCCGACGCAGCCGGCAAGCCGGTTCCTCTGCATGGCGTCAAGATGCTGTTTCGTCATCCCGCTTACGAGAACGAGGACAAGGCCGTCACGCTCGCCCTCGCCTCCGGCCAGGAATTCGCCGCACAGCATATGCCGAAGGACGGCGTCTGGATCGTCGAAATCGACGCCGATGCCGGTCTGACGCGACCCTATCGCGACGTCCGCAGGATTATGATTTCTCATGGAGCGCTGCAATGAGCTGTTGTGCAGCGGGCGCCGAAATGGCGCTGGATTTGGTCAGCGCCGCATCGGTGCTGCCATCCAGCCAAGAGATCAGGCTCGCGAGCCGCTCACTCGGCGATAATCTTCGGCAGACCGACCTTTCAGTTCCAACGGTTCATTGCGCCGCCTGCATCCAGACGATCGAGACCGCGCTGGCAAAGCTCGACAATGTCGAAGGCGCGCGTGTCAACCTGTCGACGAAACGGGTCGCGATCCGGTGGCGTGGGGACAAGGTACCACCGTTCGTCGGCGCGCTTAGCAGGCTGGGCTACGAGGCGCATCTGTTCGCCCCTGAGATCGATGAAAAGGACAAGACGCTTGCCGAGCTGATCCGCGCCGTCGCTGTTGCCGGCTTCGCGGCGGGCAACATCATGCTGCTTTCGGTCTCGGTCTGGTCCGGCGCCGAAGGGGCTACTCGAGACCTGTTTCACTGGGTCTCCGCACTGATCGCCATCCCGGCGCTCGCCTTCGCCGGCGGCATCTTCTTCCGCTCGGCCTGGAATGCACTGCGTCATGGCCGCATGAATATGGACGTGCCGATAGCCGTCGGGGTGTCGCTTGCCTACCCCCTGAGCCTCTATGAGACGATCAACCATGGCCACCACGCCTATTTCGACGCGTCGGTATCACTGCTGTTCTTCCTTTTGATCGGCAGGACGCTGGATCACGTGATGCGGGAACGTGCGCGCACAGCGGTGAAAGGCCTGTCGCAGCTGACGGCGCGTGGCGCGATGGTGCTGCGCGACGACGGCGCGCGCCACTACCTGCCGGTCGGAGAGATCGAACCGGGGATGCAGCTGCTGATCGCGGCCGCTGAAAGAATCCCCGTCGACGGCAAGATCATCCAGGGAGCGTCGGATCTCGACTGCTCGCTGGCCTCAGGCGAAAGCACGCCGAAAAACGTGGCGCCGGGCGAAGCCGTGCAGGCCGGCGTGCTCAATCTTACCGGCCCACTGACGATCGAGGCGACGGCCGCCGCGAAGGATTCGTTCCTGGCCGAAATGGTTCGGCTGATGGAGGCCGCCGAGGGCGGCCGCGCGCACTATCGCCGCATCGCTGATCGCGTTTCGGCGCTCTATGCGCCGGTGGTCCATCTGACCGCCTTCGTGACGTTTCTCGGCTGGATGGTGGCCATCGGCGACTGGCACCGGGCAACGACGATCGCCATCGCCGTCCTCATCATCACATGTCCCTGTGCGCTCGGCCTTGCCGTACCGATCGTGCAGGTTGTTGCGGCGCGCCGGCTGTTCGAAGCTGGCGTCATGGTCAAGGACGGTTCCGCCATGGAGCGCTTGGCGGCAATCGACGTCGCGGTGTTCGACAAGACCGGCACGCTAACGCTCGGACAGCCCCAACTCGTCAACGCACCGTCCATCCACCCGACTATGCTGGCGATCGCAGCCGATATGGCCGCGCATTCGCGTCATCCATTTTCAAAGGCCATAGCAAACTTTGCAGGTTTCGCCGGCCAGCCAAAGCTCGAGGCTGTCAGCGAGCACCCCGGATTCGGCATCGAAGCCACTGCCGCGGGCAGCACCTGGCGGCTGGGTAGGCGCGGATGGGCCGGATGGAAGGCCCGAACCGGCGGCGAAAGCAGAAATGGCGGAACGGTTCTGACGAAAGATGGGATCATTGTGGCTTCCTTTGTCTTCGAGGACGCGTTGCGGGCAGACGCCAGAGCGGCCGTCGAGCAATTGAACAACGCGAGGGTTTTCGCGCACATGCTGTCGGGCGACACCGCGGTCGCCTGCGGCGAGGTCGCGGCGACGTTGGGCATCCATCACTTTGTTCCGGCGCTGCTTCCTTCGGGCAAGGTTGAGTATATCGAAACGCTGGCGAAGGACGGCCATAAGGTGCTGATGGTTGGCGACGGTCTGAACGACACCCCTGCACTGAGCGCGGCACATGTCTCGATAGCTCCTGCCACTGCCGCCGATGTCGGCCGCAAGGCAGCGGATTTCGTGTTCCTGCGCGAAAGCCTTTCGGCCGTACCCCTTGCCCTCGACGTCTCGCGCAAGGCCGGACGACTGATCCGGCAAAACATCGCCATCGCGATTATCTACAATGCCGTCGCCGTGCCGATCGCCATTTCGGGGCACGTCACACCGTTGATCGCCGCAATCGCGATGTCCGCCTCGTCGCTGCTTGTCATCGGAAATGCATTACGCCTGGAAGGCTTTGTACCGGACGCACCAACGAGAACTGTTCCCAATGATAGACACTCCAACAGTGGCGGATTGGCACAGTTGTAATGACGACGCTTGCCTATTTGATACCTGGGGCTCTGCTCCTCGGTGGTCTTGGGCTATCTGGGTTTCTGTGGGCTTTGAGGAGCGGGCAATATGAGGACCTCGACGGGGCAGCAGAGCGTATGCTTATCGACCAGGACGATAAGCCAGAACGCTGATTCAAGCCGCTGTGCAGACGACTGTGCGGATGCGGGTGGTAAGCCAAGTCGTCTGGAACAACTGCTGAGGTGGCATAAGCAGCTTCACCTGCCGCCGGTTGACGCAGATCTGTGAAAAGCCTCTGTTGCTCGAAGGATTACGTCGCCCATTCCGCCCAATATGCAGGCGGGTGATCCTCGAACCGCGGTCGCCGGATTTCTCATGCCGCTTGACCCAGATCAGGGTTATCTACTCATCGGCGTGGTTTCATCGGCCAGTCTTTCAAGGGGAGAAACCATGCCTACGTTGAATCGCGCCGCCGAACGCCTCGGCGATCGGTCTGGATCAAGACCGACACGAACAACGGCCAAAGCCAAAAGTGGGCCGAGGCGTGGCTGCGCAAGGCGGCGGCCGCATTCTTGTGAGCAAACGTTGAACGCGACGTTCCGCGGCAACGATCAGATCGCCCGGGCCGCGTGGGACCCTCTGCGCGAGATTGGCCCGCAAGTACATGCCGATGTGGCCATCGCTAGATCTGAGGACGTTATGGGGCTCGAGGCGCGTCCGCAACTGACCAGGGTCGTTGTGAACCCAAGGCGCTCGGACGCGAGGCTGCTCACCCCGTGCTTAAGATGATCGCCGGACGGCAGCTGAGCGGCGTCAGGCGCTGGCCATGTTCACCGGTCTTGGCGAGCATCGTCGGAGCCATGAGAACGCCGGTGCATTTCGTTGCAGGAACGGATGCGTTCGAATGAACGAGTTCAAGCCAGTTCGGTTCGTCGATGTGGCGCTGGAGGGGCAATTTTGGCGCGAGCGGCTAGAGACGGTGCTGACACGGACCATCCCCAGCCAGCACGTCCAGCTTGGCAAGCACGGTATCTTGCAGTCCCTAACCCTGCCGAACCGGCCGCCGCCAGACAACGAGCAGGATTTCGTGCAGCTGTTCTGGGACTCCGACGTCGGCAAGTGGATCGAAGCGGCATCCTATGCGCTGTCACACAGGAGCGACGCCGATATCGTGGCCGGGATCGAGAAGATCGTCGACGATCTCGAAAAGGCGCAGGCTCCCGACGGTTATCTGAACAGCTGGTACTTGCAGCGCGACCCAGACAAGCGCTGGACCAACCTGCGCGACAATCACGAACTCTACAATCTTGGACATCTGCTTGAGGGCGGCATCGCCTACTTCGTCGCGACTGGCCGGCGCCGGCTCCTCGGCATCCTCGAGCGCTATGTCGACCATGTGCGCAAGACCTTCGGCCCGAACCCCGGCCAGAAGCGCGGCTATTGCGGCCATCAGGAGATCGAGCTTGCTCTCGTTAAGCTCTATCGGTTGACGGGAGAGAGAAAGCATCTCGACCTCGCGGCCTATTTCATCAACGAGCGCGGGTGCCAGCCGCACTACTTCGATCAGGAAGCGATCGCGCGCGGGGAGAGTCCTCAGGATTTCTGGAAGGAGCGATTTGAGTACAGCCAATCGCACAGGCCGGTGCGCGAGCAGACCATTGTGGTCGGACATGCCGTCCGGGCTATGTACATGTTTTCTGCCATGGCCGACCTCGCGGCGGAACTGAATGACGACGGCCTCAAGAAAGCATGCGAGGTGCTCTGGGCCGACGTCATCTCCTCGAAGATCTATATCACCTCCGGGTTGGGTCCGGCTGGCGGGAATGAAGGCTTTACCGAGGACCACGACCTGCCGAACGATACGGCCTATGCGGAGACCTGCGCTTCGATAGCGCTGATCTTCTGGGCGCATCGCATGCTGCATTTCGATCTCGACGGCCGCTACGCCGACGTCATGGAACAGGCGTTGTTTAACGGCGCGCTGACCGGCCTGTCACGCGATGGCCAGCACTATTTTTATACCAATCCGCTGGACAGCGATGGGCGACACAGCCGATGGGCCTGGCACACATGCCCATGCTGCACGATGAATTTGTCGCGTCTGATCGCTTCGGTCGGAGGCTATTTCCTTTCGGCCAGCGAAGACGCAATCGCCCTCCATCTTTACGGCGGCATTTCGACAAACATCCAGCTCGCTGGGTCAAACGTGTTCCTACGGGAAACCAGCGCCTATCCACTATCCGGCTCGATCAGGATAGAGGTCAGCCCTGACTCGCCGGCCGAGTTCACCGTTAAGCTGCGCATTCCCGGCTGGGCGCAGGAAGCCAAAGCCTCGGTCGGGGGACATGTGGTCGACGTGACAGCATGCACCAGAAATGGCTATCTTGTAATCTCGCGGCTATGGACTCCAGGAGACATAATCGCCCTCGAGCTACCGATGTCTCCCGAGCGCATCTATGCTCATCCCTTGGTTAGGCAGGATATCGGCCGGGTGGCGCTTAAGCGCGGACCATTGGTTTACTGTGTTGAAGAGGTCGACAATCCCGGGGCGCGCGTGCAGCAGCTCACACTGCCGCGAGAGTCCAAAATCGAAACGATGGAACGGAGCGATCTTTTCGATGGCGTGGTCGCGCTGACTGCCTCCGCGCAGCGCGTCGAAGACCAAGGCTGGGGAGACAGCCTATACAGGAATACGCCCCCCATCGCTTCGGAGTTTCGGCTAACCGCCCTGCCATACTATCTCTGGAACAATCGAGCAAAAGGCTCGATGCAAGTGTGGCTGCTGGAAAGCTGAATGGCCGAGGTAAGAAACCCGTTGGTTGGCTGGCTATCTGCCCAGGTGAGGGGAGCCAAAACCAGGTTCGATCAGCCGCTCCTCTGTTTCATGAGACTACCTCTTCGGTTCCCGATTCGTGAGGATCTTTCTCCCTTGGGTTTTGAGGCGATGCGGCGAGCACTGGATCGCGCGATCGGTCCTTCCACCAACATCTCACCAAGAGCCTGACTGGATCACCGGAAATGGCAGCCATCAAGAAGGTCGTACGCAACGCGAGGAGGGTGAGCGGGTCAGGCGATTCCTTTCGGCTGAGCGAGCGTGGCGAAGTCGAGGTGGATGCTGGACATGGCATCACGGGCACTGCGTATGCCCAAGTTTTGTTTGCAGGAGTGAATGGATGTCGCGATTTCGCCTATTGACGATCTTCATGTCGGGAATGCTGGGACTGGCGACGTTGCCGGATCCAGTCGCCTCGGCACCAGTCCTCAACCCCGCCAATCGCAATGCGCTGGTCGAGCAGAACGAATTACTGATGCTGGAGAACAGGCTGCGGCGGCAGCAATATCAGCAGCAGCAGCAGCAGTTCCGTGCCCAGGATCGCGAGATCGCGCCGCAGCAACAGCCCGATCGACTGCTTACTTGCCAGCTACAGCAGTCAAGCAACGGCGTTGTGAGCATCTGCCGTTGATGAGGCGGCTTGCCACTTATTTAGGCGGCCACAGCTTGTGCGCGTCGTGCTTAACTAGCATCAAAGGCGTTTTTGATTTCGCAGTTCGTGCTTGGGCACTGGAGAGCCTACGCGATGACGCCACGCTGATGGCGGACTCCGATGACAGCTTTGTCGTGGGAGCGGGGCCGGTCGGACTTTGCTTCGCCGCGTCGCTTGCCCAGAGCAAACTCAAGGTGGCGATGCGGCATGGAATTTCGGACATGCTCAAGCGATGAACCGTACCAGCAGTTTTTTGACTTTTGCGGTCTATTGAGGCCTTGGGAAAGAGTGGCATCATTCCCGGGAATAATAGCTCCCCTCACGGAGAGGACGGCAGCTTCCCGCGCAGGTGCTGAATGTGGCCCCTTGTGGCGATCATGCCGATTTCCAAAGATTGGGCGACATTCATGGTGCATTTCGAGGATGCATTCCCGAAGCCGGGGGCTCAACTTTCGCTCCTGTTTGAGGACACCGATTGACGGTGCCCTCGCCAACCCAGCAGCCGCATGGCGTTCGCCGTGACGAGCACGGTCGCGCCGATGTCGGCGAGGATGGCCGGCCACAGGCCCGTCACGCCGATCACCGTCGTGACCAGAAAGACGGCCTTGAGCCCGAGCGCCGCCGTGATGTTCTGTCGGATGTTTGTCATGGTTCGCCGCGAAAGGTCGACCATGTCCGCAAGGTCTCGCACGCGACCATGAAGCACTGCGGCATCCGCCGTTT
>NZ_JBVVQF010000058.1:0-6486 GCF_055811815.1 Mesorhizobium sp. WSM4836
CAGCCTGCACGACGATCTCGACACGTCTCCTTAGACCATGCTCAAGCAAAAACTGTTCCTCGATGGAGGGCTTCAGCAGTCGCCCGAACTTGACCGCAACGTGCCTCATCGACATGTATCTCTCGAATGTCAGCTTCCCTGGCAGCTGCTTGTTCGTGGGGCAGCCTACGCATACGAATGTGTCGTCGAACAGCGCCGCTCTTGGATGCGCGCTCGACATGAAAAATTCCGCACAAATCAGAAAATCGACGTCGCCGCGCCGGAGAAGCTCATCGGGGTCGTCGTCGAGAGGCAGCAATTCGAAGCTGATGGCGGGTGCTTCGCGTGCAACACGCTCCACGACCTTTTCAAAAAACACGAGTGTGACGAAATCGGAAACAACGATCCTGAAGCGGCGATCGGATTGAGCCGGGTTAAACGGCTCCCAGGAAATAATCGAGCACTGGATTTTCAGGAGTGCACCGCGAACTGCCGGGGCGAGTGTTTCCGCACGCGCTGTTAGAACACGTTCGCGGCCGCTCATCGTAAACAGTTCATCGTTGAAATAATCGCGCAGCCGGGCGACGGCCGCGCTCATGGCCGGCTGACTTAGGTTGATGCTGTTTGCGGCCGCCGAGAGGTTGCGCTGGGTCAGCAGTGCGTCGAGCACGACGAGAAGGTTCAGATCAAGGCCTTTGAAGCGCATGGCTTTCACTTATCCATAGCGTGGATGCTCGCGATCTAAACAATCGATTTTACCAAACTTCCAGGGCGCTGCATAGGTGACCGGAGCTGACATGCACCCGATCACGCCACTGCTTCTGTAGCGTGTGCTGGGAAATGACTTGCAAGTAGCCGATCAAGTCGAACTCTCCGCCTTCTTCCGAAAGGTCTATGGGCCGACAGGGGCTTTCAGGCGGTCGAAGCTGGGCCGGTGCAAGGCCGGAGGTTCGCGCAATCGGCTCTATGTGCACGGCGTAGCGGCTCACTTGGACCTGCCGCGCCGTTCATCACGGTTGGCGAGGTTGATTTCTTCGTAGGCGAACTCGGATTGTACAGGGTGCATCCGGATCTTGAGAGACTCGGAATGAGCCATTCTATCCACGTCATGCGTCCGGTGCAGCAGCAGCTTGGCATTCCATTCGCTTTTGGCGCGGTTCGGTACGCGCTGCGGAACCGTCTTGAGAGGTTCTGCAGAGACGGCCTGGCGACCATAGTGCCGGGCGTAAGCGCCGCCACACATGATCGCGACAGCCACTGCCTCGAGGTTTGCGATCAGGCACTGGGATTTTTGTCCGCTCGGTTGCAGCCAGTCGGCCCTCGATACCACGCGATCCGCGTAAATTTCGATCCTTTGCACCGAAAAAAACTGCCGCGTTGGCCATGCCCGGAAACGGCAAGTAGCAACGGCAACAAATAGGCTGGAGTCTGATGCTTGATCACATAACAGTCGGAGCAAAGGGACGCGGCTCGCGCCCAGCAGGGACAAATAACCGGGACCTAAGCCTTGATTTCGCCAAAGGTATACTCATTACCTTAGTTATAATTGGGCACCTATTGCAGTATGTTATATATCGAGGCACTGGCGCCTTCTGGCTATCGCCGTATTACAAGTCGATCTACATATTTCACATGCCTCTCTTTATGGCAATAAGCGGATATCTTTCTTCTGGGGCAATTTTGCGAAAACCGTTCACTCAAGCTGTCGGTGATCGGGCAAGGCAGTTACTACTGCCAATGCTTTTTTGGTGTGCGTTAATTTGGACATTGAAGTCCGCCATGATCCCTCATACGACAAGCTTAACTGATGGGCTGCTTGACTTTTCGAAGGAATTCATTGGAACATACTGGTTCATATGGGCGGCGTTTCTTTCGTTCATTCTAGTTAGACTTTTTACAATTTCCAATCGCGTATCGATGTGGATTATAACCGCATCTGCAATTGCGGTCGCATTCGCGCCCGTCACATTATCAATCACCCCGTCATTAAGATACACTTACCCGTTTTATTGTCTGGGGTTCTTGCTTGCCCAGCCGATCGGATGGCAGACAAGTATCATTTGGGCACACAAATCGATTTTTACAGTCTTACTGTCGGTAATAGCTTTCATATGCTTTATTTTGTGGGGAAAGGAGACTTATGCCTACAACAATCTTGTTTTAATTCATGATGGACAGTCGGCTGAACAGGTCTTTCTGATGTTCACTGGCTCGGCGGCAGCTTCTGTAGTAGCGATGAAGCTTATGTTCCAATGTTGGAGAATTATCCATTCAACTAGAATAGCTCACTTTGTCGCGGTGGAGCTTGGTCAGAGCACGCTGCTGTTTTATCTGGTTCAGGGTGCCGTGTTTCGCCTCACGGATTTTATACAGTTTGGAGAAGCCTGGAATCTCACGACCAGAATCGCGTTCGCAAGTGTTCTTGGAGTGGCGATTGTCGTCACAGCGCTGGCAATTCGCAAGATTGCGCGCGACCTTGGATATGTGTCGCGGATCGTTGTGGGAGCGCCGCCACGCCCAAGTCCGCTCAGTTCTCAATCGCCCACAATGCTCGCGATGACAAGCAACCACGTTACGGACAGATGAGGCATGCGTTTCAAAGGCCTTGATCTGAACCTTCTCGTCGTGCTCGATGCACTGCTGACCGAGCGCAACCTCACGGCGGCGGCAAGCAGCATCAACTTAAGTCAGCCGGCCATGAGCGCGGCGGTCGGCCGGCTGCGCCATTATTTCAATGACGAACTGTTTACGATGAGCGGCCGCGAACGTGTTCTAACACAGCGTGCGGAAACACTCGCCCCCGCAGTCCGCGGTGCACTCCTGCACATCCAGTGCTCGATTATTTCCTGGGATCCGTTTAATCCGGCTCAATCCGATCGCCGCTTCCGGATCATGGTTTCCGATTTCGTCACACTTGTGTTTTTTGAAAAGGTCGTGGAGCGTGTTGCACGCGAAGCACCCGCCGTCAGCTTCGAATTGCTGCCGCTCGACGCCGATTCCGATGAGCTCCTCCGGCGCGGTGACGTCGATTTTCTGATTCTTCCGGAATTGTTCATGTCGAGCGGGCATCCAAGAGCGGCGCTGTTCGACGAGACATTCGTGTGCGTAGGCTGCCCCACGAACAAGCAGCTGCCGGGGAAGCTGACATTCGAGAGATACGTGTCGATGAAGCACATTGCGTTCAGGGTCGGCGGTGCGCAGATGCCATCCATCGAGGCACAGTTTTTGCTTGAGCATGGTCTCAAGAGACGTGTCGAGATCGTCGTGCAGGCCTTTAGCATGATCCCGCCGATGGTCTCAGGCACGGCTCGTATAGCGACCATGCCCTTGCGGCTGGTTCAGCATTTCGAAAAAACCTTCCCCCTGCGGATCATCGAACTTCCGCGGCCGCTTCCCACGTTCACCGAGGGCGTCCAATGGCCCACCCTTCACAACAGTGATCCGGCAAGCATCTGGATGCGGCAGATAATGTTGCAGGAGGCATCCCGCATGTGAAGTCGCGGGCGCTCCTGGGCTGGATTTACTCAGCGCCTTGTACCGGTGCGAACCGGCGCAAAATTAGGTCTGACTCAAATTGGATGATTTTGCGTGACGGCGTGGCACGCATTTCGCGACGCTGGCAGCCGGCACCGCAGGCTGTGCGACTTTACACACACAACTCGGACAACAGCGTCCGATCGCGCGGAGACGAGGCCTGCAACCGCCAAAAATCGTGCGCAGGACCGCACCCCGCGGCTGATGCGATTGCATCTTTCCCGTCGCACTGAGGGGCCTTTGTCAGGGCGGCCTAGGGTTCGCGCTTCGGGCCGAGCCAGAACACTGTCAGGGCACCGAGGAACGAGGCAACGGCGCTGTAGGCAAAGGCACTGGCGACGCCGGCATTGTCCACCAGCAGTCCGCCGAAAATCGCGCCGGCGGCGATGGCCACTTGGAACGTTGCGGCCATCAGCCCACCGGCGTTTTCGGCCTGCTCGGGAGCGGCGCGCAGAACCATCCATGTCTGCAGTCCCACCGGCACCGCGCCGAAGGCAAAGCCCCATACGGTTACCGCAATCGTCGTGACCCAGGCCGATGCTCCCAACGTCAGCAGCGAGACAGCGGCCATCGCTATGAGCAGAGGCGGCAGAGCCGCCACTGCCTTGAGGCTGTGCTCGGCCAGAAATCCGCCGGCCAAATTGCCGAAGAAGCCGCCGATGCCAAAGGCGAGCAACACGAGCGAGATCGTCTTGATATTGAGCGCGGTAACATTCTCGAGGAGCGCGCGGATATAGGTGAAGCCGGCGAAGTGCCCGGAAGCGACCAGCAGGACGACCAGAATCGAGACTTTGATCGTCGGATTCTTGGCCACATCCAGCAGACTGCGCAAGCTGGCCACTCCAATGGGAGGCAGCCTCGGAAGGGTCATGAGTTGAACCAGCAGTGTAACGGCGCCGACGACTGCAGCGATCATGAAGGCGGTTCGCCATCCCCAGATGTCGCCGACATAGGCGCCGACTGGAGCCGCGCAAACGGTAGCGACCGTAACGCCGGTGAGGATGATCGACATGGCGCGCTGCAGGAGGTGACTTGGAACGAGCCGCATCGCCAACGCTGCCGAAATCGACCAGAAGCCTCCGAGCGCTATTCCGAGCACGACGCGGGCGGTCAGGAGAACCGGCAGCGACCCCGCGACGGCCGAGAGAACGTTCGACAGGATCAGCAGCAGCGTCATCGCCCATATGACGATCCTGCGGTCCAGGCGATTTGTGATGATGGCCATCGTCGGCGCCGAGATCGCCCCGACGATGGCGGTTGCTGTCAGCGCCTGTCCAGCTGCACCCTTGCTGATACCGAGATCATGCGCGAGCGGCGTCAGCACGCTGGCAGGCATAAACTCTGCCGTCACAAGCCCGAAGGTGCCTAAGGCAAGCGAAATGACCGCACCCCATGCGGGACCAGACCGTTGATCTGGCTGTACTGGGTCATGCAGACCTCCGTCCATGAAGCCTGGCGCGGATTCGGTCATGAACACCGTCTCCAGTTTGGATGTGCTGCAATATCGGGGGATCGCTGCGCTGACCCGGATTAGCGCCAGAAGGCCCTTTCCCTGCGGCGTTGCGCGGAGGGGATGATCAGCGCCTCACGATGTTTCGCAACGGTGCGACAAGCAATGTCGATCCCGTTTCCTTGGCCGGGTGGCGATGTCGTGATCGGAAAGCACTTCGTCGGGCGATTCCACGGCAACCATCGCCTTGATTTGAGTGCGCGTCGCCACCTTGGGAGGAGGCGATCGCGACGGTGAAAAATACCTCAGTTCGAACACGCCCCGCGGGGTCAGCATGTATTTGTTCGACGTCACCCGGCTTACCGTCGACCGGTGCACGTTGACCGCATCCGCGACAATCCTGAAACTGCAGGCCGCAGGTGGTCGACGCCGTGTTCCAAAAAGGCGTCCTGCCGCCGAAGGCGGGTAAACGACAATTGGGCGAGCGCCACGCGTTGGTCCGTCAGTCTCGAACCAGCGATGCGCAAAGCAGGTACCGAGCACGGAGGTCTGGAGGGAACGTTCGGCGCAAATGTGCGCGGTCTCCTTGGGCGCTTTTAGGGAGCTTCGCGTTTTTGGCATGGTTCTGTGCTCGACGTGCTCTGATGGGCTCTGACGAACGACAGCAAGCGCCATGCCGTTTCGCTTGAAGGCAGCGAATCGGACCATCTTCCGGCGAAGCCCTGTTGGCTTGAGCAGGGCCGCCCGTGCTTGGCCGAGACCAAGCGCGCCGCACAATCGCTTCGTCACCCGCACCGAGCAAAGGTGTATTGTCGGGGTAATCAGCACTTGCGCACCGGCTCGGAAAGACGAAAACCGTTCCCGACGGGCCGAGCCAATGCATTGCGGCACGCCGGCAGTCACTGCATCGACCACGCAAGGCTTTGTCTCTAGCCTGGAATTCTTGTGCAGACCGGCGATCTGCGAAGACGCGGCCGTCGCACCTCTACAATTGCGCTGTTGCCGCTCCCCTGTCGAAGGTCTCTGACACCTCCCAGCTCTTCAGCACGGCGCGCGCCGGTCTGCACGCGGTGAGGATCGAGTCTGGCTGGGCGTCACGGCATTTGCAAGATCGGAGTTCCTTGATTTGCTCCCTCTGTACTTTCCGACCCGAAAACGTTGTTGTGTTCGAAGGCGGACAAGAATGTCGCAAGCGCGACCAAAAGATCGCCACGGCCGGTCTGCCGGTACGGGGGCAATTGGTGCGACGCAAACGGTACGGTAATCGGCACGCAACTTGCTCCGGCAATTTTGTCAGTGAAGACGTCAGCAGTGCTTTATGGGAGATCAGCGGTGATTGGCTGATCTGTCAACGTTAGCCGGCGTGGCGGTTGTCCTGTCGCGCCAAACGGGTCGACGCCCACTCCAGCATGTACGATATCACAGTTAGAGGATGTAGGAGCAGGCTCACCCTTTGCAAGCCCGTGAGGTTTCCAGTGACCGAAGCTCAGACCCGCTATCGCCTGACCGGCATGGACTGTGCG
>NZ_JBVVQF010000059.1:0-6349 GCF_055811815.1 Mesorhizobium sp. WSM4836
TTGCTCAACCCGCGCCATACGGCGTAAAACCCGCCGAGGCTCTAACTGCAGCCGGATGAAAATTCAGTGGCAGGTCAATGGCACGAGCAGCAGGGCTCGAACCTACGACCTGCGGTTTTGGAGACCGAGTAGCCTTCACATCTCGTTGTTTTGGGCGTCGGAGGCCTGTGGCATGCGCTTTTGAGCCCTTGTCTGATGCTTTCTAGAACGCTATTTCAAGTTCCGCCCACGAACCCTTTCCCTGATCTTGGGGCACGTGATGGGCTATGTCGGCGACCGTCAAAACTGTAAGTTCCTCTGCCGGAAGCTGCCAGAGATGGAAGATATAGGCGTCTCCATATTGAACCGCCGCCTTCCATTCACCGCGAGTGAGGATCATACGCGGGGGGTAACGCTGAGACGATTTCACTTCAATAAGGAGATTCTTCAGCCCGTACTCAGTGCGCTCGTATGACTGGAGATCATAACCTGCGGAATTGTCGTCAAGGGCGATCCAACGAGGCTCTTCGGATATCCCGAGCTTGTTCAACCGCTTCCGCTCGTACTCCAGGGATAATCGCTCGGCATGACGGCCTTGCGAGTTTAAGCGCTCGTCTTCGGCGGAACGCACCAATGAGGCGAATGCGTCCCACCAAGCGACAACGTCAGCATCGGGAATATCTTCGAAGAGACCTGCCGAGCGGAAAGTCTGAAGCTCGTCCTGTGTAAGGCACGTCGCTAAACGCTGCCGGCCGTACGGAAAGAATCTACACCACCAAGGACGATGCGCCTCAATCAACACGCCGAGGCCAGCGCGCAGGCCTTCAACAATATGCAAAAAATCTATCTCGACGGAGAACTGATCATGGAGACGCAAAGCGCCTTGGAAGTCTGCCGCCGCCAAATCAGCATCCAAGCGCTGCAAAGAATTTGCCGCTTCTTCAACAGGCGTGTTCGGATGATCGCGGAGATATCGGCGTAAGCCGATAAGCGCCGCGAATGCGCTCATTCGAAATTCCGGGATAACCCCTTGCGGAGAGCTCACTCACTGTCCTCGTCCGAGAAGTGAGCGCGCCCTTCCAAAACCTCGATCAGATCGCGCACGTCGTCTGGACTAATGTCCCACGCTATTGGGTCTTCGGAGTTTTCCTCGTCAAAGGCGATCTCATGCAGGTCGGGATCATCCAACAGTATCTGGAGAGCGCGGAGCTTTTGCCGCAACCGGTGGCTGACTGAATGATCGATGCAGCCCAAGCCCATAGGGGCAAGCGTCCTGTAAATGTAGATATTGGTTTCCACTCCGGGCTCAAGCCCCAAGCGGTGTATCCGGTCGATAGATTGTAGGTAGTGGGTCGTGATATAGCTGCGATCAAGATAGAGCGCATCATGGCATATTTTGTGGAGACTGATCCCTTCCCCCGCTGCCGCAGGATTCGCAATCATAACCATGCAAGACGGGTCCTCGTGGAAACGGCGGATACGCCCTTCTCTTGTGGTGGGGTCCGTCGGCTCACCGGTCGGAACTGCGCCATAGAGGCCGACGGGGTTGAGGTCAGCAAGTATCAGCTCCATCTGGGCGATTGTATCGGTGAATATCGTCCAAATAACTGACTTCCGCCCCCTCTTCGCGAGCGCTCTCGCGTGGTCCGCGACGGCCCTCATTTTAGTAGAAGGGCCTTCGGCAATCACCTGATCCAAAATGCCAGAATCCAGCCCCAAGGCATCGTCGGCAATGGCACGGAGCGCGAGAATGGGGTTCGCAGAAAGCTGCAGCAGCCGCATCACGGACCGTTTCGCTGCAGGCGCATCAAACCGGCCATCCAGCCCAAGCGTACTGACTTGTCGGAGAAATTCGTTCCTTACGATTCCGTAGAGTGCCATCTGACCCTCCGCCATCGGGACAGAGAGAAAGTGGCGATAGGGCTTGGGTAGACCGAGGTCCTGTTTCGTCGTCCGAACGTATAGCTCGCCAAGCACCTGCCTTGGTGGATCGCCTCTGCTGATCTGCAAGCCGAGCCCAGCGCCGGGCCACAAGAAGTCGAGCTGGGACTGGATATCCGATGGCTGCTGAGGCATTGGCGTTCCAGTAAGGATGTCGCGTCGGATCGGCAGCGGAGCCATATTGAGCAGCAGTGCTCCGCGTTGCGAGCCGAAGCCCGCCTTCATGCGATGGGCCTCATCGAGCACAAGATGGACCTTATTCTGGGAAGCGAAATTCGTGAGAATTTCTGCGTTTTGAATCATCAAATCGTAGCTGATAACGAACCGTGTCGAACCTGACGTTAGGGTCTTTTGAAGCGCATCTCCGGATGCGGTTATCACTGTGAACGGCTCGGCATTTGCATCTGGAGCGGAGGGTCGCACACACTCAGCGACAACTTCTCGCCAGGCAGGAAAAGATGCCTTTGGCCCGATCACGAGTAGTATCTGTCCGGGCTTCTTCGTCAGAATATGGAGCGCCAAAGTGACCGTCGTTTTTCCGGCGCCAGGCACTGAAAAATTGGCGCCATTTTCTAGCGACAACAGACGCTGGAGATCCCGAAGCTGGAACGATTTGAGCTTTCTCTCAAAACCCGCAGCCTCAAGCCGCTGTTCGATCTCCTCAATTGTAATGGCGAGCTTGAGGGAGCCTTTGGATTGTTGAACCTGCTTGAACTGCTGGACGAACGCAGCAAGGCGCTCGCGCGCATTGTCATCCTTTGGACTAAAGCGAAAATCCAGCGCCTTTTGTTGGCCAGCAAACTGCCCAACAATGGTCAGTACACCGGCCCACGTCAGCTCTATCGTGCCTGGACCGAATTGGTAATCCAGACCGAGGTTCAGCACAGCCTGCTGCAACCGCTCCCAAATGGAAGTTGACGGCGCACCCTCCAAGGCCAATCGTCCCGAGAATCGCACCGGAATATAGGTCACGCCAATAATGACGGGGGCCGATGTCACCGTCAGCTTCCGCTCGACGACGTATGGCCGGTGCCGTCCTTGATCTCCTGAAGTTTGCTCTTCAAGGCTGTGGCGCGGTGAACGATTTCATCGAGCTGTTTCTGTATCCCGGCATGAGTGTTGGGATCAGCCGTTGATAAATCAATTTCAGTCAACCGAGTATTTGCGTCTTGCGCGGCCCTCAAGGCGGCCTTCCCGACCTTGCTTGCCGCTCCTGAATCCAGGACCGTTTGGCACACGGCCTTAAGCTCGTCGAAAACCTCGTCCCGCCGCTGCGGATTGTCGAACAGGGCGAGAAGCGGCGCATAGTCGTTGGCGTGTGTTTCCCCGCCAAGGTCGATCTCCATCGACTCTTCGATCTCTCCATCAGCGTCTTCTTCTGGCTGTTCGTCTTCCACATCTAGGCGCTCGGCAAGCTGCGCGAGGACGTGTTCCGCCTTCTCTCCGAGTACCTTATTGAAGTTGTAAATCCGACCGCCGAGGCTGTCTCGATTGTCAAAAAGAAGCCACGCCATTCTCAGGTTGGCTTCGAGGAGCGGCCCCTCCTTACCTTTTAGGCGCGGGACGAGGTCGCTAAAGAACTGTTCGCCTCCCTTTTCGACCAGCCGATAATCGCCAGGCGCGCCGCACCAATCCCGCAGATATATCTCTGCATAATTTAGCGCACTGAGCGATTTCCGAATATCTCCAACCGACTTGCGACGCATATCAGCAATATCAGTTTCTTTTTTTGACTTTTTCTCTAATTGGCGTCGGATCTTGAGAGTCTCGTTGATCCAGCTATACGGAAGTTTAGTCTCCGGACGCTCTTGAAGCCGCGTTTCAATGTCATCGATCTGCTCCTCCGTAAGAGGTGGCAGAACCATACATTCCACCTCGGCAAAGGTCGGAAATTCCGCTTTTCGGTCGGCATAGAGTTCGCGCATTGCGGTGAGACGACGGTTACCATTGACGACGACGCCGGACGGCGTGATCATGATCGGCTCTGTTTGCTTAGTACGCTCAAGCTCCTCAATGATCGGTTTAACCGAACCGGCGGTCGCGTTGGCGAACCCCCGCAAAATGTTATGTTGAGCTTGCTGGGCCTCTTCATTGTCTTGACCTGCCTCAAAATAATTGACCGGCCCTTTTTTCTCGGCGATGTAAGCGAGTTGCTCCGTTTGCGTCCTGGCGTTAGCCATGCGGTACACCGGCAAATCGAGGGGGAGTCTAATGACCGGCAGCATCGTCCGCTGCCCTTCATAGACGTCGAACGTCGGCTGTTCTCCGCACACGGGCTTGACTGATAGCGATGCGATCAAGTCTTTGCGTTCGTGCGCCGGTTTCACGTTAACTTGGTACGGCATGCTTCCCCACTATTCAAAGCCGACGACAAGAAGTGGGAACGTGATGATCCGGTCGAATAACTGAACCTCGCCCCACACCCTCTCTACGCTCGCTACGTTTGATGCAATCAGAAGACCAGCGGACTTTGTAGGCACCGCTAACGCCGCCGCTTCGATCTTGCCTTGCTGATAAAGAAACTGGAGTTTCATCAGGTCGTAGATGGCCCGACTGATATTCCCAGTCTGAATTTGAAACGCGAGGTCGCGATATCTGCCAGTGACGGTCAGATCGAAGTTTGGATCAATGCGCACCCCGTGGGACCAACCGCTCGCTGACAGTTCACTGGAGATGTGGGCTCTTATCTTACCCGTGCACCCTGCGCCGACCGTGATGCTAGGGGCCTCAAAAAGGTCCGTAAGCCACTCAGCAAGTTCGCGCTTCTCCCACTCGGCTTGGCCGTTGTGAAGCGAGTAAGCGCCCGCGAATTTCATTCTTCTTCTTCTCTGAAAGGTGGCTCGTAAATGGGCTTGTTCATCGGGCGGACGCGCAGTTCCCCGCTTCGGTATGCCTCAACGCGCTCTTCGGCGATATCAACGTACTCCCGGACCACGTCACATCCATATGCATGACGTCCGTTCTTGATCGCGGCGATCGCGGTCGATCCAACCCCCAGATAGGGATCTAGGACGGAGTCGCCTTTGTTCGTGAGTGCCAGAACGAGGCGTTCAACCAGACCGACGGGAAATTGGCACGGGTGATCGGTTTTCTCGACGTGGTTCGATTTCACGTTCGGAATATCCCATACATCGGATGGGTTTTTTCCAAGCGGGTTACCGGATATCTTGCCTTTATTCGGCCCTTTGAAATGCTTCTTCTCCGGGTATTTCGACGGCACACGAATAGGGTCGAGATTGAACGTATAGTCGTCCGACTTTGTGAACCACAGTATAGTTTCGTGGCGGCCCGACAACCGCTTCTGGCAGTGCAAGCCGTGGCCAAACGTCCACACAATCCGGTTGCGCAGCTTGAGGCCGTGGTTTTTGAAAATCGGATAGAGAAGAATATCGAGGGGAAAAATCTCTCCGTCATCAATCCCATTCCCGACTTGCCAGCAGATCGACCCGCGCGGGTTCAAGAGGCGAACGGCTTCGGCGATCGTAGCGGACTGCTGTTCGATGTAAATCTCGTTTGAGGTGCGCTTCTCGTATTCCTTGCCTATGTTATAGGGAGGCGAAGTCACGATAAGATTCATGCTCGCATTCTTAAGTTTCCGCATAAATGTAAGATTATCTTCACACTCAATCATTGCCTGCGGTTCACCGCGGCGAGGAAAATGCAGGACCTGTGGTCGCGTGATTTTTGTGTGGGCGGTCATGTTTTACTTTTACTTCCTGAAAGAATGAGCTAGTAGACGAGTTTATACTCCTTCGAGCGAAAGATCCAGCCATAGGCGAAATTTTCCATAGGACCACGCTCCGCGCGAATCATTCGTTCAGATGCAATGAGGGAGCTTAGCTACTCGAATGCCAGGAGCCAAATGCCGAGGATTCCTTGCCCGTTCCTCGCTGCGGACAAGAAGGTAAAGCCAGATTGATTTTCTCCACACGTCAGGGCTGAGAGCGCCCAAGATGGCAGAGATGAGTGCGAAAAGATTGGCGGCCTGCTGTCCTGCAATCCCGTTGCATAGAAGTGGAAGGCAGCCTTTCGAGAGTCCGCGGCTCAGATGGCTTGTTCAGCCGCTCGCAATTCGGCCGTGACGTCGACGAGGCCTGGAATATCCCAGACCGAGTCCCGCAGCATGAATCGCCAGGCTTTGACGCAATCAACGTACGTCGCACGCTGCTCGACGAGTTCTATGAAATGATGGCCGCCCGCGTGACGCGGAACTTGCCATCGAGAAGGACAGCCGCAAGCCGGTCAAATGGCTTGTCGGGCCGCCGCTTATCTGTTTCACGTTTGGAGTGCCGTCCGGGGAGGGGCTGTTAGTTCGAACGGTCGCGACATATTGCCTCATATCCCGACTGACGGTGACCTGCCACTGAATTTTCATCCGGCTGCAGTTAGAGCCTCGGCGGGTTTTACGCCGTATGGCGCGGGTTGAGCA
>NZ_JBVVQF010000060.1:0-5416 GCF_055811815.1 Mesorhizobium sp. WSM4836
GCGCGGATGCAAGAAAGCATGGGTCCCGGTGTGACGGAGGTGCAGCTTTGGGGCATCCTGAACTACACCAACCTGGCCAACCATGGCGGTTGGCATGAGGGACGCATGTTGGCCTCAGGGCCGCGTATCAATCCGTGGCTGCAGGAAGCCACCCAACGCGTTATCGAGCCAGGCGATCTGGTCGGATTTGACACCGATATGGTCGGGCCATTCGGATACTTCTGCGATGTGTCACGAACATTTTACTACGGAAATGAGCGGCCAAGTGTTCGGCAGAAGCAGCTCTACCGCTACGCCTATGATGAGTTGCACACCAACATGGACCTCATTCGCCCAGGGCTCAGTATGGAAGAACTGCAGGCCCGGGCTTGGCCAGTGCCGGAGGAGTTCCACGAACAGGCTTACACCTGCGTGATCCACGGTGTGGGAATGTGCGATGAATACCCGCAGGTTAAACCAATCTTCAGGGGTCCGATCGCCTACGACGCCACGCTCGAAGCCGGCATGGTCGTTTGCGTTGAGTCTTACATTGGCGCTGTCGGTGAAACAGACGGGGTGAAGCTCGAGGAACAGGTTTTGGTGACGGCGGACGGTTATGAATTGCTGTCGAACTACCCGTTCGAAGAGCGTCTATTGGACTAAGTCCACCAATACAGTCTCAACGGACCTCGCCCATCACAGCAGCAGGATGTATAAGATAGGTGACCAGGCACTCCACAACCTCCGCATCCTGATAGCAGAGGATAACTACAAACTGTCTCTCAATATCAGTGTCGCCCCCTTAACAATGTTGGAGCGAATTGCATCCATCCGGTTGATACCATAGAGGATACCTCGACCACCTCATGTAATCATCGAGGATAGACGCTGCCGTGCTTAGCCTCAGCTCCGCGGGGAGACCACGTTCTGCGGCCAAGCACCTAGTTAGGCGTCAAATTCCCTTTTGTTTCTTGTTGACGTGAATTCACCGAAACATTCCCGAAAATTACAAATTACAATGACGTGGATCGCCACCCTTCCGACCTGCTCGAGCTCGACGTGGGTGAATTGCAGTATTTCCTCCCGCCGTAGCACCGCATCGCCATGAGCGTCCCACGCGAACCCCCATGACCCCACCATGACTTTTAACTGTAACGGCCATAATATTTAATTGGTTGTTTTCCTGGAATTGCGTAACTAGCTTTCTAAGGGCGTGGTGCAGCCAGAGCTGAAGCGCTCTAGAAGTCGGGCGGTCCGGCAGGCTTGGCACGTTCACCTTGGGATGGGGGTGTTCCAACCAATAACAATACCAATAAGGAGAACTGATATGACGAATTGGGATGAGCGCTCGACCCCTGCGGGTGCGAGCCGAAGAACGGTGTTAAGGACGGCGGCGGCGGCCAGCGCCCTCGCCCTCGCTTCATCAAGCAGCGTGTTTAACGTTTTCGCCAAAGAATCATCACCGAAGAAGGGGGGGCATTTCAAAATAGGCATCGGTGCGGGAGCCGCTTCAGATTCCCTTGATCCCGCGACTTACACGAACTCATTCACCGAGCTTTTCGGCAAAACCCTGCATGGCTACCTCACCGGCATCGATGCCGACGGCAAGCTTGTCGGAGAGCTCGCCGAATCTTGGGACGTGACGAAGGATGCCAAAACCTGGACCTTCAAACTGCGGAAGGGTGTGGAATTCCACAACGGAAAAACCCTGACCGCCCAAGATGTCATTGGCTCAATGAATCATCACCGAGGTGAGCAATCCAAATCTGCGGCGAAGGACATCCTCAATTCCGTTGAAGACGTCCGCTCAGACGGAGCACAGACCGTAGTGTTCGCTTTGCAGGAAGGGAACGCTGATTTCGCTTACCTTCTTGAAGATTTCCACCTGGCCATTATGCCAGTCGAAGACGGCAAGGCGGATATTTCCGGCGTTGGAGCCGGGGGGTACGTGGTCGACAACGTCGACTTCGGTGTGAAGGGCAGTGGCAAACGTTACGCAAATTACTGGAATTCGGATGCGGCCTGGTTTGATTCCTTTGAGGCGCTTGCCATCCAAGATGTGACTGCGCGCACAAATGCTCTGACCACAGGCCAGATCCACGCCATGGATCGATGCGACCTGAAGACGGTTCATCTTTTGCAGAGGAATAAAAACCTGGAGGTTTCATCAATCCCAGGAACCCAGTTCTACACTGTGGATATGATGTGCGATGCCGCACCGTTCGACAACGCAGATGCAAGATTAGCATTCAAATATTCCATCGACCGGCAGCAACTGCTCGATACCTTGCTCCATGGGCACGGGATGCTGGGCAACGACCACCCGATTGCTTCTACCAATCGTTTCTTCGCCAAGGACCTGCCACAGCGTGAGTACGATCCCGACAAGGCTCGCTTCCATCTAAAGAAGGCTGGTGTTTCAGACGTAAAAGTCAGTCTGTCGGCCGCGGACGCTGCGTTCGCCGGCGCAGTCGATGCAGCTACGATTTACCAGCAAAACGCTGCGAAATCCGGTATTTCCATCGATGTCATTCGGGAGTCGAGCGATGGATACTGGGATACTGTTTGGCTGAAAAAGCCGTTCTATATGGCCTATTGGTTGGGTCGGCCGACGGCTGACTGGATGTTCACTATGGGCTATGATGCCAATGCCGCTTGGAACAACTCCCATTGGAAAAACGCACGTTTTAACGAACTGCTGGTAAAAGCTCGTTCCGACCTTGACGATACCAGACGCTTGGCAATGTATACAGAGATGCAAAGCATCTGCAGGGACGATTGCGGCGAAATGGCCCCTGTTTTTGTTAACAACGTCAATGCACTCTCCAAGAAAATCGGTCACAACAGAATCGCGCCGAACTGGGATCTAGACGGTTTCCGGTGCGTGGAGCGGTGGTGGTTCGCCTAGCCTCTTGCCCGAAAGCCAATTATGAGTTCAATCGCCAAGATAGTAGGTCAGCGTGTCGCACTCGGGGCGCTGACCCTTTGGATTGTCTCACTATTGATTTTTGGGGGAATCCAGTTTCTCCCGGGCGATATTGCTGCGGAGATGCTTGGACGGTCGGCTACCCCCGAAACGTTGGCAGCGTTCCGCAAAAGTCTAGGCCTAGACCTCCCTATCTATCTAAGATACCTCAACTGGCTCGGCGGTGTCTTGCAAGGGCATTTTGGGACCGCATTGTCGAATGGCCGGGACATTGGGTCACTTATCGCCCCACGCCTTTTCAACACCGTCTTTCTCGCGTTGAGCGCAGCCGTAATTTCGGTTCCGCTCGCCCTGCTGGGAGGAATCGTGTCGGCGCTCTACCGCAATACCTTCATCGACCGAAGCATCAACATTATTATCCTTGCCTCGATCTCCTTTCCTGAATTCTTTGTAGCCTACGTCCTCATGCTGCTGCTTGCTGTCCATGCCGGCATCCTGCCGAGCCTGTCCGATGTCGAGCCAGGTACGAGTTTCTGGATGCGGCTCAACGCTATCACTCTCCCGGCGCTGACGTTGGCTGTGGTCGTGTTGGCCCACATGATGAGGATGACGCGGACGTCAATCGTTAATGTTCTAGGTAACCAATACATCGAGACGGCGCGCCTCAAAGGAATGTCAGAATGGCGCGTGATGGTAAGGCACGCGCTCCCTAACGCCCTCGCCCCGATCGCAAATGTGATCGTCCTGAACATGGCATATCTTATGACCGGCGTGGTCGTTGTCGAAGTTGTTTTCGTCTACCCGGGCCTGGGGCAATTGATCGTGGACTCGGTCCAGAAGCGAGATATCCCTGTGGTTCAGGCGTGCAGCCTGATATTCGGAGCAACTTATGTGCTTCTCAACCTCACGGCCGATGTCGTATCCATAGTGATGAATCCAAGGCTTATGCACCCTAAATGACTGATAATGATGGACAAAGCCAATGACTTACCTTTCCGCGAGTACTCTCAAGAAGGGCGCTAGCCGGTTTACGGCAGCGCCTCTCAGCGCGCAGTTTGGCATGGTGGTTATAGCGTTTTACGCTGCAGCAGCGATTTTCGCGCCACAACTGGCACCCTATGGTGAAGCACAGATCGTAAGCTCGCAGTTTGAACCTTGGAGTTCCGCTTACTGGCTAGGAACCGACAACCTTGGCCGAGATATGTTCACCCGACTCCTCTTCGGGGCGCGAAACACCATCGGGATCGCTTTGTTGACGACCCTATTGGCTTTTTCGATTGGGGCTACCGGCGGCCTGGTCGCGGCGACGTTCTCTGGATGGACTGACCAGCTGCTGTCCAGGCTGGTAGACATCCTGATGTCGATACCCCAGCTGATTTTTGCCCTGTTGCTGCTTTCGATATTCGGAACTTCGACCACCTCCCTCATCCTGATCATAGCGATCCTTGATTCAACGCGCGTCTTCCGATTGTGCAGAGCGGTGGCCATCAACGCCGCTGTCTCAGACTATGTCGAGGCGGCCAAACTCCGCGGGGAAGGGCATATATGGATCATGACCCGCGAGATCCTGCCTAATATCCTTCCGACGTTGATCGCAGAATTTGGCCTACGTTTTTGCTTCGTGTTCCTTCTGATCAGTGGGCTTTCGTTCTTGGGCCTTGGAATTCAGCCTCCGACATCAGATTGGGGGTCGATGGTGCACGACAGCGCAACCCTGATCGTTTACGCAGATATCACGCCGTTGCTCCCTGCGGCGGCGATCGCACTGCTTGCAGTATCGGTAAACTTGGTAGTGGACTGGTTTTTGCATTCTGCCAGTGGGTTGAAGGATTAGGCGGCGATCCTGCCGGCTGAAGACATCGGTCGTCCAACCCGACCGGGTGCGCGGCCAGCGTACCAAGAACCGATAGCCGCGGCAGCGACAAACAGCGACCCGCCCTAGGACGTAGACTCATTACTGCGTAGCCAGATGCGGATTGCGACGAGTTTGAGAGCAGCGAGGTAGTTTTCTGCCAGCTTGTCGTATCGGGTTGCGATGCGACGGAACTGCTTGGCCTTGTTGAAGAAGCGCTCGACGAGGTTGCGCGCCCTGTAGAGGAACGGGCTGAAGCAGATCGCGTCCTTGCGGTTGGCCTTGGGCGGGATGTTGGCCCATGCCGTTCGCTCAGTGACAGCATTGCGCAAGGCGTTGGCATCGTAGCCCTTGTCGGCGAGTAGCATGGCACCCTCCGGCAATTCCTTGATCAAGTCCGCTGCGGAGGCGATGTCACTCATCTGGCCTGCCGTGAGCGTCAGCTTGATCGGCCTGCCTTGGGCGTCGACACGAGCATGGATTTTGGTCGTCAGCCCGCCTCGGGAACGACCGAGACAATGATCTCGATCCCGCTTTTTGCCGTCGCGCCCTGCTGATGGACGCGAACAATGGAGGTGTCGATCGTACGCCTCCGAGGAGGACCGCCTTGCGGGCGAAGGGAGGATGTAGCTGACTGTCGGTATGGATATCTCTACTGA
>NZ_JBVVQF010000061.1:0-4907 GCF_055811815.1 Mesorhizobium sp. WSM4836
GCGTTGACCAGCGAAACGTACTGAACGTCAGCCAGATTGAACCCGGCGGTTGCGATTTCGGTGGCGGATCCACCCGATGCGTAGTGCAGAGTTGCCATCCATAATCCCTCATTTTGATTCGATAGCACCCCGCGCATGTCTGCCTACTAGAGGGTGTATATTAGCGCCAAATCACATACCTGCACGCCCTGATAGAATGGTTGATCGGTGGCAGAATTTTCACATTAAGAAAAAAAAGATACTTTAGAGGCAATCGGAGTTGCGGCAAAAAGAAAGTTTAGACTCATGGCTCTTCGGAGATTTTGTTAGATGTTATATACATTGATTTAAGTTGTTCTATTCTCTCGAAGAGAAGAAAACAAATTCTGCTTATTATGTTCACGTTACCGTCGGCATTACGTATTAAACATGTAGTTTTTTTGTCATGCGGCTCGTAGCTAGACAACACCAGACTTGTATGCAATAAGTTATCTAACAATAGCAAAATGGCGATAGCTTGTGTTGTAAAAATCTCGATCCATAAGATCCATATCGCAGATCGCGCATAGAGAGGCCGCTTTTTTGCATTTGACAATCTTGAATTTAGCCGATGTTAAGTTAGGATTCTAGCCGGACCACGTTCACTGCCAGTGACACTAATTTGTTGTGGACAGATAGCGTTGGGGCCATTCCGCGACCAAGTTTTCGCAACTCAGATTGCCACCACCGACTGGAAATTCGGAGATTGTCCGGTTTGGATTCTGTTTCTTGGCCAGAAGGGGAGGTTCTGCTAGGAACCGGAATGACTGAGATGCAGCTCTACCCGCCTCGGTTCGCCGCTCGAGAGTAAGTCTGAAGGAAGGGATTGGCGCCGTTCCCGGACGTTTCTTAAATCGCTCGTCGAACAAGCGAATTTGCACAGCCGATGGTTACCAGAGAGCAGCCGATGCCGACGCAATCAGCCGCCCAATCAAATCCATCGAGATCCCGCCCTATTAAGGTCGTACCCTGAAGGATTTCAATCGCAGCACCAACCAGAGTGAGGAAGACTATCAAACTCATCTTGCGTTCCGGCCAACCCAGCCTTCCAACAAGCATCAGTGCCGCGAAAGCGACACCGTGATTAAGCTTGTCATAATGGAAGCCTATGCTGAAGCCGAGCTCTTTGAGACGGAAAACTGGGAGAAGTGCAAGCACGAGAACGGCAAGCAGCGTAACGAAAAAGGCTGCTTTCTCGGCAATTGGGTGTAATCTCATTCTGCTCCTGCGATGTTGTTTACGGGCCGGGCGTTGGCATGTAATGCCCTGCTCCGAGGTCGACATCGGCTCCCGCATGGTGCGAGGCGAGGCTATTGGTTCGCCCTCACGATCGCATCCGATTTGTCCAAAATCAACTGAGCTACATATTGAGGCCGCCACATTCGTAATAAAAACTTTGCGATACGTTAAACGCTGTCTAGCTCTCGCGCCTAACTTGTCGTGCCCCTATGGAGCGGAGAACTACAACGGGCACCTGCATTCGGAGTCGTCAGGAGCGTACAGAGTGAAATTGGCTGGGGCGCCAGGATTCGAACCTGGGAATGTCGGTACCAAAAACCGATGCCTTACCACTTGGCGACGCCCCATCAGCCGGGAACGTGCCCCAGCGCGCGGGCTTATAAGACGAGCCGGGGGAAAGCTCAACGGCGAATATACAAAATGTCGTAAGCAGATGAGTTGTCCGGATTAGGTAGCACGTGAGCTGTCCGGTTTTCTTCCCAGTCCTTGGAGGCTGGGGATGAGACGGACAGCATGGCTACAGAACCTGAGAATGTTCGCGACGTTTTGAATCGCTGGAACGGCGGCGATCTTCGATGATTGAGGCAGGTGAGTCGCGGGCATCTCGGAGCGGCAGGATGGACAATTAGGACCGCTTACAGCCGGGAACCAAAAGATAGCCTCGGCCATGTGCTGGTCCCAGCCCTCGTTACCTTGTGTGGCTTACGAGAAGTGCAAAGCAGGTTCTTTTCGACGCCTCTTTCTCTTAATCGATTGTAGAGGCGGGCGGGCATTGCCGACGGCTTGCCTTTCGCACTGCACCATCATATCGCTCGATTTGCCAATATTTCCAATCTCCTGCAACCGGGGAGCAAGCATGACCAAATGGGTCTACACCTTTGGCGACGGCGCCGCGGAAGGCCGCGCCGGCGACCGCAATCTGCTCGGCGGCAAGGGCGCCAACCTTGCCGAAATGTGCAGCCTGGGCCTGCCGGTGCCGCCGGGCTTCACCATCACCACCGATGTCTGCAACGCCTATTACGCCAACGGCCACACCTATCCGGCCTCGCTGGAAGCGGATGTTGCGGTCGCCCTCGATCACATCGGCCGGCTGACCGGGCGTCGTTTCGGCGATCCCTCGGAATTGTTGCTTGTATCGGTGCGCTCCGGTGCCCGCGCTTCCATGCCCGGCATGATGGACACCGTACTCAATCTCGGCCTGAACGACGAGACGGTCGAAGCACTGGCCGCCGATTCAGGCGATCCCCGCTTTGCCTATGACAGCTACCGCCGTTTCATCCAGATGTATTCCGACGTCGTCATAGGGCTCGACCATGAGGTGTTCGAGGAAATCCTCGAAGACCAGAAGGGCGGCCTCGGCCATGAGCTCGACACCGAGCTGACGGCCATTGAATGGCAAGGCGTGATCGCGCTCTACAAGGCCAAGGTCGAGGAGGAGCTGGGTAAGCCGTTTCCGCAGGATCCGCACGAGCAGCTATGGGGCGCCATCGGCGCGGTGTTTTCCAGCTGGATGAACAACCGCGCCATCACCTACCGGCGCCTGCACGACATTCCCGAAAGCTGGGGTACGGCGGTCAATGTCCAGGCCATGGTCTTCGGCAATATGGGCGACACTTCGGCCACCGGCGTTGCCTTCACCCGCAATCCATCGACCGGCGACAAGCAGCTTTATGGCGAGTTCCTGGTCAACGCCCAGGGCGAGGATGTCGTTGCCGGCATCCGCACGCCGCAGAACATCACCGAGGCGGCGCGCATTGCCGCCGGCTCCGACAAGCCGTCGCTGCAGAAGCTGATGCCGGACGCCTTCCAGGCTTTCGTCAGCATCTCCGAGCGCCTGGAAAAGCATTACCGCGACATGCAGGATCTCGAATTCACCATCGAGCGCGGCAAATTGTGGATGCTGCAGACCCGGTCCGGCAAACGCACCGCCAAGGCGGCGCTGAAGATTGCCGTCGACATGGCCAGGGATCGGCTGATTTCGAAGGAGGAGGCCGTCGCCCGCATCGATCCGGCCTCGCTCGACCAGTTGCTGCATCCGACCATCGATCCGAAGGCGGCGCGCGACATCATCGGCGTCGGCCTGCCGGCATCGCCAGGTGCTGCCACCGGCGAGATCGTGTTTTCCTCGAACGACGCCGAGGAGGCCAAGACACAAGGTCGCAAGGCGATCCTGGTGCGCATCGAGACCAGCCCCGAAGACATCCACGGCATGCATGCGGCCGAAGGCATCCTGACGACGCGCGGCGGCATGACCAGCCACGCCGCTGTTGTTGCGCGCGGCATGGGCAAGCCTTGCGTATCAGGAGCCGGCTCGCTGCGCGTCGACTACAAGGCCGCCACGCTGATGGCGATGGGATCGACCTTCCGCAAGGGCGATATCATCACCATCGACGGCGGCAACGGCCAGGTGCTGAAAGGCGCCGTGCCGATGCTGCAGCCCGAACTCTCGGGCGATTTCGCCGCCATAATGGAATGGGCCGACGGCGCGCGCCGTATGAAGGTGCGCACCAATGCCGAGACGCCGCTGGATGCGCGCATGGCGCGCTCCTTCGGCGCCGAAGGCATTGGCCTTTGCCGCACCGAGCACATGTTCTTCGACGGCGACCGCATCGTCGCCATGCGCGAGATGATCCTAGCCGATACGGAAAAGGAGCGGCGAACGGCGCTGGCCAAGCTGTTGCCGATGCAGCGCTCGGATTTCCTCGAACTGTTCGAGATTATGGCCGGGCTGCCGGTGACGATCCGCTTGCTCGATCCGCCGCTGCACGAATTCCTGCCCAAGACCGAAGAGGAGGTGGCCGAGGTCGCCGCCGCCATGAATGTGTCGCCGGACAAGCTCAGGCGGCGCACCGAAGCGCTGCACGAGTTCAATCCGATGCTCGGCCATCGCGGTTGCCGGCTTGCCGTCTCCTATCCCGAAATCGCTGAGATGCAGGCACGCGCCATTTTCGAGGCGGCCGTGGAGGCCGGCAGGAAGGCCGGCGCGCTGGTGGTCCCCGAGATCATGGTGCCACTGGTCGGGCTGGTGAAGGAGCTCGACTTCGTCAAGGCGCGCATCGATGCCGTCGCCAAAAGCGTGATGGAGGAGACCGGGGTCACAATCGATTACCTGACCGGCACGATGATCGAACTGCCGCGTGCCGCGATCCGTGCCCAAATCATCGCCGAGGCGGCCGAATTCTTCTCCTTCGGCACCAATGATCTGACCCAGACCACCTTCGGTATCTCGCGCGACGACGCGGCCTCGTTCCTCGAGACCTACCGGCAAAAAGGCATCATCGAGCAGGATCCATTCGTGTCGCTCGACATAGAGGGTGTCGGCGAGCTGGTGCGGATGGCGGCTGAAAAGGGCAGGGCGACGCGGCCCGAGATCAAGCTCGGCATTTGCGGCGAGCATGGCGGTGACCCGGCCTCGATCCATTTCTGCGAGAAGGTCGGCCTCGACTACGTCTCGTGCTCACCCTACCGCGTGCCGATCGCCAGGCTGGCCGCCGCGCAAGCGGCGGTGCAGGCTGGCGAAAGCCAGAGCGTGAATAGATCCCGACCGAAGATTCTTCCGCGCAGCGAGCAAGATTGATGTTTTCGATCCGCCGTGTGAAATGGCCGCGGGATGGTGAGCATGTCTGATGATGAACAAACCGCTGCGACGC
>NZ_JBVVQF010000062.1:0-4378 GCF_055811815.1 Mesorhizobium sp. WSM4836
TTCCAGACGACCTGATCCCGATCGGATCCAGAATATTCATGCGCACGGCTCGCAACCTTCTGGGCTGATTGGCTCCCGGGCTGGCCGCCTATTTGAGCAAAAGCTCGATCTCAGGCGGGATATTAATGACGGCGCCCGGTTCGTCATCGGTTCCACCAATGACGTAGCCAGGTTCGTCCGAGTATGAGAAGACTTTCGTAATGATGCCTGATTTGAGCGCTTCAGCGCTCCAGACGTCATAGAGGCCCTCCGGCGTTGCCAGGCCCATCATCACGAACATGTCGCCGCTGCGGACGCCCATTTCGTCGAAATAGTCGGAAAGCATCCGCTTCAGGGCCGGATCAGGCCTCGTAGAAATTTCATCGAGGTTTCTGCGTCCCGTCGGCGTAGGCGCTCTTTTGCTGCCATCCGTTATTTGATGGAGGGCGATCCTGGCACCGACAGCCGCGGCGCGGACCTGCCCCCCAGCCAAGGCGAAGGGGCAAGCCGAGAAACAGTACGCCCCGCCTGCGTGAACTTCCCCTTCCGACCAGCCGTTTTTGACGATCTTTTCAGGACAGCGCGGCACCAGCATCGGGCAGCCGTTCAACACCGTTCTGCCCACCGCGGTTTCGAGGCCAGCGGCCCGGATCATGCGTCCAATCCAAAGCGCCGAATCCACATTCCCCCCGCCAGACTGAAACACGACGGGAAGCCTTTGGCCCTTCAGCTTGGCCAGAAACTGCTCAAATTGTCTGCCAGTGTCAGCTGTTATCGTGCCCTCGGCAGAAATCCATTGGACGCAGCTTACCTTGCAATCGCCGTTCCGAACCAGAGCGAAATTCATCGGCCACGCTTCGGGTGTCTTCTGCTTTGCGCCGGCCGCAGCGGTAGCAACCAAGGCCACAAGTAAACCTGTGACGATGAAGCAGAATGTCGTCAGCAGACCCAGGCGAGTTGTCATGATGAAAAGCCCCCAATAGCAGAATAATTGCTATCGCCTCGGGCCCCTCTAACACAACCTCTTTCATATCTTCGGCGGCAGGGGCGCGCATCCGTTGCGCAAGCTCGGGGACCTCAGGCACCACACGGTGATCCGCGACGGCTATCGGATCGACTGGGCGGCCTGGCTCGCCAACGCGGGCGCGAAGGCGTCGGGCGCTCACTCCCACGACCGCGGCACTCGGCATCTTCCCTTACCTCAACGATCCTTTGTTCGTCTGAGTTCGTTTCTGCGAGTGCGCCAGTCAGCCCAATCAACCGGCTCGGAGTTGACGACCCTTAAATCGGCTGGAGTAAACCGCTCTGTGAAGACCACCAGGTTCTGACATGGCCAGCGTGCACTCGGCGCCAAGATGCCGTCGAAGCCGAGAAAGGCGGCTGCATCACCGATCTCCTGCGCTCGTTCGTAGCTCAGCGATCCATAGGTTTGGGGCGAGACTCCGAGGGCTTCCAATGCAAGATCGGCTATCCTCAGCGCTCGTTGGGTGCGGACCAAAATCCGGTGAAGAACCGACTTAATTTTCGACGGAAAGACAGGTTGCCGACTGAGGTGGAAGTGGATCTCCTCTAGGGCGCCTGCGCGCTCGAGCGAGGTGTAAAGGACATCGAAGGTGCCCGGATCCCATCGAGCGCGAGACGGATAGCCCTGTAGAGGCTCCCGCTCTTCCCGCACAATGCGCCACACTTCACCTTCAAACGAAACGCCGGCATGAGCGTCGAGCGCGTCGAGCAGATCCGGATCGCGCGCGCGCCGCTCCACCCGAAACTCTCAGACGTATGCGCCGGCGTCGAGCCGCTCAATTACAGCCAGAACTTCCTGCGTCCGGTCCGCGTTGATGAGATCGATGGCACGTTCATTGTTGAGGAGCGGATGACGCGAATGCAGCCAAAGCCGCGTTTCGTCGGCTGTGTAAAAATCCGACAGGCGCTCGACGACGTAGCGCAGATCCGCGATGACCGTCTGGGTCCGCAGATTTGGGGTACCGTTGCCATGGGACCACCGCGATACGGTCGCCGTCGACACGTCAACGATGTTGGCTATGTCCTTGCCCTGAAGTCCACCGCGTGAGCGCAGATCATCCAGAATTCTCACCACCGCTGTGCTCATGACATTACCCTACCTGCTCGAAGCAGCTCTGGGCGCCGTCGCCTGCCGGCGCGGCGGAACCAGTGCAGTGCTTGCCCGCAACTAAATGATCCTGCTCATCGGGCAAACGCTCCATGCCGATAATTACAGATTGATTTCACGAACGTCAATATGTGAAACGATTTCGTAACGGGCTTGTTCAAGGTCGCCGGCCGCCGCCGATCGCACCAAACGCAACACCCAAATGCACCTGCGCTTGCCGTAGGACACCCGCAACTGGAAACGATGGCGGGCGTTTCTGTGACGAAGGCAGCAAACCTGGTTGAGGAAAGCCCAACCGTCATGAAGCCAATGAACGAAGAGCATCTCGCGGTGCTACGCAGGCACATGGTCGAGATGATTGCAATCTACACCGACCTTGCAAGCGAAGAACTTGGCAAGGCGGCGCTGGATGAGCGGGTGATGGCGGCGATGCGCCGGGTGCCGCGGCATCTCTTCGTGCCGGCCTCGGTTGCGCCTTATGCCTACCAGGACATGCCACTGCCAATCGGCTTTGATAAAACCGTCTCGCAGCCGTTCATCGTCGCTCTCATGACAGATCAACTTGCGCCGCAACTGTACGACGCGGTACTCGAGGTCGGCACCGGCCTGGGCTACCAAACCGCAATTCTCGCCGAGCTCGCCGGCCACGTTTGGAGCGTCGAAATCATCGAGGAATTCGCAAGCCATGCGGAGGCTCTCCTGCAAAGCCTCGGCTTATCAAATGTCGGCATTCGTGTCGGAGACGGGTCTCGCGGCTGGCCCGAGCACGCCCCATTCGACAAGATACTGCTCACGGCAGCGGCTGAGCGGACACCCCCCGCTTTACTGAAGCAGCTCAAGCCGGGGGGACGCCTGGTTCTGCCTTTGGGACCTGAAGAAACTCAGTTTCTGACTGTCATCGACAAGGATGCGGCAGGGCAACTCGAGACGCGGCAGCTTATCCCAGTTAGGTTCAGCCGGCTCGAAACGGGCTAATAAAAGGTGCAGACAGCCGCGGCGGTTGGTTCCATCGTCACCCTAGCCAGTTACCCGGCCATCCTGGTCGGTGACCCATTAGCTTTCAAAGCAGCCATCAACATCGGTCCGACCGAAACCTCCCTGCCCTCGCCTTCTCGGCGAGCACGCGCAGATAGCCGCCGGCGGAATTGATGTGCTGCGCCCGCTGCAGAATGCAGGCAATCACCACCGCGGCGATCTCCTGACACATGACATGGCAGGCATCCTCATACGCTGACGGCGAAACGCCCAGATATCCCCGCACCTGGGCGTCGGTCATCATAAGATCGCGCCAGTTGCCGATCCCCTCAACGGCATAGTCCGCAATCTCGGCGCAGGCCTTCAGCACTAGCCCCAGCGGATAGGGTTTCGGCGACTCTGCGGTCCTTGTTAGTGGCTCGGCCGCCGTCCCGCTTTTTTCCAAAGCAGGTTCAAATTCAAAAATAGAGTCGGTATTTGATTGTCCGCAACAGCCGTCCGTCGGCGGTGACGATTTGAGCCGCGATCAAATTATCGCAGCTCAGTCCGTGCTTTCGCCCGAGCTTGCCGAAGCCGTGAGGCCGGCAATACCGGTGTCACCGTTCACGCCCATGGTCGTCGCCAGACCGTGCGCCTGTGTGGCTGCGTCGAACTCGCCGAGGGCCAGGCCGGCTTCGGCGCTGGCGATGCGGCGCTCGGGATCGACAACGATCTTCTTCATGCGGGACAAATCGATCACCATCCCATCATCGCAGACCGACAGGCCGGCGACGTTATGGCCGCCGCTGCGAACGGCCACGAGGCAGCCTTGCGACCTGGCATAGGTCACGGCATGCACGACGTCGTCGCAATTGGCGCAAAAGACGATTGCGGCAGGGCGTTTGTCGATCGCCCGTTCCAGACCCTGCGCGCCTGATCGTAGCCTGCGTCCGTCGGCAATACCACTTCACCTTGCAAGCCCTGTCGTGGCCATTCTATCGCCGCAGTCGAGGAATGGGATCGGCCCGAGAGCACGTCGGTCTGTAGTGGAAGCTCCATCGTTGCGGTCCTCGGTTCCAACGGGGATCACGGTCTCACAGGGCCCGGCTTTCTGCAAAAGCGAAATTCTTAGCTAGTGGATGAGCGGAATTCATCTACACTGCCGGCATGAAGAACAGTCCGCCGCTGCGCGCATCCAGTCGAAGGTTCAGGGTGGTCGCCACCGGCAAACTTGCGCCACTTCCCGACCTTTCTGCAGGCTCCGGCAAAGGTCGCGTCTTTCCACCTTTCGGACGATGGATTCCCACATCACGG
>NZ_JBVVQF010000063.1:0-1760 GCF_055811815.1 Mesorhizobium sp. WSM4836
CACTTCCCGACCTTTCTGCAGGCTCCGGCAAAGGTCGCGTCTTTCCACCTTTCGGACGATGGATTCCCACATCACGGGGCATGGGGCTGGATGCAGAAGCGATGACGGTCGTTCGCCGCCAATGCCGTCCGGCTTCGGCTTCGAAGCGCTGGCCTACAATCTCGGCAACGGGCGGCCTTGCCAATGCTTGCCAATAGCCGCAGTCTCAGGCTCTGCTGTCTGATCATCTGGTGAATGTTAGTTACTTGGATGTTATCATCGGCGGCGCGAGACCTTGGATGGATTTGATCGCCACGCCTGGAGGCCGCATCGCCGCATCGGGCGCATTGAGCATGAAGCGGCTGGTCGATATCTGGATCGCCGTCGCCGTCGCTCTTTTGATTTCAATTGGCGGGACTGCGGCTCAGCCCAAGTCTGGCGAGGCTGCCGCTCAGCCCAAACACATCCTGTTCCTTCATTCGTATGGCCCGATGTTCCAGCCGTGGGGCACATGGAGCCGGGAGATCCGAACTCAACTGAACCGGCAGTCGCCTTGGCCCCTGGACATTCAAAAGCAATCCCTTGTCACTGCTCGGAATGCTGACGACGCTGCCGAGGCGAAATTTGTTGATTATCTTAAAGCGCTCTACGCTAAACGAGGGCCCGATTTGATAGTCGCATTTGGCGCGCCCGCGGCTCGGTTTGTCCAGAAACACAGGGCAGACCTGTTTCCGACAACCCCGATGCTGCTCGCGGCGGTCGCCGTGCGTCGGGTTGATCAATCCATGTTGTCCGAGCAAGACGCCGTGGTGGGCGTGGACGTCGATCACGTCGCTTTGTTCGAGAACATTCTGCGGCTGTTGCCGGAGACGAAGACCATCGCGATGATAATCGGCAACTCGCCCCCGGAGCGATTCTGGGTCGGCGAGATGCAACGGGATCTGAAGCCACTGCTCGAGAACAGGGTTGAACTGCGCTTCTACAACGAGCGACCGTTTGAGGAGCTGCTGAAAGAGGTTGCGAATTTACCTCCCCACAGCGCAATCTTTTTTCAGCAGTTTAATGTGGACGGTACAGGCGCCGTCTATGGCGACAAGGGGCCGTTGAAGCGCATCCATGAGGTCGCCAACGCTCCCATTTTCACGTTTGACGAGTCCTATTTCAACGGTGAGGTTGTCGGCGGCCCGATGCTTTCCCCGGTCGAGGGCGCCGAACCGACCGCTGCCGCTGCCGTCCGAATGCTGGGAGGAGAAAAGGCAAGCGGCATCAAAGTTCCTCTAATCGAATTCTCAACCCCGAAATACGATTGGCGACAGCTCCAGCTTTGGAACATCAGCGAGAGCCTCCTGCCGCCAGGGAGTGAAATCTTGTTTCGCGAGCAAACAGTGTGGGAGCGATATTCCTGGCAGATTGCCTCCATCGCTGCGGTTGTTCTGCTACAGGCCGGGCTGATCGCGCTCCTGTTGATTGAACACCGCAGGCGTCAATTGGCCGAAATGCAGTCACGGCAGCGCACGGCAGAACTTGCGCGTGTCAATCGCTTCTCGACGGCTGGCGAGCTGACCGCCTTGATTGCCCACGAAATAAACCAGCCGCTCGGGGCAATTCTGATGAGCACCGAAAGCGCAGCAATCATCCTGCAATCCCTAAAATCAACGAGCCCCGATATCGCTGAACTCAGCGAAATCGTGGGCGATATTTCACACAATAACCAGCGTGCCACTGAAGTCATCCGGAGGATGCGCAGCCTCCTGAAAAAGGCACCCTTCGAGCTGATTAGC
>NZ_JBVVQF010000063.1:1860-3126 GCF_055811815.1 Mesorhizobium sp. WSM4836
TCGCATCATCAGTATCCGGACTTCGCGCGTCGAACAGTTTGCCGAACTGTTCGTGTCAGATCGAGGACCGGGCATTCCCGAAGAGCAACTGAAACAGGTCTTCGAACCGTTCTTCACCACCAAGGCGGAAGGCATGGGCATGGGGCTGTCCATCGCCCGCACTATCGTCGAGATGCACGGCGGCTCGATAAGAGTCGAAGGTCGGAACGGCGGCGGCGCGACATTCCGAGTTCAGGTGCCGCTGGCACAATCCGGGACGTCGTAGGATGGCGAGCCAATTGGTGCATCTGGTCGACGATGATGCACCGTTCCGCGCGGCCACCACACGGCTGTTGCGGCTGCACGGCTATGCGGTGGCCGAGTACCCTACGGCGGAGCACTTCCTGGAATGTGTCCGCAGCGGCGCCGAGGCGGGCTGCGCTCTCCTTGACGTCAGCCTGCCCGGGCTGAGCGGACCGGACCTTCAGGCGCGACTGGCCGAGCTCGGGTCTCTGTTTCCCGTCGTCTTTCTCACCGGCCACGGGGACGTTCCGATGACCGTCGAGCCATCAAAGCAGGCGCAGAGGATTTCCTGACGAAGCCTATATCCACGGAGGCGCTGCTCGACAGCATCGGCCGGGCCTTTGCCCACTACGAAACGGACATGTGCGGCAGGAGTGGGTGAGGGACGCGCGGAAACGGCTCGACAAATTAACGCCTCGAGAGCGGGAGGTGTTCGAGTTCGTTGTTCGTGGCAAGATGAACAAGCAGACAGCTCGTGCGCTCAGCATCACCGAGCGTACAATCAAGGCGCATCGAGAGCGTATTTTCGACAAGCTCGGTGCTCGGACGATCGCAGATCTGGTTTCGCTGGCGGAGCGGCTGGGGATCCTGTCAAACCAGTTCAGACCGGAAACTGAACAGGCGGCTGAGCCACACAACCAATAGGCCGTGTGGGGCCTGCCGCCTGGCAAGCCGCTCCTCAGCCCCGCGCGCCAAATTGGAAACATTTGTTAATAAAATCTGCCATTTAGCCTGTCCGCAAGGACAATATGAAAATAGCTTCCGGTAAGTAACCTATACCTGAGAGAACAGACCGGTCCATGTCGGGGGGTCGTCGTGCTCTCAGTCTTGGGACAGCCGCACCGTGATGTGGCCAGGCAAGCAAATCTATGTGGTCGACGACGATAGCGGATTCCTGAAAGGGATCGAGCGCCTGCTCCGCGCTCACGGCTTCGAGGTCAGGTCGTTCTCATCGGCCGAGGAGTTTGAGGCGGCGGCTGATCC
>NZ_JBVVQF010000064.1:0-2720 GCF_055811815.1 Mesorhizobium sp. WSM4836
CGCACAGTCCATGCCGGTCAGGCGATAGCGGGTCTGAGCTTCGGTCACTGGAAACCTCACGGGCTTGCAAAGGGTGACCCTGCTCCTACATCCTCTAGTGACTAGAGGAGCAAGCACAAAATGGAACAGGTGGTCTTTATTGGTATCGCAGCGGACATGACCGGGATAAAGGTCCCGACAATCCGCTTCTATGAGCAAATCGGCCTCGTTGATCCTCCGGCCCGGACGGAAAGCAATCGAAGGATCTACGACGAGCGTGACTTGCGGCGGCTCAAATTCATCCGCCATTCGCGGGAGCTGGGGTTCGACATGAAGGACATCCGCGCGCTCCTCAAACTGCAGGACAGGCCGAACGAGCCCTGCTCGGAAGCTGACGCTATCGTGGTTGCCAAGCAGGCAGACGTCCGGCGCATGATCGCCAGCCTACAGTCTCTTGAAGCCGAGCTTGATCGTATGGCCAGCTGTCGTCACGAGCGCGTTGAGAGCTGTCCCGTGATCAACACGCTTGCCGATCACAGTCTGTGCCAACATCACGATGGAGTGCCCATCGCGGAAGTGCGCAGTCAATGAAGCGAAGCGTCGCGATCACTCCCCCAGCAGCGCCCTTCGCATTACCCTGGTGGCAACCTCCAGCCGGGCCTCGTCGCCGCCGTAAGCCTCCCACTACCGCGCCACTGGACCGCCCGAGGATGAGGTATTCGTTCGGCAGTAGAGCGCCGCTCAGCCTGATCCTGCCAGTCATGCTGTGCCTTAGGCTGTGAACCGTCACCTTCTTGTCGGCTACGATCTTCCGGACGTTCTTCATCAAAGCGGCTGAGGCCGCATCACTGCCACCGGTGCGACCATAGGCTGGGGATAGTAGCTCTTGTCCCTGCGCAGCCTCACGGCCTCCTGAGCCGCCTCGAGCGCGTCCCCAATCAGCGGCAGTTTCTGACTGAGCCTTTGGTTTTGGGCCTGCGGTGTGGGTGAACGACAAGGATGTGCGGGAATTTGTGATCAAGCCGAGCGTCGCTCACCAACAGTCCGGTGATCTCGATGGCCCTTTCCGCCGCCGCCAGTTGGCGCTCGGCTTGCGCATGGACTGCGTCATACCGCCTCATGACCTCAGCGTGGGTCTTTCCCAGCGGCATAATGATTTCGGTCTTGCCCACTATCGGCCGCAAAATCTGGCCTGACCTTGCGCCTGTAGCGGTATCGACCTTTGCGCAGTTGAACGTATCGGAGGTCTATCATCATCTCTCGTGTTCCCCTTGGTGGACCTCATTGGGAACTCGGGAAACGCTTACGCCCATGAAATCATTTGGCTATAAGGCTTCTGCGGAAAGAATGGTGCCCCGAAGGGATTCGAACCATCGGCACGTGCGGACTAGTTGTCCGTCTTGGCCGTGGCCGTCGCTTTCGGTACGGCGTCGCCGAACACACGACCGGATAGGGGATCGGCCACACGCCAAAATTACATGCTCTTGGCACGGCGGTAGCGCTGGACGGTAGAATTCTCACCCTACGCTTGGCTGCGCCGACGGCGAGTGGCGCTAGCTTCTCAACCCATTTCTACGCCATTTCCGAAACTCGTCGCATAAGACATTTTGTTCTCTTCCATCTGACCCATCCTCTCTCCGATTGGACCTTCGAGAGGAGCGCGAACATGGGGCCACACTGTAGTACGCCGCAGTTTGGGGAAACTGTTTTGGTCGCGGGGTTGGGCGCGAGACGAACGGATCTGGTGTTTCAAAATCGGGTTTGCCGGTTCGACGCAGACCGGAATGGCCCGCGGCCGGTCTCCGCACTAATCGAGCTTCGTGAACTCTTCAGATTTGTCGATCAGGGATAGGCTCCGGGGCGATGCCGCGTGCTGGCCGATTGCCTGGTTCGCCAGCCGTAGAGGGGCGTTGCGCACCTTGCAATGGCGTGGCCTCGGTTGAGGAGCTCGAACGCTGTCTGGCGGTCGCGGCCTACTTGGTCGTCCGTCATGGGGAGGCCTACATCCATGAGTTCGATTCCTGCAAGCGGCCGGTTCTTTAACCGGCCTTCCCTGGCGCTCGCGCGCCGGCCCGTCGCCGACCTAATCAAAGGGGCTCTCGCATAACACAAAGCGGTGTTTGGTTCATCTGCGATTTGAATCAAATCCGTCTGTGGATATTAACGATTGCGCGACCCTCACCTCGTAGACGGCTAACGCGGGCGGCAACTGAGAGGGTCAATGACAAGCGATTTTTCCGCCGCGCGAGTGCATCTGGATCGAGCGTATCATTACCTGCGAGGCGATGACCCGATGAGCCGGAGGGGGCGCGAAGCCTTGGATTTGCTAATTGAGGCAGTTGCCGGCGAGGAGTTCAAGCAGCCGAGCCAAAACGCGGAGGTGCTAATGTTTCCGATTGGGCGCCGCTTCTGAGGTGATCTCAATTGTGGCAACCATGAACACGGTGTGCAAACACCCTCAGAATACTGCCCGTCCGAAGCCTGTCGCTCACAACCATCCGAATTGAGCTGTCCTGGCTGTAGCTTCCATCATCGTCATCGGCGGCAGCTATTTCGGAATGGCCGCCGTCCGGCAGTTCCGCCGCGCCCGCGCCAAGTTCTGGTGATCGAAGCCGGGCTGCGGCGGAACCGTTTTGCCATCCATTCGCCTACTTTCCTGTCCCGGGACGGCGGCGATCCGAACGGTCGCGCAGATCGAGCTGGCGGTCGGCGCTGCTTTGTGGGCCGTCCTCGCGGATCAC
>NZ_JBVVQF010000065.1:0-2572 GCF_055811815.1 Mesorhizobium sp. WSM4836
TCGTACGCCTCCGAGGAGGACCGCCTTGCGGGCGAAGGGAGGATGTAGCTGACTGTCGGTATGGATATCTCTACTGACTGTCGCCAAGTCACTCGTCTCGAGATTGTTGACACTGGCCGCCGGCGCCGCTGGTCGGAAGAGGAGAAGCTGCGGATTGTCGAGGAGAGCTATTCGGCTCCGCGGCAAGCATCCGCGACAGCGCGGCGTCACGGGATTTCCAACCCACTGCTGTTTGCTTGGCGCAAGGCGCATCGTGAGGGTCGGCTCGGCGAAGGTGGCGTCTGCGGTTTCGTGCCGGCGGTGATCGTAGCGGAGCAGCCAAAGAAGGGTCCAGAACCGGCTGGCGGGCGCATGGAAGTGGTGAGCGTGAATGGCCGCAGGGTCATCGTCGAGCCAGACGTGGACGTGGAAGCGCTGCTTCGGATCATGCGCGGCCTGGAAACGCTGCGATGATCCCGATTCCGACGGGGGTGCGGGTGTGGCTGGCGACGGGACACACCGACATGCGCTGCGGCTTTCCCAGCCTTGCACTACGCGTGCAGGAAATCTTGAAGAAGGATCCGCTGAGCGGCCATCTTTTTTGCTTTCGCAGTAAAAGAGGCGATCTCCTGAAGGTCATTTGGCATGATGGGCAAGGATCATGCCTGTTCACCAGGCGTCTTGAGCGTGGCCGCTACATCTGGCCATCTCTGGCAGACGGAAGCGTTACGATCTCGACGGCGCAGTTAAGCTATCTCCTGTCCGGGATCGATTGGCGCAACCCTCAAAAAACCTGGCGTCCGACGCGGGTCGGCTAGCATTTACATTTTGAAATTGCAGGCAAAATCTGATTCACTGGCCTCATGACGTTGAAGCCGGATGATCTTCCTTCGGACCTCGCGAGTGCCCTGGCGGCGCTGCGGGCTGAACGTGAAGCGCGGCGGCAAGCCGAGGCGGTGGCCGCCAGCGCGCAGGCGAAACTATCGGATACCGAGGCGCTGATCGCACATCTACAGCTTATGATCGAGAAGCTGAAGCGCGAGAAATACGGCCAGCGTTCCGAGCGCACGGCGCGTCTGATCGAGCAGATGGAACTTCAGCTCGAAGACCTTGTGACCGCGGCGAGCGAGGATGAGCTTGCCGCGGCCGCTGCGGCGGCGAAGACCCAGAGCGTGCGTTCCTTCACGCGCAAACGGCCGGTGCGCAAACCATGGCCGGCCGACATCGAGCGCGAGCGCGTCGTCATCGAGCCGCCTACCACCTGCGCCTGCTGCGGCGGATCCCGGCTGTCCAAGCTGGGCGAGGACGTGACCGAGACGCTGGAGGAGATCCCGCGCCGGTTCAAGGTGATTGAGACGGTGCGCGAGAAGTTCACTTGCCGCGATTGCGAGAAGATCAGCCAGCCGCCGGCGCCGTTCCATGCCACGCCACGCGGCTTCATCGGTCCGCAGCTGCTGGCGACGATCCTGTTCGACAAGTTCGGCATGCACACTCCGCTCAACCGTCAGAGCACGCGCTTCAAGGCCGAGGGGATCGACCTGCCGCTGTCGACGCTGGCCGATCAGGTCGGCCACGGAACCTTCGCCGTCATGCCGCTCTTCCAACTGATCGAGCGCCATGTGCTCGCGGCCGAGCGCCTTCATGGCGACGACACCACCATTCGCATCCTGGCGAAAGGCAAGTGCACGACCGGGCGCATCTGGACCTATACGCGCGATGACCGTCCCTTCGCCGGGCCTGCGCCGCCGGCGGCGATCTACTACGCCTCGAGCGACCGACGTGGCGAGCGTCCTCAGAAGCATCTGGCCGGGTTCGCCGGCATTCTTCAGTGCGACTGTTACAGTGGCTTCGAGCCGCTGTTCGACCCGCAGCGGAAGGAGCAGCCGATCACGCCGGCCTTTTGCTACGCCCATGCGCGGCGAGGATTCTTCGAACTGGCCGACATCGAGAAGAATGCTCGCGAGGGCAAGAGGAATGGCAAACCGATCTCCCCGATCGCGCTGGAGGCGGTCAGGCGTCTCGACGCGCTGTTCGAGATCGAGCGCGCCATCAACGGCCGCAGCGCTGACGAGCGATATGCCGTGCGGCAGGAGAAGAGCAAACCACTTCTCGACGACATGCACGCCTGGTTGCTCCGCGAGCGCGACACCCTCTCGCGCTCTTCCGAGGTCCTGAAGCCAATCAACTACATGCTCAGGCGCTGGGCCGACTTCGCCCGATTCAGCGACGACGGCAGAATCTGCCTCAGCAACAACGCGGCCGAAAGAGCGCTGCGTGGCATTGCTCTGGGAAGGCGCAACTGGACCTTCGCCGGTTCCCAGCGCGGCGCCGAACGCGCCGCCGTCATGCTTACCCTCATCACCACGGCACGCCTCAACGACGTCGACCCGAAAGCCTGGCTCGCCGACGTCCTGGCCCGCATCGCCGATCTTCCCGTCTCGCGTCTGCACGAACTACTGCCCTGGGAATGGAAGCGCCTGCGCGAATCCGAGCCCGTCGATCAGCAGGCCGCCTGACCTTCACACATCGCCATCATAGAGCCCGCCGCGCGCACGCGCGTGTGCCAATCATGCGGCCTTCGTCGTATGCGTAC
>NZ_JBVVQF010000066.1:0-2495 GCF_055811815.1 Mesorhizobium sp. WSM4836
ATGTCATAAGACAAGCGCGTCGCGTTCGACCGGCCTCAATGCGACGCGCTTTAGGTTGTTGTTTTGATGCATGTCGTTACCGCAAAGCCGCTGCACACCCTCGGGTCAAGCCCGAGGGCATGCTTTGGCGCGGCATGCATTAGCGGATCTCCGCCTCTTCCTCGGCCCGGAAATGGCTGGGCGGCGATCCGATGACCCGCTTGAAGGCGCGGCTGAAGGAGGCGTCGGATTCGTAGCCGAGTCGGGCCGCGACGACGGAAATCTTGAGCCGGTCACGGGCCAGCCATTGCCTCGCCTGGTGCATTCGCACCTGCGTGACGTACTTTGCCGGCGTTTCGCCGACAATAGTGGCGAAGCGCTCGGCGAAACTTGATCGCGAGGCGCCCATCATCTTCGCCAGAGCCTCCACCGTCCAGTCGCGGTTCGGTTCCAGATGGATTGCGGCCAGCACCCGGCCGATCTCGCGGTCCCTGACCGCCGCAATCCAACCGGAAGAGTCGCCGCAGCCGCGCTCGACCCATGAGCGGATGACGGTCGCGGCGAGCACATCGGCCAGCCGCGCCAGGATGCCGCCGGAGCCGACGCGCTCCATCGTGACCTCGCGGGCCATCGCTTCCAGCAAATGCGGGATGCCTGGCTCATAGGCTTCCAACTCATGCGCGCGCATCACGTCCGGCATCATGCCGAGCAAGGGGTGCAAGCCGTCGAGATTGAAATACATGCTGCCGAAAAACAGCAAGGTCCCCGGACGGCAGCCGGGCACGCCCTCATTCGACATGCAATAGACATTCTTGCAAATTTCCTCGACCTCATAGCCGTGGACCGGCGCCGCCTCGATACCCGGCTCACTCGCCAGCGTGTGGGCTGAACCGCGCGGCAGCAAGGCAGCGTCGCCCGCTTTGAACTCGACCCAGTCGCCGGACGGCTGCAGCAACCAGCAGCCTTTGCGACCGATGAAATGAAACCGTGCCGCCGGCTGAGCCGGAAAATGGATGCCCCAGGGTTCCTTCATCTCGCAACGGCCGTAATCGACGCCTTCGAGACGCAATCCGCGCAATATGTCTGTCAGCGGATCGCCGGTGATTGGAATTTTGGACGAACGGTCAAGCATAATGGTGTTTCTAGCATGGAAACTCCAGCCAGTCACTCCCTATGTTGCACTGCAGCCAGATGCTGCGCTGCAACAGACCGGAGATCCCTCATGACCGAACCCGCGACAGGCGTCATGGACGCCGTTCTCGACCCATCGGAAACCGGCGAACGATCCGAGCCCGCGTGGGGGGCGGTGGTGTCCCTGGCGCTCGGAGTCTTCGGCCTGGTGACGGCGGAATTTCTGCCGGCCAGCCTGCTGACGCCGCTTGCGCAGGATCTCGGCATTACCGAAGGCGCCGCCGGACAGGCGGTAACGGCCACCGCCGTCATTGGGGCGGTTGCGGCGCCGACCATGGCCATTGTCACCAAGCGGCTGGACCGCAGGCTGGTCATGTGGGCGCTGACGGTGCTGCTTGTGCTATCAAACCTGGTAGCCGCGTTTGCATCGTCGCTTCCCGTTCTTCTGATCGCCCGCATCATGCTCGGGATCAGTCTTGGCGGCTTCTGGTCGATGTCGGCAGCCATGGCGATGCGGCTCGTTCCGATGCGGCTGATGCCGCGCGCCATGTCGATCATCCTCACCGGCGTCTCGGTGGCGACGGTCTGTGCGGCTCCGGTCGGCGCCTATGTCGGCGACATCTGGGGATGGCGGACGGCGTTCATGATCGCCGCCGTGGTCGGCGCGCTGGCGCTGCTGGTGCAGGTGGCTACCATTCCGAAGCTGCCGCCGGCAGGTACGGCAGGTTTTGGCACGCTGCTGGAGGTCATGAAGCGGCCGATGATCAGGGTGGCACTGCTGGTGGTGCTGCTGGTCGCCTCGGGACACTTTGCCGGTTTCACCTATGTCCGCCCGTTTCTCGAAAAGGTTCCCGCGCTGGACATCGAGACGATCTCGCTTGTGCTGCTCGCCTACGGCATTGGTGGCTTCTTCGGCAATTTTGCCGGCGGCTTCATTGCCGAGCGCAGCCTCAAGGCAGCCGTCAGCCTGGCGCCTCTGCTGATCGCGTTTTCGGCGCTCCTGCTGCTGGTGGTCGGAGGCTCACCCGTGGTGGCTGCAATAGCAGTCGCCAGCTGGGGCTTTGCCTTCGGCGCTGTCCCAGTCGGGCTGCAGACCTGGCTGGTGCGGGCCGCCCCCGATCAGGCGGAAAGCGCCGGCGGGCTGATGGTTATGACATTCCAGGTCGCCATCGCGTTGGGCGCCGTCTTCGGCGGCCTGCTGGTCGACAATACGGGCGTTGCCAGCGCCTTCGCCTATTGCGCGGCGGCGACGTTGCTTGCGGCACTGGCGGCGTTCTTCCTTGGCCCCAAGCCGATCGACGACGCCAAGGCCTAAAGTATCCGTTTTGATCAAGGGGTTTTAGGGGCCCATTTTCTCTGCGCCTTGAGGAGAGCGTTTGCGAGGA
>NZ_JBVVQF010000067.1:0-2259 GCF_055811815.1 Mesorhizobium sp. WSM4836
GATCAGCCGCGGACAATGAATAGTGTCGGATCAGGCTGTCCTCATCAGCCGGAATATCGAAAAGCTCCCGTCGATCCTGAGCCCCGAGAATCTTGCGCCTGGCCACTGCTCAAACTCCGCACACAACACCAACTGCCGCTGAATGTTGCCGAGCAGACTGGATGTGGAAACAGCAGCTATCCTGCTTCCACGGTTTTCCACTGGGATCAGACGGCGCGCCCCGGAAATCGCGAGACATAAGCAAACCCGGTTCACGCTTCGTTCGTTCTTAGCGTACGAGGCCTTTATCAAGCAGAGACAGCAATCCCCTTGCAGTACGCGGTGTTTCATGGGATTCTTTGACCTGATCCGAAGGAGATGAGAATGCCTTGAATCGATGCTTGCCCTTTCCAACATTCGGACCGTTGAAGAAATGATCGTGGCTTTCCGGGATGAAGAGCATTGCCGGCGGCTCCTGGAAGGCATGGTGTGGCCGGACGGCAGGATCTGCCCCGCCTGTGGTTACAAACGCTCGATCGCGCTTGCTGACCGCGATACAGGCAAGCGGCGTGCGCGACCGGGTCTCTATCAATGTTCCAATGGCGATTGCCGGTTCCAGTTCACGGTGACGACCCATACTCCGCTGCACTCGACCAAGCTGCCCTTGCGCGTTTGGCTGAAAGCCATGTGGCTGATGCTCCAGTCTGACAAGGGCTTGTCCTCGGTACGGCTCGCCGAGATCCTTGGAGTGAGCCAGCCGACGGCCTGGCGGATGGGTCACGCACTTCGGCTGATGGTGGCGCGGGAAAACATGCTCGACGGCACGGTTGAGATCGACCATTTCCATCTCGGGGGAAGTCCCCGAAAGCGGCCGGATGACCCACCTCCGGGACGGGGCCGGAAAGGTCAGGCGAATACAGAGAAGGCGCCGGTCATGGCCATGGTGCAGCGGCCGACCGACATCACGCCTGGCGCTCCGGCCGGTGACGCACGTGCCGCGGTCGTGACCGGTCTCTCAGCGCGAGCAAGCGAACGCGTCATTGAAGCGCAGATCGAATCGAGAGCTCATTTGATGAGCGACGAGTGGAAAGCATTCATGGCCATTGGTGAGAGCTTTGCCAAGCACGAGACCGTGAAGCATTCCAGTGGTGAGTATGTTCGCGACACTGTTCACGTCAATTCGGTGGAGGGTTTCAATTCCCGGGTCCGGCGGACGATCGCCGGCGTCTTTCACCATATCAGCCCGCAACATGCCGACCTGTATTTCCATGAAATCGGCTTCCGCTGGTCTCAGCGCATCGTGTCGGGAAGCGCCGTTCGCAAAACTCGGCACGACCGGGAAATCATGCGAACTCTCTGGTCACGGGTGCCGCCAGCGCTGCAACTGCCGACTGTCTTTCGCGCCGCCACGGGGCGTCAGATGCGCCGAAGCCTGGGTGGAGGAATCATCATCAAATCTACCGTAGCTGCCTTTGGTTGATAAAGGCTGCGTACGATTCTGCACAGCTCTTGTTCTGACCCCTATTGAGGTCGGCGATCCGTCTCAGCGCCGCCTGACTGGGGATCGGCGAGTCCCAAGCCTACAATCGCCTTCCAACAATGCCAGCCTCATCAATTACGGCGAGAGCTACCGGTCCGGGGATCGCATCAGCCTCTCCGTCGCCAAAAGAGCTGTTCTGCTTCATCCGCAATCGACCTCAACGCCCCGCGTCGGAGCGCTCTCTGCTTCTGAAGGAAGCCATCAGGTCCGCTCGGGCTTGATCGGAGGCTTGCCTGATGGACGTTGTGGTTGCTTCGCTCGGCTGCCGTCCCACGGCGAGGCTTTGCGGATTCTCAGTCCTCTGCCTCTTCGCCGGTCTCAACAGCGCTGTGTAGTGTTCAGTGTTTATGATGACGCCCCCGGTGTTGCTCCTGTCAGGTGTACTCGTCAGCTCGTCCTGCGCCTCGGGCGACTTGCTCAAGTGCTGGTCAAACGGCGCTGGCGCGACTTGTCGGGCTTGCTGCTCTTGCAACACGGCTTGTTGCGACCCGGCTGCTGCAAAAGCTTCCGCGGGGATTGCGGCAAGCTCGTGCGGCAAGCGGCCCTGCCTCAGTCGGTTTTGCAGCGCCTGCCGGTCGGCAACGAGGTCGTCGAGGTGCAGCGGCCGCTGCCGTTCCGGCCACTCTTGGTTCGCCAATCTCCGAACCAGCGCGCGCGTGCCGCCCACCACGAAGACGCCGCAATCAACACCGTTGTTCTGCTGCGCCATGACGGGTGTCACCACGGTGGTCGCGTCCAGT
>NZ_JBVVQF010000068.1:0-2075 GCF_055811815.1 Mesorhizobium sp. WSM4836
CTAGATGTTTGATCCCAGGCTTTGATGGGGCATCCTTGTCCTCCGAATCAAGGGATGCGCTATGGGCCAGGTTCTTCATGGGAACGCCACGACGACAGAGGCGGTCCGTCGAGCGATACAGCATAGTCATGTCTGGACGGCGCCCGCCGATCAAGGGTTTGTTTTCGGCAATGGGACGTTCGCGGGTGCGGTCATGTCTCCGGCCTGTTGTTGCAGTACTGTGACCGCTGGCCCTGATGGTGTCCGCTGATCCTTTGGCCTGATCAAGAGAACGAGCTCGAAGCTCCGACTACGTTGCAGGCTTTCGGGATATGTCCTCGTCTGTTCCCATCACGTCATTGTCACCCTCGATTCTGGACCGCAGCCTTAGCCGTTTTTTCCGTTACGCCGTAGCGGCATAGCGTGCGTCATCACGCATGAGCGCGAAGGCGATCCGGGCGAGCTTGTTGGCGATCGCCACGGCGACAAGCTTGAACGGCTTGGTCTCCATCAGGCGATCGGCCCAGCTTCTCAACGCATCGCTGCAACGTTTGCGATGGAAGAGGACCGCGTGAGCGCCGACAACGAGCAGCTTGCGCAGATATCGGTTTCCCATCTTGGAAACTCGCCCCAGCCGCTCCTTGCCGCCTGATGAACTTTGCCGGGGCGTTAGCCCGAGGAAGGCCGCGAACTCACGCGGGCCCGAGAAGGCGGAGATATCCTGGATACTTGCGGCAAGCGCAGAGGCGGTGACGGGACCGATGCCGGGAACGCTCATCAGACGGCGCGCGGTCTCATCGGCTCTGGCGAGAGCCAGAATGGCCTGATCGCTTTGTCCGATCTCATGATCGAGTTCGTTCAGCCGACGCACGACAGGCAACAGCGCCGAGCGTACGATCGCCGGGATCATGTCGTTGCTTTCCATGATGAGAACCGCCAGAGCACGAGCATTGTTCGGTCCCTGCGCGGCGATGATCCCGATCTCGGACAGATGGCTGCGCAGGGCATTGAGCAGTTGCGTACGCTGTGCCACCAAAAGTTCGCGCACCTTATGATGCATGAGCGCAGCCTGGTTCTCGACCGATCGCACCGGCACAAAGCGCATGGAGGGCCGCGTCACCGCCTCGCAGATGGCCGCTGCATCAGCGGCGTCGTTCTTCTGGCGACGCACATAGGCCTTCACATACGCTGGCGGCATCAGCCGCACGTCATGGCCAAGACTTGCCAGTTCGCGAGCCCAATGATGAGCCGAGCCGCATGCTTCCATGCCGATCAGGCACGACGGTAGACGCTCGAAGAATGCCAGCACATCTTTGCGCCGCAGCGCACGAGACATGACGACACGGCCGGCAGCGTCGACAGCGTGGACCTGGAAGACATGCTTGGCCAGATCGAGGCCGACGGTGGCTACAGCATTGAGTTCGATGTCAGTCTTTTCCATGGACGGTGCTCCTTCAGATGAGTGCTCGACAGCAGCCATCTTGGCACGCCTCTCACGAGGATGATGCCGTTGCGGGCGCCGTCCACCCCATCAAGAGAGCCTGAGGGGCCTCGCCAAACGCTACGGAATCAACCAGAAGACCGTCGCCAAATGGCGAGAGCGGACCTCGGTGGCCGATCTGCCGACCGGTCCGAGAGAGCCGAGATCGACTGTGCTCTCTCTCGAGGAGGAAGCCGTCATCGTTGCCTTCCGGCGCTACACTCTGTTGCCGCTCGATGACTGCCTCTATGCCTTACAACCGACGCTCCCACACCTCACGCGCTCGTCACTGCACCGCTGCCTGCAGCGCCACGGCATCAGCCGCCTGCCGGACGTAGAAGGCGACAAGCCGGCGAAGAAGAAATTCAAGAGCTACCCGATTGGCTACTTCCACATCGACATCGCCGAGGTGCGCACCGAACAGGGCAAGCTGAACATGTTCGTCGCCATCGATTGCACCTCGAAGTTCGCCTTCGTCGAACTGCACGAGAAGGCCACCACCGCCGTCTCTAAAGAGTTTCTGCTCCGGCTGATCGCCGCAGTCCCCTACAAGATCCACACTGTACTCACCGACAACGGCATCCAGTTCACCACGCCCGGCGCCGGTGGCTCGGCC
>NZ_JBVVQF010000069.1:0-1678 GCF_055811815.1 Mesorhizobium sp. WSM4836
GCCGCCGGAAAGCCGCTGGAGATCATGGAGGTCGACCTCGAAGGTCCCCGCGATGGCGAGGTGCTGGTCGAGATCAAGGCAACCGGCATCTGCCACACCGACGAGTTCACACTGTCGGGCGCCGACCCGGAAGGCCTGTTTCCGGCGATCCTCGGCCATGAGGGCGCCGGCATCGTCGTCGACGTCGGCAAGGGCGTCACCTCAGTCAAGAAGGGCGACCACGTCATCCCGCTCTATACGCCGGAATGCCGGCAGTGCCCGTCCTGCCTGTCGCGCAAGACCAATCTGTGCACCGCCATCCGCGCCACGCAGGGACAGGGCCTGATGCCGGACGGCACCTCGCGCTTCTCGATCGGCAAGGACAGGCTGTTCCACTATATGGGCTGCTCGACCTTCTCCAACTTCACCGTGCTGCCCGAGATCGCGGTGGCCAAGGTCAATGCCGACGCGCCGTTCGACAAGATCTGCTACATCGGCTGCGGCGTCACCACCGGCATCGGTGCTGTCATCAACACGGCCAAGGTCGAGCAAGGCGCGACGGCGGTCGTCTTCGGCCTCGGCGGCATCGGCCTCAACGTCATTCAGGGCCTGCGCCTTGCCGGCGCCGACATGATCATCGGCGTCGACCTGAACAACGACAAGAAGCAATGGGGCGAGAAATTCGGCATGACGCATTTCGTCAATCCGAAGGAGATCGACGGCGATGTCGTGGCTCATCTCGTCAACATGACCAAGCGCGGCGCCGACCAGATCGGCGGCGCCGACTACACCTTCGACTGCACCGGCAACACCAAAGTCATGCGGCAGGCGCTTGAAGCCTCGCATCGCGGCTGGGGCAAGTCGGTCATCATCGGCGTTGCCGGCGCCGGCCAGGAGATCTCGACGCGGCCGTTCCAGCTGGTCACCGGCCGCACCTGGATGGGCACCGCCTTCGGCGGCGCGCGCGGCCGCACCGACGTGCCGAAAATCGTCGACTGGTACATGGCCGGCAAGATCGAGATCGATCCTATGATCACCCACACGCTGAAGCTCGAGGACATCAACAAGGGCTTTGACCTGATGCATGAAGGCAAGTCGATCAGGAGCGTGGTGGTTTACTGAGGAGGAGAAAGCCGCCGGCTACCAGCCAGCGGCCGAAGAAATGCAGATGTTCAACAAGGGAGGAGACAAAAATGCCGGAAAAACTGCATCCTAAAATCGACAATGGACTGCCCCGGGAAAAGCCCGACTTTGCCGGCGGGACGCTGGTCTGCGCCTGCACCAGCAACCCGGTCAAGGTGAAGGTCAAGAGCCAGATCGCCCACAACCATGCCTGCGGCTGCACCAAATGCTGGAAGCCGGAAGGCGCACTGTTCTCGGTCGTGGCGGTTGCCGGTACAAACGACGTGACGGTGACCGAAAACGGCGACAAGCTGAAGGTCGTCGACCCGAGCGCGCTGATCCTGCGCCATGCCTGCACCGGCTGCGGCGTCCACATGCACGGCCCGGTCGAGCGCGACCACGCTTTCAAAGGCCTGTCCTTCATTCATCCGGAACGCTTCCAGGAGGATGGCTGGTCGCCTCCGGGCTTCACCGCCTTTGTCTCGTCGATCATCGAATCCGGTGTCGATCCGAGCCGCATGGACGGCATAAGGTCACAGCTGAAGTCAATCGGGCTCGAGCCCTATGATTGCCTCAA
>NZ_JBVVQF010000070.1:0-1545 GCF_055811815.1 Mesorhizobium sp. WSM4836
GCGCCGATTGTGTTGAAAAACTCCGGCTTGAAGCAGCTCTGAAGCACTGATTCAATCTCCTTGGTAAAGGAGATTGAGTCGATGATGGGCGAACCGACGGTGATGCAGGAGGCGCTGTTCTACGAGTTCAGCATCGAGCGTCACGTCCCTGCTGACCATCTGTTGCGCTCGATCGACCGCTTCGTCGACCTGTCGGGGCTGCGCTCGCATCTGCGCCCGTTCTACAGCGAGATCGGTAGGCCCTCGATTGATCCGGAACTGATGATCCGGATGCTAATCGTCGGCTACTGCTTCGGCATCCGTTCCGAGCGCCGGCTTTGCGAGGAAGTGCATCTGAATCTCGCCTATCGCTGGTTTTGCCGGCTTGGCCTGGAGGGTGATGTCCCCGATCATTCCACCTTCTCGAAGAACCGGCACGGCCGCTTTCGCGACAGCGATCTGCTGCGCGAACTCTTCGAGACGACGGTGCGCCGTTGCATCGAAGAAGGTCTCGTCGGCAACGAGGGCTTCGCCGTCGATGCCAGCCTCATCAGGGCGGACGCGAACAAGCAGCGCTCTGCCGAGGGATCGGAGCAGGTCGACTGGGAGACGATGGCGGCAACGCGCCGCTCGGTACAGGAGTATCTCGACACGTTGGACGATGCCCCGTGGGGTGCAGCGAGCGAGGTGAAGCCGAAGTTCATATCGAGGTCCGACCCGGCGGCTCAGTGGACGGGAGCGATGAAGGGGCATGCCTTCTTCGCCTACGCCACCAACTATCTGATCGACCTGGATCACGCCGTCATCGTGGACGTCGAGGCAAGCCGGGCCATACGCCAGGCGGAAGTCGGCGCGGCACGCACCATGATCGATCGCGCCCAGGATCGCTTCGGCCTCTATCCGGAACGCCTGGCCGCCGACAGCGCGTACGGCTCGGCCGAGATGTTGGGCTGGTTGGTGCACGAGCGCGGCATCGAGCCGCATATCCCGGTCTTCGACAAGTCGGAGCGTCGCGATGGGACCTTCGAGCGGGCAGAGTTCAGCTATGATCGCGAGCGCGATCTCTACACCTGTCCAGGCGGCAAGGAGCTCAGGCAGTATCGTCGGCGGTTCGCTTCACCCCGCGACGGTGTCGACGACGAGGGCTTCATGCGCTACCGCGCCAGCAAGCTCGACTGCGACGTCTGCGCCCTCAAGCCTCGATGCTGTCCGAACGGTCCAGCCCGCAAGATCCTACGCTCTATCCACGAGGGTGCGCGGGACATGGCCCGCGATATTGCCGCCACCGACGCCTATGTCACCTCGCGTCGCGAGAGGAAGAAGGTCGAGATGCTGTTTGCCCACCTCAAGCGCATCCTGAAGCTGGATCGCTTGCGACTACGAGGACCAAACGGTGCTCGAGACGAGTTCCATCTGGCAGCCACTGCCCAGAACCTCCGGAAACTCGCCAAGCTGATTGCGGTGCCGATGCCGAAACCGGCATGAGGCGGAAGACGTCTGCTCACGGCCTGACATCAGTCGATGTCGTGGCCGAGACGCGGCCGACTTTTTCAACGATATCCGCCA
>NZ_JBVVQF010000071.1:0-1506 GCF_055811815.1 Mesorhizobium sp. WSM4836
TCTTTCCGCCAACTTTGCCGACTACACCTTTGCCTCCGATTGCCGCTGCCTCCGACGCAGGCGGCACAGGCACTTTGTCGGCCTTTGCCCTGTCGAGGATCGCCATTGCAAGCGGGTGGGTCGAACCAGTCTCCAAGGCGGCGGCCGTGGACAGCACGTCGCGTTCGCTGCGATCAATGGGGACAACGTCCGTCACCTTGGGCTTGCCTTCTGTCAACGTCCCGGTTTTGTCGAGGGCCATTGCGGTGATCGAGCCCAGCATTTCGAGAATGCCACCGCCCTTGATGAGGAGGCCGCGTCGTGCCCCTGCCGAAAGCGCGGCGGCGATGGCCGCTGGGGTGGAGATGACCAGCGCACACGGGCAGCCGATGAGGAGAATGGCTAACCCCTTGTAGACCCATTCCTTCGGATCAGCGGCCCACAAGAGCGGCGGCATCACCGCGATCAAGGCTCCAATGACCACTACGCCCGGCGTGTAGTAGCGTGAGAACCGGACTATGAAGCGCTCCGTCGGTGCCTTGCTCTCCTGCGCCTCCTCGACAAGGCGAACAACGCGCGCGATGGTGTTGTCAGCCGCGGCCGACGTGACTTTGACCCGCAATACAGCTTCGGTGCTGATCGTACCGGCGAAGACGCTTTCCCCGGCACATTTGCGGACAGGCGTGCTTTCGCCGGTCACCGGAGCCTCATCGATCGCGCTTTCGCCCTCGACAATAGTGCCGTCCGCTGGGATGCGCTCGCCGGGCCGCACGAGGACGGTCGAGCCGACTTCAAGTTGATCGACGGCAGTCTCTTCGGTCTTGCCGTCCCGCTCGACCAGAGCGGTCTTTGGAACCAGCGCCGTGAGACTTTTGATGCTCGCCCTGGCACGTCCGGCAGCGACGCCTTCAAGCAACTCGCCGACCAGAAACAGGAAGACAACAGTCGCGACCTCTTCTGTCGCCCCAATGATCACGGCGCCGACTGCAGCAATGGTCATGAGTAGTTCGATTGTGAACACCGACCCGTTCAGCGCCGCCATCAAGGCCCGCCATGCTATCGGTATGAGCCCGATGAGCATCGCCGCAATGAATGCCCACGCTTCGACCTGAGGCAGTGCCCTACCGATCCCGTAGGCCCCGACGAGCGCAACGCCGCTGGCAATCGTCAGCAGTCCCTTTCTGGATCTCCACCAAGGACCGTCGACTTCCGCCCCGTGGTCGCTAAGCGAGCCTTCAGCATGTTCAGGGCGATCATTGATCTCGCTGTCGGTCGCACTGCGTGTGGCCAGCGTGATACCGTACCCCAACCCTCGGACTGACCTCTCCAGAGCTGGAAGGTCACTGTCGTTGCGGTGTTGCACGGTCATCGTACCGGCCGCCACTGAGACGTTGACATCATCAACACCGTCAATGCGACGCGCAGCCGTCTCGATCTTGGACGCGCAGGACGCACAGTCCATGCCGGTCAGGCGATAGCGGGTCTGAGCTTCGGTCACTGGAAACCTCACGGGCTTGCAAAGGGTGA
>NZ_JBVVQF010000072.1:0-1379 GCF_055811815.1 Mesorhizobium sp. WSM4836
AAGGCGCTCGCGCAATGCGGCGAGCGTGGCGATCTCATAGAGCCGGCGATCAGGCTTCTGCTGCCCAAAGATCAGTTTCCGATCGGTTGGACTGAGATGGCTGGCCGGAACACGCTCGGGCAGTGCACCCCGTCCCTCCGAATGAAGCCTTCGGAGCATCGCAATGGCTGTGAGCAAGGAGTCGTGGCGGCGCGCTGAACGGAACGCAAAGGTCGCCAGGAACGCCGACGCATATTTGATGACGCCACTATGCTGCTCGGCCGCCAAGACCAGCGGGGATGCCTCATTTTCCTCGACCATTGCTGCAAGCTCCGGCTTCATCCGAAGCAGCCGGTGCCAACCGAGCTTCTGGTCGACCACCTCAAGTGCGTCCTGACCCCTATCGTTGGCCGATTGCAGCGCCGATATCGTATCGAGGAAAAGACGCAGGGCCTTGGAGGTATCTGTCCGATGGTCCATGTGCCGCCGTTTCTTGCGGCTGTGCGCCTGGGAGAACAGCCGTCCGATCAGCTTGATGAACATCGTCACGGCGTCATCGGTTAGCTTCTCGCCGAGCTTGATCACCTGCGCGACGATCAGGGCGTGACGACGGCTCGCGTTGAAGTCGTTGGCTAGCCACGCCGGCGTGGAATTGCCCTCACGGACCATCTGGTCCCACCGCCCGGGAGCCACGCGCGCCCGTAAACCGGGATCGATTCCAAGCGTGCGCAGGAATGCAATCCGCTCGGTCAGTCCTATCAGATTTGAAGCCGCGGGCGCTTCCGGCGCCGACCGCAACCAATGGAAGCGGGTCTGAGTGATCGCCGCGTCAACCTCGAGCAGCTTGTCGAGCGCCTGCAGCTTCTCAGGGGCCAGACCCTTCGATAAGCGCTTCCTCCGCGCGGCGGCGAGCTATGGCACGAGCCGCAAGACCCATTCGCTCGATGATCTCTGCCGCGGGCAACAGTGCTCCGCGTTCTCGCAGCGTGGCAACGATGGCATTCACAATCGAAGCGCCGCTGTCGGACATCGCGGCCGCCTCCACTGTCGTCAACAGCGCGGCGCGACGATCCTGAGCTGTCGCGCTTCTGACGCCGAGGCAGATCATCAGGCGCGCAATGTGATCGCGACGCGTTTCTTCCCGGCGGGCATAGGTTGTGAACACAGTGGGATCGGCGCCGATCTGGTCGGCGACATATTTCAGCATCGCGCCGGGCGGAATTTCGCCTGCCGCCAGCACCCGACCTGGATGTCGCATCACGCAAAGCTGAACAGCGAAGCCGAGCTTATTGTGCTCGCGCCTGCGCAGGTCGATCTGGAGGCGATCAGCCGCGGACAATGAATAGTGTCGGATCAGGCTGTCCTCATCAGCCGGAATATCGAAAAGCTCCCGTCGATCC
>NZ_JBVVQF010000073.1:0-1365 GCF_055811815.1 Mesorhizobium sp. WSM4836
TACTAGGACGTAGACTCATTACCGCGTAGCCAGATGCGAATTGCCACAAGTTTGAGGGCAGCGAGGTAGTTCTCTGCAAGCTTGTCGTATCGGGTTGCGATGCGGCGGAACTGCTTGGCTTTGTTGAAGAAGCGTTCGACGAGATTGCGCGCCTTGTAGAGGAAGCGACTGAAGCAGATCGGGTCCTTGCGGTTGGCCTTGGGCGGGATGTTGGCCCATGCCTTTCGCTCGGTGATGACAGTGCGTAAGGCGTTGGCATCATAACCCTTGTCGGCGAGCAGCATGGCACCCTCGGGCAAATCCTTGATCAAGTCCACTGCGGAGGCGATGTCGCTCTTCTGGCCTGCCGTGAGCATCAGCTTGATCGGCCTCCCTTTGGCGTCGACAAGAGCATGGATTTTTGTTGTCAGCCCGCCTCGGGAACGGCCGAGACAATGATCTTGATCCCCCTTTTTGCCGTCGCACCCTGCTGGTGGACGCGAACGATTGACGTATCGATCATCTGGACTTTGCCCTCATGGGCATTGGTAATCGCATCCATGAGGCGGTCCCACACACCTGCTTTCCGCCATCGGACAAAGCGGTTGTAGCAGGTGGTGCGTGGGCCGTATCGCTCTGGCAAATCGCGCCATGGCGCACCGGATCGAAGCACCCAGAAAATGCCGTTCAGCACGCGGCGGTCGTCTACGCGCGGTACCCCTCGCGGCTTGTTGGGCAACAGCGGCTCGATCACTCGCCATTCGAAATCGGTCAGGTCATATCGGCTCATGCTTAGTCTGAATCAAAATTCGGCGCTATATGAAAGGGCCAGTCGGAGAACGACCTCACTGTGCTCAGTCACTTGGACAGGAAGGTATCCATAGCGCCTCCACGGCACGCGTGAAACATTCCGATAAACACTCCGCCGCGGGCCGAGAGTCCTGCTCGGCCCCAAAGCGCTTTGCTGGACTTTCTGTCCGGTGGAGTTGTGCGGAGAGCGGAGGGAAGTGTGCTGTTCATGCACCCGAGGATGTGGGCTCGAACTGCTTTGATCCCGCATTGAGCGCCACGCGCGTTGAGAGTGCGAGATTGCATGTCCATTAGTCGCTGTTCTGCACCAGCCAACAAAAAGGCCCGCTCGCTCTTAGAGACGCCGTTCGATGACAGAAGCTGTTGCAGCTTGCTGCGTTCAGATGCCTGGCTGACGGTCTGGCAAGCGCTCGCGGCATCAGCGTAGCCTCCGCTCGATGCGAGAAGGGCAAGCGCGAAACCGAGGCTCAGGGTGAATTTGCAAAGAGACGGCATCGGGGAAGTCTATTGGCTCTCAACAATGTCCACAATCCACCCCCTCGAGCTCATTTCCACGTTTATGAGTTCACGACCTAG
>NZ_JBVVQF010000074.1:0-1298 GCF_055811815.1 Mesorhizobium sp. WSM4836
GGGACTGTCAGGAATTCTGTGCGCGAGGCCATGATGATGAAAAGGAGAGAATCATCACATGGCTATCGAGAAGGAACTTCTGGACCAACTGCTTGCGGGTCGCGATCCGAATGAGATTTTCGCCAGAGACGGGCTGCTCGACGATCTGAAGAAGGCGCTTTCGGAGCGGATACTGAACGCCGAACTGGACGAGCACCTTGAAGATGAAGGCGGCGCCGGCAACGCCAATCGCCGCAACGGCCATTCGAAGAAGTCGGTTCTGACGGGCACGTCAAAGATGACGCTTTCGATCCCCCGCGACCGGGCCGGAACATTCGATCCGAAGTTGATTGCCAAATACCAGCGCCGATTTCCGGACTTCGACGACAAGATCATCTCCATGTACGCGCGCGGCATGACGGTTCGCGAGATCCGCGGCCACCTCGAAGAGCTCTATGGCATCGAGGTGTCGCCGGACCTGATCTCGGCCATCACCGACGCCGTCCTGGACGAAGTGGCCGAATGGCAGAACCGGCCGCTCGACATCTGCTATCCACTGGTCTTCTTCGATGCCATCCGGGTCAAGATCAGGGACGAAGGCTTCGTCCGCAACAAGGCCATCTACATCGCGCTCGGCATCCTGCCCGATGGCACCAAGGAGATTCTCGGCATCTGGATCGAGCAGACCGAGGGCGCCAAGTTCTGGCTGCGCGTCATGAACGAACTGAAGAACCGTGGCACCGGCGACATCCTGATCGCCGTCGTCGACGGGCTGAAGGGCTTCCCCGAGGCGATCAACGCCGTCTTCCCGCAGACCGTGGTCCAGACCTGTATCGTGCATCTGATCCGTCATTCGTTCGAGTTCGTGTCGTGGAAGGACCGCAAGCCCGTCGTGCCGGCGCTGCGCGCGATCTACCGGGCCAAGGACGCAGAAGCCGGCCTGGCCGCACTCGATGCGTTCGACGCCGGCTATTGGGGCCAGAGATATCCGGCGATCGCGCAGAGTTGGCGGCGCAACTGGCAGCACGTTGTGCCATTCTTCGCCTTCCCTGAAAGCGTGCGCCGCATCATCTACACCACCAACGCCATTGAGGCGCTGAACTCGAAGCTGCGCCGCGCCGTTCGCACCAGGGGACACTTCCCGAGTGACGATGCGGCCATGAAGCTGCTATATCTTGTTTTGAACCATGCGGCCGAGGAATGGAAACGACCGCCGCGCGAATGGTTCGAGGCCAGGACCCAGTTCGCCGTCGTGTTCGGCGAAAGGTTCGTCAGCCAATGACGAAACCGGCCTCGCGCACAGAATTCCTGACAGTCCC
>NZ_JBVVQF010000075.1:0-1270 GCF_055811815.1 Mesorhizobium sp. WSM4836
TGACCTGCCACGGGTAATTTCCTCCATCTGAGATTAGAGTCCGGCCTCGATTGAAGGACGGACTGATGAAGAGAAAGCGGTTTACGGAAGAGCAGATCATCGCGGTTCTGCGTGAGCACGAGGCGGGAGCAAAGGCGGGCGATCTGGCGCGCAAGCATGGGATCTCCGAGGCGACGCTGTATAACTGGAAGGCGAAGTATGGCGGGATGGACGTCTCCGATGCCAAACGGCTGAAAGCCTTGGAAGACGAGAACGCGAAGCTGAAGAAGCTGCTCGCCGACCAGATGCTCGAAGCGTCGGCACTGCGCGAGCTTCTTTCAAAAAAATGGTAGGGCCCGCCGCCAAGCGCGAAGCCGTCGCGCATCTGCAGGCCACGATGGGCCTGTCGGAGCGGCGGGCCTGTTCCTTTGTGGGCGCTGATCGCAAGATGATCCGGTATCGTTCTTGTCGCCCACCTGAGGCGGCACTGCGCGGCCGGCTACGCGACCTGGCCAACGAGCGCCGGCGCTTCGGCTATCGGCGGCTGTTCATTCTGCTCAGGCGCGAAGGCGAGGCATCGGGTATCAACCGCATCTACCGGCTATACCGCGAAGAAGGACTGGCCGTGCGCAAGCGACGCTCCAGGCGCCGAGCGGTAGGAACGCGGGCACCGATCCGGGTCCAGGCGAAGCCGAACGCGCGCTGGTCGCTGGATTTCGTGCATGACCAGTTCGGCTGCGGCCGGCGCTTCCGCGTCCTCAACATCGTCGACGACGTGACGCGCGAATGTTTGGCTGCGATCCCGGACACCTCGATCTCCGGCCGCCGGGTGGCGCGTGAACTGACGGAACTGATCGCCCGGCGCGGCAAGCCGGGCATGATCGTCTCTGACCACGGCACCGAGTTCACCTCGAACGCGATCCTCGCCTGGTCGAAGGATCATCAGGTGGAATGGCACTTCATCGCGCCGGGCAAGCCGATGCAGAACGGCTTCTGCGAAAGCTTCAACGGGCGGATGCGGGACGAGTTGCTGAACGAAACCCTGTTCCTCGGCCTCGACCATGCCCGAACAACCATCGCCGAATGGGCAGACGACTACAACCGATCGCGACCACATTCGGCACTCGGATACCTCACGCCTGCGGCCTATGCCGCCAATCTCACCGCAACGGACGATCGGCTGCGCAACCCCGACCAGCTCCGCCGATCACCCGTTGCTCAACCCGCGCCATACGGCGTAAAACCCGCCGAGGCTCTAACTGCAGCCGGATGAAAATTCAGTGGCAGGTCA
>NZ_JBVVQF010000076.1:0-1256 GCF_055811815.1 Mesorhizobium sp. WSM4836
GGGAGCCAATCAGCCCAGAAGGTTGCGAGCCGTGCGCATGAATATTCTGGATCCGATCGGGATCAGGTCGTCTGGAAAGTCATAGTCGGGGTTGTGCAGCGCAGGGTACCGCTCGCCGGCGCCGAGGAAGAACATGGCGGACGCTGCGCTATGCCCGAACAGGCCGAAATCTTCCGAAGCGCGCATCGGCAGGGCTTCCTCTGTGCATGGCACGCCTTCTTCGTCGAGCGCGCGCTGCAGATGTTCCACGGCATCCGGGGCGTTGACGCTGGCAACGAATATCTCGTGATAGTCGTAGCGGGCCGAAAGCCGATGCTCTCCAGCGATCTTTTCCACCAGCGCTTCCGCGGCGGCGCACAGGTCCGCCATGCGCTCATCGCGCCTTGTGCGCAGCGTCGCCCACACTTCAGCATTTCCCGGCGCAATGCCGAACACGGCTTCGCCCATCACCGCATGGGTGACGGTCGCCATACTGAAATCGTCGTCAGCGAAGGTTCCGCGCCCGAGCGCGGGCAGTGCCGGCATCAGCTGGCTGACCGCCATCATTGGCGAGACACCCGTTTCGGGCATCGACGAATGCGCGGTCTTGCCCTCCAGCAATATTCGCATGCCGCGTGAAGCACAGTTGACCACGCCGGGTTTGAGACGCACCTCACCGAACGGCACACCGGGCATATTGTGCAGCGAGAAGGCCAAATCCGGCGCGATCTCGGAAAAGCGCGGATCGGCGATGACGCCGGCCGCGCCATTTCCGGTCTCTTCCGCCGGCTGGAACATCAGCACGACGCGGCCGCGGGCAGGCCTTTCGCGCCCGAACTGGCGACCAAGTGCGGCGAGGATCGCGGTATGTCCGTCATGGCCGCACATATGCGACTTTCCCGGTACGAGCGACGAATGAGAAACGCCTGAAAGCTCATAAATCGGCAGCGCATCGAGTTCCGACCGGAACAGGACTGTCGGACCGGCTTTGCCGCTTTCATATACCGCCGCCACACCGTGGCCGCCCAATCCGGTCAGCACCTTGTCCGGCGCTGTGTCGGCGAGGAAGTCGACAACCTCGCTCGCGGTTTTCTCTTCCTCATTCGAGATTTCCGGATGCTGGTGCAGCCTGCGGCGCCATGCCGTCAGCTCGACAATGTCTCGATTGGTCAGGGTCATTTTTCCTGCTCCGCTTGGCGCTAGAGCAATTCCAGGGAACGTGTGAAACGGTTTTCCGTTCGGAATTGCGTCAAAACAAAGAGATAGAGCGGCTCGGC
>NZ_JBVVQF010000077.1:0-1184 GCF_055811815.1 Mesorhizobium sp. WSM4836
GCTGAAGCCCTCCATCGAGGAACAGTTTTTGCTTGAGCATGGTCTAAGGAGACGTGTCGAGATCGTCGTGCAGGCTGTTAGCATGATCCCGCCGATGGTCTCAGGCACAGCTCGTATAGCGACCATGCCCTTCCGGCTGGTTAAATATTTCGAAAAAACCTTGCCCCTGCGGATCGTCGAACTTCCGCTGCCGCTTCCTGCATTCACCGAGGCCGTCCAATGGCCCGCCCTTCACAACAGTGATCCGGCAAGCATCTGGATGCGAGAGGTATTGTTACAGGAGGCGTCTCGAATGACTTCTCCGCGGGACGCCAAAAGCCGTGTCAGCCACCCCTAATTTACTCCCGCGTCTCACGCCGCCATTCGCGTCAATAGCCCTTGCCGGATTAGATCGATGCTCGCGGCATGTGCGCCTGCGAAATCGACCAGCGGGTGGGCTGCGTCGACAAACGGCGCGAATGAGAATGGGCCTGCATAGCCGCCATCAAGCAGCGCCCGGATCTGGCTGCCATTGTCGGAACCGACTAGGACGCGATCCGGGTGAATCCAGTGGATTGGATCGTTCACTCTTGAAATGTGCACGAGACCGGTCAGGTCGCAGGAGAAGAACGTCTCCCCGGCCAGCGTGTGGTGGAACGTGTCGTGCACGAGGCGGAAGACCGACTGGCCATCAATAGCGGCAATGGCCTTAGCCGTTTCGTTCTTCGATCGAAGCGAGCAGGTCTGGAAGCCCAGCGGCTCAATGAGACCGATCAGGCCGCGAGACTGGAGGATCGGCTTGAGCGCCTTCAAGGCGACGCGGAGATCGCCCCGGCGCTCGCCATTTGCGGGCCAGGAGCCGTCGTTGACAGGCATCAGCATGAGCGTCTTGGCTCCGCAGGCCGCCGCATAATCGGCGAGCTTGCTCGCCTCGGTCTTGCGGGCGGGTGTCCACTCATTGAAGCGCTGCAAGGCATTGATGGAAATAATCCCAACGCCTGCTTCGGCGGCGGCAGTCCGGACGTCCGCCGCCGGCATGCCGCGTGCAATAGCATTGCTGCGCGGTTGGCTGCGGATCTGGACATCGGTCAGGCCCTGGTCACGGGCAAAAGCGAAAAGTGCCCTGACGTCAAGTCCGGGCGTCGCCATGTGGTCGAGTGCAAAGCGGGGCGCTGCTTGGCGCATGGCTTGGCTTTCCTTCTATG
>NZ_JBVVQF010000078.1:0-1177 GCF_055811815.1 Mesorhizobium sp. WSM4836
ATTACTCTTTGATGGTGACGACGATGCCGGCACCGACGGTGCGGCCGCCTTCACGGATGGCGAAGCGCAGCTTCTCTTCCATGGCGATCGGCACGATCAGCTCGACATCGACGGTGATGTTGTCGCCCGGCATCACCATCTCGGTGCCTTCCGGCAGCGACACGATGCCGGTCACGTCCGTCGTGCGGAAATAGAACTGCGGACGGTAGTTGGTGAAGAACGGCGTGTGGCGGCCGCCCTCGTCCTTGGTCAGGATGTAGGCTTCGGCAACGAACTTCTTGTGCGGCTTGACGGTGCCGGGCTTGGCCAGGACCTGGCCGCGCTCGACGCCTTCACGGTCGACGCCGCGCAGCAGCGCGCCGATGTTGTCGCCGGCCTGGCCCTGGTCGAGCAGCTTGCGGAACATCTCGACCCCCGTGCAGGTCGTCTTGGTGGTCGGGCGGATGCCGACGATCTCCAGCTCCTCGCCGACCTTGACGACGCCGCGCTCGACGCGGCCGGTCACAACCGTGCCGCGGCCCGAGATCGAGAACACGTCCTCGATCGGCATCAGGAACGGCTTGTCGAGCGGACGAACCGGCGTCGGGATATAGGCATCGACCGCAGCCATCAGTTCGCGGATGGCATCCTCGCCGATCTTCTTGTCGCTGTCTTCAAGTGCGGCAAGCGCCGAACCCTTGACGATCGGAATGTCGTCGCCGGGGAACTCGTTCTTGGTCAAAAGCTCACGCACCTCGAGCTCGACCAGCTCGAGCAGCTCGGCGTCGTCGACCTGGTCGACCTTGTTCAAGAACACCACGATCGAGGGCACGCCGACCTGGCGGGCCAAAAGGATGTGCTCGCGGGTCTGCGGCATCGGGCCGTCGGCGGCCGAGACCACCAGGATCGCGCCGTCCATCTGCGCGGCACCGGTGATCATGTTCTTCACATAGTCAGCGTGGCCGGGGCAGTCGACATGGGCATAGTGGCGGTTGGCGGTCTCGTATTCGACATGCGCCGTCGAAATGGTGATGCCGCGCGCCTTCTCTTCCGGCGCCGCATCGATCTGGTCGTAGCGCTTGTATTCGCCAAAATACTTGGTGATCGCCGCCGTCAGCGACGTCTTGCCATGGTCAACGTGACCAATCGTGCCAATGTTCACATGAGGCTTAGTGCGCTCGAATTTACCTTTTGCCAT
>NZ_JBVVQF010000079.1:0-1123 GCF_055811815.1 Mesorhizobium sp. WSM4836
GCGACGCGCTTGTCTTATGACATTCATTGCCAAGAGGCGAGAATGAACCGCTGGGAGAGAGTAGCAGCTCTCTCGTCAGCGGCGAGGGATGGATCGTCGACGCGCTGGCCATTTGAGGGCCGAGCTAAAGTTTGATCACCCTCGTCTTTTCCCGAAGGCCTGAACGGATACGCGCAGTTTGAGCTGCGCATGACAAGCAGAGGCACGGCAAAAGATGACAGACATTACCATTGGCGTCGACATCTCGAAAGAGGCGCTGGACGCCTATCGCTTCCCAAGCGGCGAGAGCCGCCGCTTCGACAACACGGCCAAGGGCCACAAGGCGCTGATGCGCTGGATCGGCTCCGGGGTCACCCGGATCGTCTACGAGCCGACCGGAGCTTACCATCGCGGGTTTGAGCGCCGCCTCGCCGAGGCCGGACTGCCACTGGTCAAGGTCAATCCGCGCCAGGCGCGCCGCTTCGCGGAGGCGACCGGCAAGCTGGCCAAGACCGACCGATGCGACGCCGCCATGCTGGCGCGCATGGGGGCAGTGCTGGCTTTGACGGCGCGGCCGCTTGGCAGCGCACTGCTCAATGAACTCAAGGACCTGCACCTGGCCCGTGCGGCTCTGATCAAGGATCGCACCGCAGCCAGCAACAGAGCCAAAACCCTGACCCTTGCCTTGCTCAGGCGCCACAACAACGAGCGGCTGAAGCAGATCCAACGTCAACTCGGCGATATCGATCAGACGATCCTTACGCTCCTCAAAGCCGATCCCGACCTTGCCCAGCGCCTCGACATTCTGACCAGCATACCCGGCGTCTCGGATGCCACCGCATGCGCACTCATCATCGACATGCCGGAACTCGGGACCCTCGAGCCGCCACAGGCCGCAAGCCTCGCCGGCCTCGCTCCGGTCGCCCGTCAATCGGGCACATGGACCGGCCGCGCCTTCATTCGCGGCGGCCGGGCCAATGTTCGCCAGGCCCTCTACATGCCGGCCCTCGTCGCCATGCGATTCAACCCCGACCTCAAGGCAAAATACCAGGCGCTAAAGGCGGCAGGAAAACCCGCAAAGGTCGCCATCACCGCATTGATGCGAAAGCTCATCATCCTCGCAAACGCTCTCCTCAAGGCGCAG
>NZ_JBVVQF010000080.1:0-980 GCF_055811815.1 Mesorhizobium sp. WSM4836
GCCAGGTTGGTGTAGTTCAGGATGCCCCAAAGCTGCACCTCCGTCACACCGGGACCCATGCTTTCTTGCATCCGCGCGATGCCATGCTCTGCCACGGCACACGCCCACCTGATGCAGGCGATTTCGTCATCTGATTTGATGGCGCGAGCCCCTTCGACGACGTCGACCGCGTCAATGACCTCCAACCCGCGCTGCAGCAGAGCCTGAGTGATGCTCGGGTTGACGTATTCCACAGCCACCTTGCGGCTGGTGGTACCTATTTCGCTCAAGAACTCCACGATGTCGTCGGCAAAAAGCCTTGCGGCCTCTGGCAGTTCGTACCCGCCCTCGAAAAACGATAGCGGCCTTCCTGTTCTCACCCGGTCGGCTGATGATCCGCGGCTATATCCCTGATGCAGTGTTATAGGCCCCTCGAGCGGCAAAAAGAGATAAGTGACCGGGATGTGGGACTGGAACAAAGGGAAACTGTTATAATCAATCGCATAACGAATGGTAATGGGGCTCACCAGCACGCACATGGCAACGTCAGAGCCGCGCATTGCAGCTCGAAGGCGGTCTTTGCGGTAGGTGTCGAGCCTTTGGAAGTCGATGTCGGGCATCTGCCGGAATTGCCGCAAGTCGCTCCAGCTATCGCGAAGCAGGGACCCTGGCGAACCCACTTTGAAATTGCTCATAGAGTTCCTCGTATCGCGCTTTATCAGAGCTGTGGCGGTTAAGAAATGCTGCAGCTAAGACGCACGGCGCTGCGAACTAAAACGGCACGATCCAGCTCAACCTGTGGCCGCTACATTCTCGACCAGAGCTTGCCGCCGGTTGCCCAATTATTCGGCGCATACTCGTCGAACACCACATGAACCTGCTCTGGCTTCAGGTCGGACTTGTCACAGAACAGCCTGGTGATCTCGGCCGCAATTTCAGCTTTCTTATCGTCGTCTGCTTTGAATGTCTCGACATGGATAACCGGCATAACGCGTTCCTTC
>NZ_JBVVQF010000081.1:0-904 GCF_055811815.1 Mesorhizobium sp. WSM4836
ACGCCTCCGGCGAAGGCCGCCTTGCGGGAACATGGCACGGTAGCGAAGCTGCGCTCTTAAGGTCGCCCTTACGAGCGTAGTTAGCAGCACAGCATGAGCCATGTGACGTTATTGACCGGACCGGAGCGTCGTCGTCGTTGGCGTGAAGAGGATCAGTACCGGATACTGGCCGCGGCATTCGCGCCCGGGGCCACAGTGGCGGCGGTGGCGCGTCAGTACGATGTCGCGACCAGCCTGATCTATAAGTGGCGCCGCACGCTGAGAGCCCGCGAGACGGGCTTTGCCGAAGTTGTCGTGGCTCCCGACGAGCCTGTCGCCGCTTCGGTGCCGGCGGCGGCCCCAGCGGTGATCGAGCTGGAGATCGCCGGCAAGGTGCGGCTGAGGATTCCGCTGACCACGCCGCCGACCCTGGCGGCGGCGATGGTGAAGGCGCTGGGCGTTTCATGATCCCGGTTCCGAGCCAGGTGCGGATCTGGTTGGCGGTCGGCCGGACCGATATGCGTCGCGGGATGCAAGGCCTCGCTCTGCAGGTTCAGGAGACGTTGGGCCGGGATCCGCATGCCGGCGATCTTTATGTCTTCCGCGGCCGCAGCGGCAATCTGATCAAGATTATCTGGCATGATGGGCTCGGCATGTCGCTGTATGCAAAACGGCTCGAGAAGGGCCGGTTTCTATGGCCGTCGCCGGCGGACGGTACGGTTTCCATATCACCGGCGCAGCTCGCCTACATGCTCGACGGCATCGATTGGCGCAACCCGCGCCACACGTTCCGCCCCCAGCGCGCGGGCTGAGTTTTTCTTTGAGTTTGCGCCATTTTCCGCGAGTCAGCGGAGGCGTTTTATGATTCACTCCAGGGCATGGTTGCCACCGCCCAGGATGCTGTTCCGGACGATATCGGCGCGCT
>NZ_JBVVQF010000082.1:0-901 GCF_055811815.1 Mesorhizobium sp. WSM4836
TGCTGCCGATCCTCGAGGCTGTCGTGCAGACCTCGAAGCCGCTGGTCATCATCTCGGAAGACGTCGAAGGCGAGGCCTTGGCCACGCTGGTCGTCAACAAGCTGCGTGGCGGCCTGAAGATCGCTGCCGTCAAGGCGCCGGGCTTCGGCGATCGCCGCAAGGCCATGCTGGAAGACATCGCCATCCTCACCGGTGGCCAGGTCATTTCCGAAGACCTCGGCATCAAGCTCGAGAATGTCGGCCTGAACATGCTCGGCCGCGCCAAGAAGGTGTCGATCTCCAAGGAGAACACCACCATCGTCGACGGCGCCGGCAAGAAGGCCGAAATCCAGGGCCGCGTTGCCCAGATCAAGCAGCAGATCGAGGAGACCACCTCGGACTACGATAAAGAGAAGCTGCAGGAACGTCTCGCCAAGCTGGCGGGCGGCGTTGCCGTCATCCGCGTCGGCGGTGCGACCGAAGTGGAAGTCAAGGAAAAGAAGGACCGCGTCGATGACGCCCTCAACGCGACCCGTGCGGCCGTCGAAGAAGGCATTGTTCCCGGCGGCGGCGTCGCGCTGCTGCGCGCTTCGCTGGCCATCACAGTCAGTGGCGCCAACTCCGACCAGACCGCCGGCATCGCCATCGTGCGTCGCGCCCTGCAGGCTCCGGCCCGCCAGATCGCGGCCAACGCCGGTGCGGAAGCATCGATCGTTGCCGGCAAGATCCTTGAGAACAAGGGCCCGACCTTCGGCTACAACGCCCAGACCGGCGAATATGGCGACATGATCGCCATGGGTATCGTCGATCCGGTCAAGGTTGTGCGCACGGCTCTGCAGGACGCGGCCTCGGTCGCCGGCCTGCTGGTCACCACCGAAGCCATGATCGCGGAGGCTCCGAAGAAGGAGTCGGCTGGCGGCGG
>NZ_JBVVQF010000083.1:0-814 GCF_055811815.1 Mesorhizobium sp. WSM4836
ATGATGGTCATGGCCATCGCCTTCTACGGGATGTCGACCTTCGAAGGCCCGATGATGTCAATCAAGGCCGTCAACTCGCTCTCGCACTACACCGACTGGACCATCGGTCACGTCCATTCCGGCGCGCTCGGATGGGTTGGCATGATCTCGTTCGGCGCGATCTATTTCATGGTCCCGAAGTTATGGAACCGCGACCGGCTTTATTCACTGCGGCTCGTCAACTGGCACTTCTGGCTGGCGACGCTTGGGATCGTCGTTTACGCCGCGGTGATGTGGGTCTCCGGCGTCATGCAGGGCCTGATGTGGCGCGAATACGACGAGCAGGGTTTCCTGGTCTACTCCTTCGCCGAGACCGTCGCCGCCATGCATCCCTATTATGTCATGCGCGCTCTGGGCGGCGCGATGTATCTCGCCGGAATGCTGATCATGGCGTGGAACATCGCGATGACGATCCTCGGCTACCAGCGCGAGGAGCAACCGATGCCGGATCCTGTTCCCGCCCTCCAGCCTGCCGAATAAGGAGCCAGAAAATGGGCTTGATGGACAAACATGCCGTGATCGAGAAGAACGCCACGCTTCTTCTCGTGGGCTCCCTTCTGGTGGTGACGGTCGGCGGGATAGTCGAGATCGCGCCGCTCTTCTATCTCGACAATACGATCGAGAAAGTCGAAGGCATGCGGCCCTATTCGCCGCTCGAGCTCGCCGGCCGCAACATCTATGTGCGCGAGGGCTGCTACCTCTGCCATAGCCAGATGATCAGGCCGTTCCGCGACGAAGTCGAGCGCTATGGGCATTACAGCCTGGCGGCCGAGTC
>NZ_JBVVQF010000084.1:0-642 GCF_055811815.1 Mesorhizobium sp. WSM4836
CTCTGAGCGGTAGACCGCTGGCCAAACCAAGTGCCCTATTCGCAAACCACACGGTATCGCTTGCCGGACTCGCTGACGTTCTTGCAGACAAGCGGGTTGTGCGGCTCATAAGAGGAAAGCGGAGGACTTGCGATCCGCGATGCGCGTCTGGTTGATGTCTTGTGACTTGCCGCACGGCGCGGTTCGAGCCCTTCCGGCTCCTGTGGCGCAACCGGAAACACGCTGGTTTCGATGTGTGGCTGCTGCATGTGGGGCGGCCCTTTGTCAAAGAATCGCCTGGCATCAAGCGGTCTCGGAATAATCACCGTACCATCATCGCTGCGCGCGCAGCCGCTACCCAACAGTAAAGCCAGCCCCACGAAAAAAGGCAGAATCCGTTCAAGCATAAGCACCAACCTTGGCGGGCATATACCCCCGGCTTGCGAGTCACTGACAACTGGCGGAATGGGCACGAAGAAGGGGCGGCATTGCTTGCCGCCCTTTCCAAATTGCCGAAATGCGTGGACCTTAGAAATCCATACCGCCCATGCCACCCATGCCGCCGCCGCCCATGCCGCCAGGCATGCCGCCGCCAGCCGACTCCTTCTTCGGAGCCTCCGCGATCATGGCTTCGGTGGTGACCAGCAGGCCGGCGACCGAGGC
>NZ_JBVVQF010000085.1:0-613 GCF_055811815.1 Mesorhizobium sp. WSM4836
GGGCCCCGCAAGCCGCCGCCATTCAGCAGCCGCCGAGCGAAATCGGCAATTCAGGCGGCCGCGTGCCGATGCAGCCCCCCATGCAGCAGTTGGGTGAATTGCCATTGGCAGGGGTACCCGTTCAAGGCACAGGGGCCGAACATATCCGAAGGCTGCATGCGGAGGCCGCGCCCTCCGCAAGGTCTGAGGCGACCCCCGCTGCGCTCGAGGACTTCATAAACATCTCATTCGCCGTCCCCAAAGGCTTCTCCCATGGGACTCAACGCGTCCCAGAAGCGATGCTCCCTTTCCTGGATCACCAGGGCCTCTTGCCGGACGCGGACAAGCCGGAATGGAACTACGAGATTAAAGGTCACGGCTACACCGCCCGGAGGCCAGAAGGAGGCAACGACGTTTGGCTTGTCCATCGCGGTGCGATGAGGGAAGCTGCAGCGGCGGCAGTACCGGCAAGGGCTCCAGCACACGGCTTGCCTGCGACCGCCAGGCTGTCAGACACCTATCGCGGTGTTCCGTTGGTCGATCTGACCACCTCCTCCGATGCACAGATCGCAGCGCTTCCGTCAGGTTCGTCCAACCTTCCCGCGGGGGCGGTGCTCGGGGCCACCGAACTGCT
>NZ_JBVVQF010000086.1:0-602 GCF_055811815.1 Mesorhizobium sp. WSM4836
GTGCTTGTCCTCACCGTGGCGCTGTTGTTCGGCGTCGGCTACGCCTATTCGAAATTCGGCGCCGGCGTCGAATTCTTCCCGAATGTCGAGCCTGACTACGGCCTGCTCTATGTCCACGCCCGCGGCAATCTTTCACTTGCCGAAATGGACGCGGCCACCAAGACGGCAGAAAACCGGCTGCTCGGCTGGCCGGGCGTGAAGTCTGTCTATACCCGTGTCGGCAAGACGCGGGGCGGCGGCCAGGACGTTCCGGAGGACGTGGTCGGCGTGATCCAGTACGAATTCGTCGACTGGCGCGAACGTAAATCGGCGAACTCAATCCTCGACGAACTGCGCGGCGTGATGGCCGGCATTCCCGGTGTCGACGTCGAGGTTCGCGTGCCGGAAGCCGGCCCGCCTACCGGCAAGCCGATCCAGATCAGGCTTTCGGCCGTCGATCCGAAGGGCCTTGACGACAAGGCCCGCGCCGTTGCCGCGCGCATTGCCAAGGTGCCCGGCGTCATCGATATTTCCGACGGTCTGGCGCCGCCCGGCGTCGACTGGGCGCTCGAGGTCGATCGCGCCAAGGCGGCGCAGTACGGCATCAGCCCGACCGCGGTCGG
>NZ_JBVVQF010000087.1:0-595 GCF_055811815.1 Mesorhizobium sp. WSM4836
TTGATGTTTTCGATCCGCCGTGTGAAATGGCCGCGGGATGGTGAGCATGTCTGATGATGAACAAACCGCTGCGACGCGCTGGTCGTTGAAGTCCGAACTCCGCGCCGTCGGCCGCGACAAGCCGCTGCTTGTGGCGCTGGCGGCGATCCTCTGCCTCTATTGTGCGTTTATCGCCGGACCGATCGTCTACGCGGTGCTGGCCATCAACGGCATTGCGGATTTCTTCCAATGAGGCCGGTTCCGGCGATCTCGCTCCGGCCCTGCGTCTACCGCGCCCGAACTGCTCGACCTGGACGAAATTGCTTAGCCGGGATGAAACTGTTACGACTGTCGTTCGTACCTGGAGGGGTGCGGGAGGACACGTGACGATAAGAATCAGACTTCCGGGCGGGACTTTGAAGATCAAGAACCGGGACGAGCTGCGGCGTCGCGAGCAGAAGCGCGAGGTGCCGGTTTTGCAGGTCGGCAATTATTTCGTAATTTGGTGGCCGAGCGGTATGTCCGATCGCCCGTCCTCGCCCAACAAATCCTCGTCCAGGAAATAGCCCGCGCACCCGACGATCCCGACTGGCGCCTTGGCGCAGGATCAGGAACC
>NZ_JBVVQF010000088.1:0-582 GCF_055811815.1 Mesorhizobium sp. WSM4836
CAAAGTGCCTGTGCCGCCTGCGTCGGAGGCAGCGGCAATCGGAGGCAAAGGTGTAGTCGGCAAAGTTGGCGGAAAGAAGATTTTCCTTGGCTCTGCGGCGGCGGCGGAGGAAACAGCGAAGTTGGACGGCGATCGACTCGGTCGCATTGCCGCGTTCGGCGATGAGGGGAAATCGGTATCCGTTCTGCTGGTCGATGATCGGCTTGCGGGGATCATCGCGATGCGCGACGAACCTCGCGCCGATGCCAAGGAAGGTTTGGACGCGCTCAGGGCCGCTGGAATTGAGACGGTCATGCTGACTGGCGACAATCGGCGCGCCGCTGAAGCTGTCGGCAAGACGCTCGGTCTACCCGTCAGGTCGGAGATGCTGCCGCAAGACAAGCAGCGCGTCGTCAGGGAGCTTCAGGCTCAGAGCAAGAAAGTCGCGAAGGTAGGTGACGGCATCAACGACGCGCCCGCGCTGGCTGCTGCAGAGCTCGGGATCGCTATGGGCGGTGGTACTGACGTGGCGCTGGAAACGGCGGATGCCGCAGTGCTTCATGGTCGCGTGCGAGACCTTGCGGACATGGTCGACCTTTCGCG
>NZ_JBVVQF010000089.1:0-578 GCF_055811815.1 Mesorhizobium sp. WSM4836
CCGCCCGGCGTCGACTGGGCGCTCGAGGTCGATCGCGCCAAGGCGGCGCAGTACGGCATCAGCCCGACCGCGGTCGGAACGGTGGTGCAGCTGGTGACCAACGGGCTGAAGCTCAGCGAATACCGGCCCGCCGGCGCCGATGATGCGGTCGACATCAGACTGCGTCTGCCCGAGGATCGGCGCACGCTGTCGATGCTCGACGAACTCAGGGTGCAGACCGCGCAAGGCTCGGTGCCGATCTCGAATTTCGTCGTGCGCAAGCCGGAGCCGACGGTCGGTATCCTCAACCGCATCGACGGTGCGCGAACGGTGGTCGTCCAGGCCAACGTCGCTGCTGGCGCCCAGGTGGCTGCCGTCCAACAGGAGGTCACCAAAGCTGTCGCAGACATGAATCTCGGCAGCGGCATTCGCTGGAAGCTTGCCGGTTCGAACGAGGACAGCGCGGAGGCCGGTGCCTTCCTCAGCAAAGCCTTCGGCGCGGCGATCTTCCTGATCTTCATCGTGCTTCTGGCGCAGTTCAACAAGTTCACCAGCGTCTGGCTGGTGCTGTCCTGCGTGGTCATGGCGACGATCGGCGT
>NZ_JBVVQF010000090.1:0-126 GCF_055811815.1 Mesorhizobium sp. WSM4836
ATCCAGGGCAATGCCGGCGCCAATGTCCTCAACGGCCTCGGCGGCGCCGACACGATGAGCGGCTATGGTGGCAACGACACCTATTATGTCGACAATGCCGGCGACAAGGTGATTGAGGCGGTGAGC
>NZ_JBVVQF010000090.1:226-568 GCF_055811815.1 Mesorhizobium sp. WSM4836
GGCGGTACCGACAAGGTGCTCGCTTCGGTGAGCCATGCTCTTGCGGCCGGCTCGTCCATCCAGTTTCTCGCGACCACAAGCCCCTCAGGCACGACGGCAATCAACCTCACCGGCAACGAGTTCGCCCAGACCATCCAGGGCAATGCGGGCGCCAATGTTATCAACGGTGGTGCTGGCGCCGACATCATGGTCGGCTATGGTGGCAACGACACCTATTATGTCGACAATGCCGGTGACAAGGTGGTTGAGGCGGTGAGCGGCGGTACCGACAAGGTGCTCGCTTCGGTGAGCCATGCTCTTGCGGCCGGCTCGTCCATCCAGTTTCTCGCGACCACGAACCCG
>NZ_JBVVQF010000091.1:0-557 GCF_055811815.1 Mesorhizobium sp. WSM4836
CTCTGCCATAGCCAGATGATCAGGCCGTTCCGCGACGAAGTCGAGCGCTATGGGCATTACAGCCTGGCGGCCGAGTCAATGTATGACCACCCGTTCCAGTGGGGATCGAAGCGCACCGGACCGGACCTCGCGCGGGTGGGCGACCGCTATTCGAATGGATGGCACGTTCAGCACCTTGTGGCTCCGCGCTCCGTGGTGCCGGAGTCGATCATGCCGAGCTACGCGTTCCTGAAGGAAGGGCGGATCGAGGTGAAGGACTTCTCTACGCACCTGATCGCGAACAGCCGTGTGGGCGTGCCTTACTCCGACGAAATGATCGCGAGCGCGAATGCCGATCTCATGGCGCAGGCCGATCCCAACGTCGACACATCCGGTCTTGAAGCGCGGTATCCGAAGGCCAAGCTCGGTGACTTCGATGGCAATCCGCAGCAGGTCACCGAGATGGATGCCCTGGTCGCTTACCTCCAGATGCTCGGCACTCTGGTCGACTTCAAAAACTATGACGAGGCCGCCGGCTACCGCTGAGGAAGATATCGATGAATTACAATCTGATGCGG
>NZ_JBVVQF010000092.1:0-540 GCF_055811815.1 Mesorhizobium sp. WSM4836
TCGAAGACCAACGACATCGCCGGCGACGGCACCACGACCGCGACCGTTCTGGCACAGTCGATCGTCCAGGAAGGCCACAAGGCGGTTGCCGCCGGCATGAACCCGATGGACCTCAAGCGCGGCATCGATCTCGCCGTCGCCGACGTCGTCGCGACGCTGATCAAGAACGCCAAGAAGATCAAGACCTCGGAAGAGGTTGCCCAGGTCGGCACCATCGCCGGCAATGGCGATGTTTCGGTCGGCTCGATGATTGCCGAAGCGATGCAGAAGGTCGGCAATGAAGGCGTCATCACCGTCGAGGAAGCCAAGACCGCCGAGACCGAGCTCGAAGTCGTCGAAGGCATGCAGTTCGACCGCGGCTATCTCTCGCCCTACTTCGTCACCAACGCCGAGAAGATGGTTGCGGATCTGGAAGACGCCTACATCCTTCTCCACGAGAAGAAGCTCTCCAACCTGCAGGCCATGCTGCCGATCCTCGAGGCTGTCGTGCAGACCTCGAAGCCGCTGGTCATCATCTCGGAAGACGTCGAAGGCGAGGCC
>NZ_JBVVQF010000093.1:0-534 GCF_055811815.1 Mesorhizobium sp. WSM4836
TCGGTTCCGGCGCCCGCGACGAAGCCGGCAAGCTCGTCCCGCTGGACGTCAAGGCCGGCGACCGCATCCTGTTCGGCAAGTGGTCGGGCACCGAAGTCAAGCTCAATGGCGAAGACCTTCTGATCATGAAGGAATCCGACATTATGGGCATCATCGGCTGAATATCGGCCTCACCCTCATTTAAATCTTCGGGCTCAATCCAAGCCCCTGCCAGGAGCTAAAAATGGCTGCCAAAGACGTAAAATTCTCCCGCGACGCTCGTGAGCGCATGCTGCGCGGCGTCAACATCCTCGCCGACGCGGTGAAGGTCACGCTCGGCCCCAAGGGCCGCAACGTCGTCATCGATAAGTCGTTCGGCGCACCGCGCATCACCAAGGACGGTGTCACCGTCGCCAAGGAAATCGAGCTTGAGGACAAGTTCGAAAACATGGGCGCGCAGATGGTCCGCGAAGTTGCTTCGAAGACCAACGACATCGCCGGCGACGGCACCACGACCGCGACCGTTCTGGCACAGTCGATCGTCCAGGAAGGCCA
>NZ_JBVVQF010000094.1:0-476 GCF_055811815.1 Mesorhizobium sp. WSM4836
TGGCCTTCCTGGACGATCGACTGTGCCAGAACGGTCGCGGTCGTGGTGCCGTCGCCGGCGATGTCGTTGGTCTTCGAGGCGACTTCGCGGACCATCTGCGCACCCATGTTCTCGAACTTGTCCTCAAGCTCGATCTCCTTGGCGACGGTGACGCCGTCCTTGGTGATGCGCGGTGCGCCGAACGACTTATCGATGACGACGTTGCGGCCCTTCGGACCGAGCGTGACCTTCACCGCGTCGGCGAGGATGTTGACGCCGCGCAGCATGCGCTCACGGGCATCGCGGGAGAATTTTACGTCTTTGGCAGCCATGTTTAGCTCCTGGCAGGGGCTCGCAACGAGCCCGAAGATTAAAGATTCAGTTGACGGTAAGGCCGATGATCAGCCGATGATGCCCATGATGTCGGATTCCTTCATGATCAGAAGGTCTTCGCCATTGAGCTTGACTTCGGTGCCCGACCACTTGCCGAACAGGAT
>NZ_JBVVQF010000095.1:0-470 GCF_055811815.1 Mesorhizobium sp. WSM4836
ACATCATCGACATAATAGGTGTCATTGCCGCCATAGCCGATCATCGTGTGGCCGCCGGCGCCATGGAACACATCGTTGCCGCTGGTGCCATACAAGATGTCGCTCGTGTCGACAGGAGGCGGAGCGGTCCCAGTGGTAGCGAGGTTGTGCTCCCGAAAAACGGCCTGCAGTTCCGGAGAGCTTTCAAGCGCGGTGTCGCCGTTCTGCGTTCCCCATTTGTAGGTGTAGTCGAAGGCGGGTGACGGAACCAGCGCGGCCCAATGGTCGATCATGGTCTGCATCTGTTCGGCGGTGGGCATGACCTGTCTTCCGCCGTCGGAAGTCTCCCAGTTACCACCGCCAAAGGCCTGATAGACCGGAACAATATTGCCAACCGGGATGCCCGATTTGACTGCTGCAGCCACGGCTCGATCGATCATGTCGTAATCGACCGTGTCCGTTCCCGTGCGCACCGGATAGGGGTCTATTCC
>NZ_JBVVQF010000096.1:0-466 GCF_055811815.1 Mesorhizobium sp. WSM4836
TCCACTTCGGTCGCACCGCCGACGCGGATGACGGCAACGCCGCCCGCCAGCTTGGCGAGACGTTCCTGCAGCTTCTCCTTGTCGTAGTCCGAGGTGGTCTCCTCGATCTGCTGCTTGATCTGGGCAACGCGGCCCTGGATCTCTTCTTTCTTGCCGGCGCCGTCGATGATGGTGGTGTTCTCCTTGGAGATCGACACCTTCTTGGCGCGGCCGAGCATGTTGAGGCCGACATTCTCGAGCTTGATGCCGAGGTCTTCGGAGATGACCTGGCCACCGGTGAGAATGGCGATGTCTTCCAGCATGGCCTTGCGGCGATCGCCGAAGCCCGGCGCCTTGACGGCGGCGATCTTCAGGCCGCCACGCAGCTTGTTGACGACCAGCGTGGCCAGGGCCTCGCCTTCGACGTCTTCCGAGATGATGACCAGCGGCTTCGAGGTCTGCACGACAGCCTCGAGGATCGGCAGCA
>NZ_JBVVQF010000097.1:0-455 GCF_055811815.1 Mesorhizobium sp. WSM4836
TCGTTCGTGGGTTCAAAGAGCTATTCAGCTTTCTCCGGCGTCCAGGATGCCTTGACGCAGTGGTGGTACGGCCACAATGCCGTCGGCTTCTTCCTCACCGCCGGCTTCCTCGGCATGATGTATTATTTCGTGCCCAAGCAGGCCAACCGACCTGTCTATTCCTACAGGCTGTCGATCATCCACTTCTGGGCTTTGATCTTTCTCTACATCTGGGCCGGTCCGCACCACCTCCACTACACCGCTCTGCCGGACTGGGCCCAGACGCTCGGTATGGTGTTCTCGATCATGCTCTGGATGCCTTCGTGGGGCGGCATGATAAACGGCCTGATGACGCTCTCGGGCGCCTGGGACAAGCTGCGCACCGACCCGATCATCCGTATGATGGTCATGGCCATCGCCTTCTACGGGATGTCGACCTTCGAAGGCCCGATGATGTCAATCAAGGCCGTCAACTC
>NZ_JBVVQF010000098.1:0-422 GCF_055811815.1 Mesorhizobium sp. WSM4836
TGTGGGCCGTCCTCGCGGATCACCTGGACGGGGTAGTCGCCAGGAGAACCCGAAACCGTGCCGGACATGGCGAAATTGGGCAAGAGCCTCGACGGGTTCGGCGACATCATCTACGGAGCCATCCTTTCCGCGATCGTCTCGTGCAGCTGAATAGCGCATCTCTCGTCTTCTTCTTCGTTGCGACGGCGCTATTGATTGCCGGCGCCATTCGCCTGGGCTATTCGCGAACTTCGGAAGTGTTTCGGCGCGCCGCTGTCCTAAGACATTCCCTTGATGGCCGCCCTGGTTCTCGTCCAGCCCATGTCCGCGTCGTCTTTCCTGCCGGCCGTGAACATCGTCTTCGCCCTTTTGAGCGTTGCCCACGTCGCCTCGGTTCGCGTGCCATCGCCGAACCGGGCCATGTACCTGGCGATCACGCTCTT
>NZ_JBVVQF010000099.1:0-356 GCF_055811815.1 Mesorhizobium sp. WSM4836
GCCGCTGAGCTGCCACTGGGCAGGCCTTGTCGTGGCCAGCGCCGCCGTCAGCATGTCGCGGATCGCGGCCGCCCCCTCCATCGTCCTGATGTTCCAGGTGAAGGTCAGCAGATCGCGCCAGTAGCAGTCCTCGACGAACAGGCTGGTAGCGGCCTCGACGTCGCCCGCCTCGAGCGCCCGGGCAAAGGAACCGAGCCAGGTGGCAGCCTGTTTCGACGGGGCGATATCGAGCATCTGTGTTCCCTAACTTCCAGTGACGTTTGCGCTGCCCTCATTCTTACCCTTTCCCGGTTCTTTGCGGGAGAGGGTGAGGGCAGCGCAAACAGTCCGCAAGCCTAAGGGCGCCGCGCAAGGCT
>NZ_JBVVQF010000100.1:0-352 GCF_055811815.1 Mesorhizobium sp. WSM4836
CCCAACAAATCCTCGTCCAGGAAATAGCCCGCGCACCCGACGATCCCGACTGGCGCCTTGGCGCAGGATCAGGAACCACAGTGCGCGCCAAAACCTCCGAAGCCGCTCGCCAAATCCCAGAAAAAATCGGCGGGCAGGCATTGACTCTTCCGCGACGGAAGGTCTTTGATGTTGCATTGCACAATGAGGCGGGGGCCGATGGCAGTACGTATCAGAATGCCGGGCGGCACGCTGAAGGTGAAAGTGTACCGCGAATTGCGCGATCGCGAGCGCGACCGCCGCATACCCGTCATCAAGATCGGCCGGGTTTATTTCACCTGGTGGTCGAACCGCCAGCGCCTGATTGACGATC
>NZ_JBVVQF010000101.1:0-348 GCF_055811815.1 Mesorhizobium sp. WSM4836
CTGCATGGTCAGAGTTCTGAACGCTCAGCCCGCCTGCACGACCAGATGGAGCTCACCTTCGAGGAACTCGAGAGCACGGCAACGGAAGACGAGATCGCCGCCGAACAGGCCGCGGCCCGGACCACCGAGGTGGCGCCTTATGTGCGCAAACGACCGGCGCGTCAGCCATTTCCCGAGCATCTGCCGCGCGAACGCGTGGTCGAGCCGGCGCCGACCGCTTGCCATTGCTGCGGCGGTCATCGGCTACGCAAGCTGGGTGAGGATATCACCGAGACGCTGGAGGTGGTGCCGCGGCAATGGAAGGTGATCCAGCACGTGCGGGAGAAGTTCACCTGCCGCGACTGCGAG
>NZ_JBVVQF010000102.1:0-348 GCF_055811815.1 Mesorhizobium sp. WSM4836
ACAATAACCAGCGTGCCACTGAAGTCATCCGGAGGATGCGCAGCCTCCTGAAAAAGGCACCCTTCGAGCTGATTAGCCTCGATATTAACGACCTCGCGCAGGACACCGTCGTTTTCCTTTCGCCGCTGGCGCGCGGGCGAAAGGTCGAAGTCCGCAGCGTGATCACAGCGGATGCGCTTCCGATCCTCGCCGACCGTATTCAGCTCCAGCAAGTTATAGTGAATCTTGTCGTGAACGGGATGGACGCGATGAAGGAGACGCCGGTCGGAAGTCGCATCATCAGTATCCGGACTTCGCGCGTCGAACAGTTTGCCGAACTGTTCGTGTCAGATCGAGGACCGGGCATTC
>NZ_JBVVQF010000103.1:0-348 GCF_055811815.1 Mesorhizobium sp. WSM4836
ACAATAACCAGCGTGCCACTGAAGTCATCCGGAGGATGCGCAGCCTCCTGAAAAAGGCACCCTTCGAGCTGATTAGCATCGATGTTAACGACCTCGCGCAGGACACCGTCGTTTTCCTTTCGCCGCTGGCTCGCGGGCGAAAGGTCGAACTCCGCAGCGTGATCACAGCGGATGCGCTTCCGATCCTCGCCGACCGTATTCAGCTCCAGCAAGTCATCGTGAACCTTGTCGTGAACGGGATGGACGCGATGAAGGAGATGCCGAGCGAAAATCGCATCATCAGTATCCGGACTTCGCGCGTCGAACAGTTTGCCGAACTGTTCGTGTCAGATCGAGGACCGGGCATTC
>NZ_JBVVQF010000104.1:0-336 GCF_055811815.1 Mesorhizobium sp. WSM4836
CTTTTGAGCGTTGCCCACGTCGCCTCGGTTCGCGTGCCATCGCCGAACCGGGCCATGTACCTGGCGATCACGCTCTTGGCGGTGATTGCGTCGGTCATCCTCATTCACCGGGGGCAATTTGATGCCGCGTGGCAGACGGTCTACTGGTGGTTCCGGCGCTTTGTACGGCTGATGCTGTTTTCGCACGATCCCCAACATCGCCCTGACGGACGACCGCGAGCGGGCCGGGCACAACCTCATCCGGAAAGGCGCCGCGAGGCTCTGAGCGGTAGACCGCTGGCCAAACCAAGTGCCCTATTCGCAAACCACACGGTATCGCTTGCCGGACTCGCTGAC
>NZ_JBVVQF010000105.1:0-328 GCF_055811815.1 Mesorhizobium sp. WSM4836
GGGCCGGGCCGGAATGCAGCCGTTGCGCGATGCGATGGCGATCCTCGCCGATCTCGACGGAGACTGGCGCAGGGCGTTGCCCGATGACGTGCCGCTTGGCCATGTCGAGCACCGCTGGCGTCGGCATGTCATGACCGCAGGCGGGATCGATCGCACCCATTGGGAGATGGCGACTTACAGCGCGCTTTCCAATGCTTTGGCATCCGGTGGTATCTGGGTGCCGACCGCGCGCGTCCATCGCGCGCTCAGTGTGCTGCTTGCCCCACCGGCCAGCCCCGTACCGAAGCCCGCTTTCTCGCTCGGCGATCCGCACGCCTGGCTCGACGAG
>NZ_JBVVQF010000106.1:0-326 GCF_055811815.1 Mesorhizobium sp. WSM4836
TGCGCCGAGGAAGGTATTCCAGTAGGAAGCGAGCAGGCGGAGCGCCTGAGCGTGAGCGCAATGGAACTCTTCTCGGAGGGCGAGTTCGAGGAGGCAGTTCTTTATGAACGCCTTCGACTTTATGCCCGATTGTAGCGCGGAAAGCCCCATGATCTCCCACCATCAGGAAATCCTGACGAGCGTTGTCGCTCGGTATGCAATGCCGCTTGACCAGCGAGAGCAGGAGATAGCTGAGGAGCCCTCGGCGGGGGGACTGTCAGGAATTCTGTGCGCGAGGCCATGATGATGAAAAGGAGAGAATCATCACATGGCTATCGAGAAGGAAC
>NZ_JBVVQF010000107.1:0-323 GCF_055811815.1 Mesorhizobium sp. WSM4836
CGCGGCACGTTGAGCGACCACAGACCGCTTAGCGAGAAGGCGTCGAGTTCGGCGAGCGGCCATAGCCTTTCGCGATCACGTAGCGCCGCGCCAATCTTGAAGTCGGCGGCCAGTGCTTCGGCCGTGGCGATCGCCTCGGCATCGGTGCGGATGATGTGGGCCGGTGCGCTTGGACGCGGCACCGCCGGCACGCCTTCGTCATGCGCAGCCGGGAATTTGGGGTTTGTCGCCATGTCGTTGCTCGCTGCTGAAAGGGAAGGGCGATCAGGCGGGTTCGGGGACGTGCGTTTCTTCAAGCGCACGCACGCGCGGCAGGACATGTT
>NZ_JBVVQF010000108.1:0-317 GCF_055811815.1 Mesorhizobium sp. WSM4836
AACAGGACGAGGTAGGCGACCCACACAATGGTCAGCCACAGGTCCACATACCATTCGGGCTCGGCGTATTCGCGGCTCTCGGTGATTCCGAGCAGGTAGCCGGTTGCCGCCATGACGATGAACAGCTGATAGCCCCAGAATACGAACCAGGCGAGATCGCCGCCGAACAGCCGGGCACGACAGGTCCGCTGCACGACATAAAGCGACGTGCAAATGAGCGCATTGCCGCCGAAGGCAAAGACCACGCCGGAAGTATGCAAAGGCCGCAAGCGGCCGAAGTTGAACCAGGGCTCGATGTTAAGATCCGGGTAGGCAAG
>NZ_JBVVQF010000109.1:0-315 GCF_055811815.1 Mesorhizobium sp. WSM4836
CTCATTCTCCGCCGTAGCCATAGGATTGCCACTGTTCACCGGCAGGAACACGAAGTCGGCTGCGACGTCGTTTTGATGATAGATGGACAGCAACCTACCTTGCACGTCCCCGTCGTCACGGCGCAGCTGATGGGCGACCAACGCATCCACCAGCCGCGTTCGGGCGGCGAGCGCTGGGTGGGCCGCCTGCAGGTACTGCTCCAGCAACTGGTAATCCCTCTGGATATGGGCGTCGCTGAGCAGTTCGGTGGCCCCGAGCACCGCCCCCGCGGGAAGGTTGGACGAACCTGACGGAAGCGCTGCGATCTGTGCATC
>NZ_JBVVQF010000110.1:0-314 GCF_055811815.1 Mesorhizobium sp. WSM4836
TCGTTGCCACCATAGCCGCTCATCGTGTCGGCGCCGCCGAGGCCGTTGAGGACATTGGCGCCGGCATTGCCCTGGATTGTCTGGGCGAACGCATTGCCGGTCAGGTTAATTGCCGTCGTGCCGGACGCATTGCTGGTGGCGAGAAGCTCGATCTCCGAGCCGGCCGCAAGCGCATGACTTACTGACGCGATTGCTTTGTCGGTACCGCCACCCGCCGCCTCGATCTCCTTATCGCGGACATCATCGACATAATAGGTGTCATTGCCGCCATAGCCGATCATCGTGTGGCCGCCGGCGCCATGGAACACATCGTT
>NZ_JBVVQF010000111.1:0-296 GCF_055811815.1 Mesorhizobium sp. WSM4836
CGGTTTGAAGTTCGTTCTGGCCCATCGAGAGGACCAGGACATGAAACGCAGCCGCTTCTCTGAAGAGCAGATCATCGGAATTTTGAAGGAACATGAGGCCGGGGTATCGGTTGCCGATCTGTGCCGCAAGCACGGGGTCAGCGACGCCTCGATCTACAACTGGAAGGCCCGCTTCGGCGGGATGGATGTGTCCGAGGCTCGGCGACTGAAGGCGCTGGAGGACGAGAACACGCGGCTGAAGCGGCTTCTGGCCGACGCCATGCTCGACAATGCCGCGTTGAAGGATCTTGTGGGAA
>NZ_JBVVQF010000112.1:0-296 GCF_055811815.1 Mesorhizobium sp. WSM4836
GCGGAGGCGTTTTATGATTCACTCCAGGGCATGGTTGCCACCGCCCAGGATGCTGTTCCGGACGATATCGGCGCGCTCAGAGCGGCGCTGACCGCGGCGCTGGCCAGAGCCGAAGACGAGGCCGCGCGCGCTGCGCTGGTCGAGGCCGAACTGGCGGTTGCCAGGGCTAAGGCATCGGATGATGCAGCGCTGATCGCACATCAGCATCTGACGATCCGCAAGCTGCAGCGGGCGCTGCATGGTCAGAGTTCTGAACGCTCAGCCCGCCTGCACGACCAGATGGAGCTCACCTTCGA
>NZ_JBVVQF010000113.1:0-295 GCF_055811815.1 Mesorhizobium sp. WSM4836
CGATGATCTGCTCTTCAGAGAAGCGGCTGCGTTTCATGTCCTGGTCCTCTCGATGGGCCAGAACGAACTTCAAACCGGATTAGATCAGAGGGGCAAGGTCACAGGCGAGGATGGCGTTCGAGGTGAACTCGCTGCCATTGTCGCTGACGATCATCCTCGGCCGGCCCCGCTCGGTGATGAGCCGGTCCAATTCGCGGGCAACCCGCATGCCCGAGAGACCCGAGAGAGACGTATCAACGATGAGTGCCAGGCACTCTCTCGTGCAGTCGTCGACGACGGCCAGGATGCGGAAGCG
>NZ_JBVVQF010000114.1:0-285 GCF_055811815.1 Mesorhizobium sp. WSM4836
CGTCGTCCTGCTCGTCAATTTGCAGAAAGAACGTGCCCATGGGCGCGTCCCAACCGATCCCAAGCGATCCGCCGTCATCTTGGTTGAAACTATAGCGGCTCATGGTCAGCGGCTCCGCGCGCGCTTAGGCGGGGGCAAGCCCTCGTCCACCCGGATCGCGGCCCGCTCGCGCGTCTGCTGGCGATCGGGCTGCTGCTGGTCGGCCGCCAAGGTCAGACGTGCCGCGCCATTGTCGCGGGCGAGCTGGTGGCGCTGCGCGGATGCGAGGCCGGCGCGCACCTGGTC
>NZ_JBVVQF010000115.1:0-282 GCF_055811815.1 Mesorhizobium sp. WSM4836
CATCTGGTCGTGCAGGCGGGCTGAGCGTTCAGAACTCTGACCATGCAGCGCCCGCTGCAGCTTCCGGATCGTCAGATCCTGATGTGCGATCAGCGCCGCATCATCCGATGCCTTGGCCCTGGCGACCGCCAGTTCGGCCTCGACCAGCGCAGCGCGCGCGGCCTCGTCTTCGGCTCTGGCCAGCGCCGCGGTCAGCGCTGCTCTCAGCGCGCCGATATCGTCCGGAACAGCATCCTGGGCGGTGGCAACCATGCCCTGGAGTGAATCATAAAACGCCTCCGC
>NZ_JBVVQF010000116.1:0-280 GCF_055811815.1 Mesorhizobium sp. WSM4836
TGTCGATGCCATAGGCCGAGGTGTCCTGGCTGATGACAAGCAGCTCGCGCGTGCCCGCCGCGACCAGCTTCTCCGCCTCGCGCAGGATAGCGTCGGGGCGGCGGCTGACCAGATCGCCGCGCAGCGACGGGATGATGCAGAAGCTGCACCGATGGTTGCAGCCTTCCGAAATCTTCAGATAGCTGTAGTGACGCGGCGTCAGCTTCAGCCCGGCGTCCGGGATCAGGTCGATATAGGGCGACAGGTTCGCGGGCGCGGCGGCGTGGACCGCCTCCACCAC
>NZ_JBVVQF010000117.1:0-279 GCF_055811815.1 Mesorhizobium sp. WSM4836
CCAGTAATCATGGGTGTTGGAAGCCTCGGCCATCTTGCGCAGGCCCAGGTTCAAACCCTCTGCGAGCAGGACATTGAGCAGGCCGGTCCGGTCGTCGCACGGAACGCCGGTGCGCAGGTGCGTGAAGGCCTCGGTGAAGCCGAGCGCGGCATCAACTTCGAGCAGCAGGTCTGTAATACGGACGGACGGCAGACGGCGGTAGAGATCGAGCACCAAGTCATCGATCCCATCCGGCGCGTCAGCGGTGAGGCGATCGATGCGCAGTGTGCCGTCCTCGAT
>NZ_JBVVQF010000118.1:0-278 GCF_055811815.1 Mesorhizobium sp. WSM4836
AGCATCGGTTTCGACCGTATCTTCACCCTGCTGGAAAACGCGCCTCAGGCAGTCGAAACCTGGCCGCCTTATGACATCGAGCGAAGCGACGAGAACACCTATCGTGTGAGGATCGCCGTCGCCGGCTTTTCCGAGAACGATCTCGACATTAGCCACGAGCCGAACCTTCTAATCGTCTCGGGCGAGCGCAAGGAACAGGACGAGGTGGAATATCTCCATCGCGGCCTTCCGGTGCGACCGTTCACACGGCGCTTCGAGCTTGCCGATCACATGACGGT
>NZ_JBVVQF010000119.1:0-277 GCF_055811815.1 Mesorhizobium sp. WSM4836
GTGCGATCGTGACGGCGCCACCCAGAAAGACCAGCGTCATCTCCTGGGCGAAGGGCAGGGGCTCTTCCGCCATATACATGGTGCGGAACATGAAGTAGATACCGATCCCGCACACGACGGCGACAACTAGATAGGCAAGATCGCGCGACCTGTAAGTCATTGAGGAATTGTCCCGTCGCAACCGTCCTTCCGCCGAACGTTGGGCTTCCCGGAGCATTGTCCTTGGTCTGCCTGTCGAAGAAAGACCGGTGTCGGTCCGCTGCCGAAGGGATTGAAG
>NZ_JBVVQF010000120.1:0-276 GCF_055811815.1 Mesorhizobium sp. WSM4836
GGGGCGGCGCACCGCGTCATTTCGCGAGGCTCCGGCCACCCCAGATGGTGGTCGCCCTTGTCGGTCTGCTGGCACTGTTTTTGCTGTCCCTCCACTGACGCTCCACTGATCGCGATCGCTTAAAAATATTTTTAAGGGCTTGCGCTTCATGAACCCCGCAGACATCCACGCGTCGCAGGTTTTGGCGCCCCGTTCGCGACCGTCATTCGTCGCAACCAACCCCCTCCCTGCGCTTTACCCCTCTTGCGGTGCCGCCCGGGATTTTACACTATGGAT
>NZ_JBVVQF010000121.1:0-276 GCF_055811815.1 Mesorhizobium sp. WSM4836
CTCCCCTCCTTCGTCTTTGCGATGCTGACGATCACGTTGACCGCAGCAGCGATGACGTTTTGCATGGGAGCGGCGGTTGCTTCCGCCACCAGACTTTCGACGCGGGTAAGGCCCGAACGAGCGTCGTTTGCGTGGACCGTGGCAATCCCCCCAGGGTGCCCGGTATTCCATGCCTTGAGCAGCGAGAGGGCTTCCGCGCCCCGGACTTCGCCCACAAGGATGCGATCGGGCCGCAGGCGCATTGTCGCCTTGAGCAGCCGCAGCATGTCCGCATAT
>NZ_JBVVQF010000122.1:0-274 GCF_055811815.1 Mesorhizobium sp. WSM4836
TCTTCACATAGTCGCCGGGCTTGTCGACAAAGAGCGCGTAGAACCAGGCGATCATCTGGTCCTTGGGCTGCTTCTTGAAATGCGGCTGGCGATGAACCGTCCAGCTCAGCAGCCACGCCGAGTCCTTCACCGTGACGATACCCGCCGAGACGATCTTGCCGGTGAAGGGGTTGCGCTTGGTGATCTTCTCGACATAGGCCGGAATACGGGCATCGAGGGCGGTAATCGATGCCGAGGCCCATTTCGTTTCCGGGATATGGGCCCCGAATACGTC
>NZ_JBVVQF010000123.1:0-271 GCF_055811815.1 Mesorhizobium sp. WSM4836
CTCGATGAACGTGCCGCCGCAGCCACTCGAAGCGCAGCTCGACGAGCGCATCATCGCCGGGATGGAAGCCATCCGCGCGCAATCGGGCCTGACGGCGCATCTCAACTACCAGCCGCCGGGCGGCAGCGCACACGAGCGCGAGGTCGCGGCGCGTTGGATGCGCGCACGCGTGCCACATGCGCATGCCGACAGGCTCGTGATCTTTCCCGGCGCGCAGACGATCCTGTTCAACCTGCTCGCACATCTTGCGCGTCCAGGCGACATCGTGCTG
>NZ_JBVVQF010000124.1:0-270 GCF_055811815.1 Mesorhizobium sp. WSM4836
TCGGGTGGATCCGCCACCGAAATCGCAACCGCCGGGTTCAATCTGGCTGACGTTCAGTACGTTTCGCTGGTCAACGCATTGCCGGATGGCATGAAGGGGCTGGTGTATCTCAATGAGCACGAGGGCGTAACCTCATCCTTTATCGAGAAAATGACCCCCTTCCTTGGCAATCCGAATGTGTTTGGGTTCTATCTGGTTGACGAACCCGATCCCACCGGCAGGTGGGGCACCTACGCAACCGCTGAGAACCTGAAGGCGGAATCCGACTGG
>NZ_JBVVQF010000125.1:0-270 GCF_055811815.1 Mesorhizobium sp. WSM4836
GTTCCGGGCACACCGCCGAGCTTGCTCAATATTCGCGACGGCAAGTCCCGCTATGACGTAACAACGCCGGCTACGGCGTTCGCCAGCTTTAACGTGCTGAGCTATCGACGGAGCCCGGACGAGGTGCTTGATCGCTTTGACCGGCTTTGCGCCGATGCTGCTTTTGCCTGCCTTGCGGAGCTGAAGCAGCGGCGGCATTGCCAGCACGGCAGCGCCGCGATCGATCTGGTCGAAACAATTCCCCTGCATCGTTACGAGGCACTGCTGGAC
>NZ_JBVVQF010000126.1:0-269 GCF_055811815.1 Mesorhizobium sp. WSM4836
GCCGCCACGCTCGGCGAAACCGGCGAGGTCACGCAGCTGCCGCTCACACGACTGGTCGGCGGTCGAGACCCTGGCGTAGATGGCGGCGCGTTGTCCCAATTGAACCTTCCTGAAATCAGGCTTCAAAAACCCTTGATTTGCGTGGGGTGAGTGTTGTCCAAAACAGACTTCTGTTCAACAGGGACACTGCCACATGCCGAGACGCCACATCCTGAGCGCCCGGCAGCGGTCGGCGCTGCTTGACCTGCCGACCGACGAGGCGTCGCTGC
>NZ_JBVVQF010000127.1:0-267 GCF_055811815.1 Mesorhizobium sp. WSM4836
GAGCAACATCGCTGCAGGCGCGGTGATCGGCGGGCTGATTGGAGCGCTTGCCGGTTCAGGGCTCGCCGGTCGCTACGATAGAGCCCCGGCCACCGTCCTTGGCGCGGGTGCAGGCGCGGTCGCGGGCAGCGCCATCGCGAGGAACGCCAGCCCCGACTGTCCGCCCGGGTTCGTGGTCAAGGCAGCGCCCGAGCCTTTCTATCCGCCACCCGTCTATCCGCACGTCTATGTGGCGCCGCCGTGGTATGATCCCTGGGTATGGTACGG
>NZ_JBVVQF010000128.1:0-265 GCF_055811815.1 Mesorhizobium sp. WSM4836
GAGAACACGCGGCTGAAGCGGCTTCTGGCCGACGCCATGCTCGACAATGCCGCGTTGAAGGATCTTGTGGGAAAGAAATGGTGACGCCCGCGGCCAAGCGGAAAGCTGTCGCTCGCCTGAAGGAGGGCTTCGGGATGAGCGAACGGCGGGCGTGTAAAGCCATCGGCTGTTGCCGCATGACGGTTCGCTACGAGACCAGCAGGCCGGACGACCGCGAGGTTCGCGAGCGGATGAAGGCGATCGCGCAGGAGCGACGCCGGTTCGG
>NZ_JBVVQF010000129.1:0-264 GCF_055811815.1 Mesorhizobium sp. WSM4836
TCCCTGGTTCGTTCGTCGACGAGTTGCTCGAGGTTTTCCGTGTGAAAGCTGATCTGCTCAGCCATGCGATTGAAAGCCACCCCTGCCGCTCCAACTTCGTCGCGCGTTGGGATGCTCACGCGGACTGAATAGTCTTTGGACTGGAGCCGCTGGGCGGCGCTGGCAAGCGCCCTGAGGCCCGCGGTGATCCGCTTCGAAATTCCGAGCACGGCGGCAAAAACAATCAGAAGCGAAACGACGATCGCGGCGATCTGAAAGAGCAGG
>NZ_JBVVQF010000130.1:0-263 GCF_055811815.1 Mesorhizobium sp. WSM4836
GGGCGATGTCGGCCGCAATTCCTATCTGGGCGAGGGCTGGCTGCCGCCCGATCCGCCGCGCGGGCATGGCGAGCATCGTTATGTCTTCCAATTGTTCGCGCTGGATGCGGTGGTTGAGATCGGCGGCGAGACGCCGGGGCGCGGGGCGATGCTGGACGCGATGGCGGGGCATGTGCTGGCTGCCGGAGTGCTGACCGGGACCTATTCGCGCGAGGAGGAAGCGCCCGTGGGGCCGGTCGGCGCGATCGCCTGACCTCCTGAGG
>NZ_JBVVQF010000131.1:0-261 GCF_055811815.1 Mesorhizobium sp. WSM4836
GTTCATGATGGCCGAATGGTCCGACCTGCTGAAGGTGGATCGTTCGCGCAAACGGCTGGCGCAGTTCACCCTGTCGGTACCTCTGGCGATCATGGCCCCCGGCCTGGCCGCCGGGCCGGGCTTCTTCGCGCTGGGCCTGATCGCGGCATCGTTCTTCTTTCTGACCATCATCTCGCGGCGGCCCGAATATGGCGCCGGTGCCCTCTATGTCGGTCTGCCCGTCCTGTCGCTGCTCGCTATTCGGCTGCACGAGGATAGGCT
>NZ_JBVVQF010000132.1:0-261 GCF_055811815.1 Mesorhizobium sp. WSM4836
GGACAAGGGGATGCGCCTGGGCCAGACCGCGGTCGATCTCGGCCATTCGGGCGGCGGCGAGCGCCAGGCGCCGCAGCGCCAGCCCGAACCCGTCATTCCGGCCCGCCCCGCCTTCGCCGGCGCGGTGCCTATCGGCGATGCCGGCGACTCGCCGGACATGGCCACCACCCGAATTGCGTGAGGATTGAGAGATGAGCGACGAGAAGGAAGAAAAGGCGCCCAAGAAAAAGGGCAAGCTGGGCAAGATCCTGGTGATGGTGG
>NZ_JBVVQF010000133.1:0-261 GCF_055811815.1 Mesorhizobium sp. WSM4836
GACCAGCAGGTCTGCGCGGAATGCGCGTTGGTGGCGGGCACGACCTCCCACTGGACTTCCCGCAGGTTCGAGATCGCGAAGAGAACGCTCGATGCTTCGGGATCGTCCCCCTGGAACTGACCTGGAACGTTGCCGCGGCGGCCGGCCCGGCCCAGCAGGTTGGCCCAGGCGTGCTTCGATGCCGCCCAATCGAACGGCAGCTTGATGAAGGCCTCGAAGGTGTAGCCGTTCCAGAAGCTGCGACCGTTCACGGTTGCCGAG
>NZ_JBVVQF010000134.1:0-261 GCF_055811815.1 Mesorhizobium sp. WSM4836
GTCGTGAACTGGGTGCTCGAGCTCGATCGCGGCCGCTATTACACCTACGAATCGAACTATTCCGGCTATCTGGAAAAGAAGGCCAAGCGCCTGGAGCAGGAAGAGCGAGACGAAGCGGGCAAGCAGAAGGCGATCGCCGACGAGCTGGCCTGGATGCGTCAGACGCCTAAGGCCCGTCAGACCAAGTCGAAGGCGCGTATCCGTGCGTTCGAGGAACTGATGGAGAAGCAGGAGAACCGCGTCGCAGGCAAGGCGCAGATC
>NZ_JBVVQF010000135.1:0-259 GCF_055811815.1 Mesorhizobium sp. WSM4836
GTGGCAGGGCATTTCATGCCGCTTGCCGCCTTTCTCGTGCAGCCGCACCCATAGCCGCCGATTCTGCATGAACACGTCCTCGACACGGCAAGCGAGCGCCGCGCCGATCCGCGCGAAGCTATAGACCATGAGCGCGATCAGGGCGCGGTCGCGCAAGCCGGCATCGGTGGTCACGTCGATGCTGTCGAGCAAGCGTCGCGCCTCTTGCGCGTCCAGCACCGGCGTCTTGCCGCGCCGGACGCTGTACGCCGGCCCGCGC
>NZ_JBVVQF010000136.1:0-259 GCF_055811815.1 Mesorhizobium sp. WSM4836
GCTGCGTCCTTGTCGTCGCCCGCATTGCCCGCAGTCAGCAGCTTGTCGCCGGTGAAGATCGAGTTCGCGCCCGCCAGGAAGCACAAAGCCTGGGTGGCATCCGACATGCTCTCGCGCCCCGCCGACAGGCGGACCATCGAATGCGGCATGGTGATGCGCGCAACCGCGACGGTGCGGACGAATTCGATATCGTCGATCTTGGCCAGCGGCGTGTCGGCCAACATATCGCCCAATACCGTGCCCTTGACCGGCACCAGCG
>NZ_JBVVQF010000137.1:0-257 GCF_055811815.1 Mesorhizobium sp. WSM4836
GAATGAACCAGTCCGCAACAAAAGCCAAATGCCATTGTGGCCGGGACTCGCGATGGGAAAGCGGTCGACGACAACGCCACATTAACCTTCTTCCTTCACGGTGGAAGCCGGACCAACCCCGACGCGAGCATAGATGTCGCTTTTCCTCGATCAGACGTTTGCGAGCACCGGGTTAGCTGCGATCCTGTTCGGCGTCGTTGGTCTCGGCTGCGTGGTGAGCTGGCCGCTTCTACCCTCGCGCCGGGGAGCACTCATGG
>NZ_JBVVQF010000138.1:0-257 GCF_055811815.1 Mesorhizobium sp. WSM4836
GGAGAGGATCGAGAGATGAACGAGATGACCAAGGTGGGCGCCACGTCCGCAGCGACCGCCGCAAGGGCGCAGACCGAGCAATGGCTCGCCGCCTTCAACGCCGCGCTGGCGGACGGGGACCCCGATGCCGCCGCCGCGCTGTTCGCGAATACGAGCTTCTGGCGAGACTTGGTGGCGTTCACCTGGAACCTGACGACCGTCGAGGATCCTGACGGCGTACGTGACATGCTGGCGGCGACACTGCCCACGCTTGGCAG
>NZ_JBVVQF010000139.1:0-257 GCF_055811815.1 Mesorhizobium sp. WSM4836
GTCCTTGACCCACAGCAACCCCCCCAATTTTGGGTGGGTGTTTTGGTTTTTGGGGGGGGGGGGGGGGGGGGGGGGGGGGGGGGGGGGGGGGGGGGGGGTTGTTTTGGGGGGGGGGGGGCGCGGGGGGGGGGGGGGGGGGGGGGGGGGGGGGGCGGGGGCGGGGGGGGGGGGGGGGCGCCGGGCGCGGGGGGGGGGGGGCCGCCGGCGGGGGGGGGGGGGGGGGGGCGGAGGGGGGGGGGGGGGGGGGGGCGGGTGGG
>NZ_JBVVQF010000140.1:0-256 GCF_055811815.1 Mesorhizobium sp. WSM4836
GCTGAGCATCGGCGAGGATCTGACCGATCCGTTCGCCAATAGCGTTCACGATGTCCCGCTCACGGCCATGTGCCGCACGATCGAGATCGACCTTCTTCAGACGGCGGGACTGCCAGCCCCTCAGCCGCTGACGCCCGATCACGGCGTGCTGTGGTGAGGGCGGTGCATGCCTTGCGGCACCTGCCTGGCCCTACAGCCGCGCGCATCGGCGCCGTTCTGTTCGCGGGTATGGTCGTCGGAGCGTGCAATCCCGCGC
>NZ_JBVVQF010000141.1:0-255 GCF_055811815.1 Mesorhizobium sp. WSM4836
CGTGGTGATCGTCCCCGGCTATGGCCTGGCGGTAGCCCAGGCGCAGCAGAAGCTCTATGAACTGGTCAAGCTGCTCCAGGCGGCGAGCGTGGACGTGAAGTTCGCCATCCACCCGGTCGCCGGCCGGATGCCGGGCCATATGAACGTGCTGCTCGCCGAAGCGGGCGTCCCCTATGACCTGATCTTCGACATGGACGAGATCAACGACGATTTCGGGGCGGTCGATGTCGCGCTGGTCATCGGTGCCAATGACGT
>NZ_JBVVQF010000142.1:0-254 GCF_055811815.1 Mesorhizobium sp. WSM4836
GAATATCCTTGTCGTAGATCGTGGCGAGTCCCTTAACGCTTGGCGTAATCTCTAGCCACTGGCCGTTATGTTCATACCGGCGAACGCTTGTCTCGGGCTTCTTCGACAGGGAATAAAAAGGATGCTCTAGTTGCGGCATCACGTCTTTTAGAACGGCATCCGCCACGTCGCAGATAAACAGATCATGTTGGGGGTGGCGTTCGGGGACCAGCAACGGGAGCTGGCCGACGTTGGGGGTTGGATCAGCCATGACT
>NZ_JBVVQF010000143.1:0-254 GCF_055811815.1 Mesorhizobium sp. WSM4836
GCGCCAAGGCGATCCGCTCCTCGAAAAACCGACGCAATCTGCGCATCGTCTCGGCATCATAGACCTGCTTCTCGGTGCCGAACTTAGTCCGCTTCGTCGTACGGTTGGCCGATCCCATGTCGAGTGCCGAGACGGGATACCAGCTATCAAGCACCGTCTTCGATCCGCTGGTGAAGCGGTGGGTGATCAGTTCGACGGTCAGGTCGAGCCCCGGCACATCCGCCAGCGCGGCACCCGCATCCGCCAGCAACGCG
>NZ_JBVVQF010000144.1:0-253 GCF_055811815.1 Mesorhizobium sp. WSM4836
CGATCATCATGTCGATGTCGACGCCGCACTCGACGCCATAGCCGCCGTGCTGGAGGCGCATGTCGATTGCGACGCGCTGCTGCGAATCGCTCAGGGCGCGAGATAGAGGAGGGTGGCGACGAGCAACCCGGTTTCGGTCAGCTCGATTCCCGCGCCATGCACGTCGCCCGTCATACCGCCCAGCTTGCGGCGGAACCACAAAGCCAGGCTGACGATCAGCAGCGGGGCGATGGCAAGCGGCAAGTAGAGCAGG
>NZ_JBVVQF010000145.1:0-252 GCF_055811815.1 Mesorhizobium sp. WSM4836
ATCCTATGACGGATCCGGGTCAGCCGCGCACCCTGTCGTAATAATGCAACAGACCGAAACGGCCGCATTGAATACGTATGCGGGCTTGTTGGCTTTCGTCGCCATCGATTTCACAGGAGGGGCAACAACCATACCCGTCCCTTGAAAGAAGACGGGGTTTCCTGGAGGGGATTTCATGACGGTTCGCCCTGTGGCGCCGGCCGATGCCGCGCGCTCGTTCCTGAAGCTCGGCGTCAGCACGCTCGCCATGGT
>NZ_JBVVQF010000146.1:0-252 GCF_055811815.1 Mesorhizobium sp. WSM4836
GTGGCGGAGGGCGATCAGGCGGCGGAAGGGTCGGGCCTGCAACACGGTCTGGCCTTTGCGGAAAACGCGCTGTCGGTCCTGCTGCCGGTCCTGATCGTCATGACCGCGCTGGTCGAGCTGGCCGCCTGGCCCGTCACCTGGGTCCAGACCTTCGGCTATGGCAAGGGGACGGCGGCGCAGTTCGACTATATCGTCCTGCTCAACCGGCTGACCTTCCCCTATTTGCTGTTCATCAGCCTGGTGTCGCTGCTC
>NZ_JBVVQF010000147.1:0-252 GCF_055811815.1 Mesorhizobium sp. WSM4836
CCGCTGCACTGACCGATTGGTCAAGAGTGTAGATCGGCGAGTGCTGCGTATCAGAAGCGGACGGTCCGACCTGCGCCTGCGCCATAGTGACGCACGACGCTGCGGCCAGCATGGCCGCGAGGATACGATACATGAAAATAGGACTCCTGACGATGATCGACAGGGGCGCGCCAACGCACGCCCAAATCGGACGTCAGGCTTGGGGGGGCCTCAAATGGACCATGCCGGTGCGGCCGTCGAGCGACGCAGAGG
>NZ_JBVVQF010000148.1:0-251 GCF_055811815.1 Mesorhizobium sp. WSM4836
CGTCGCGGCATTCCGCTGCCGGAAGCCATGCAGCAGTCGCAGCATCGCTCGGTGCAACAGGCCTCGAACTACTACAATGACGCAGAACGGACGCTTGGGCGGGCGGCGCGGGTTCTTGCCTGACCAGGGGCCTGAGATGCTCTTGGTCCTAGAGCGGTTCAGCTTTTGCTAGATGCCGAGCCGCTCTATCTCTTTGTTTTGACGCAATTCCGAACGGAAAACCGTTTCACACGTTCCCTGGAATTGCTCTA
>NZ_JBVVQF010000149.1:0-251 GCF_055811815.1 Mesorhizobium sp. WSM4836
TCACGCCGGGTGGGCGGCATTGGGCGACGCATTGGCATCCGCCGACCGAACGCTATCCGTTGCAGGGGATCGACCTGCCCGAAAACCCGCCCGCCGTCGAATGGCGCACCCTTCGCGCCAATGGGGCGGACTTCGCCTATATCGTCGCGACCTCCGGCGCAGATCGGCGCGAAGCGTCGTTCGAGGGGAATTGGGACGCCCTGCCCGAGGCAGGGATGCGGCGCGGCGCGATCCATATCTATTCGCTATGT
>NZ_JBVVQF010000150.1:0-251 GCF_055811815.1 Mesorhizobium sp. WSM4836
GACGAATGGCGTCGGCAGCAGTCTGATCTACCATCGCGGGCTGAAGCTATCCGCAGATTGGTAGAAAAGGGATTGTCGGCAAATGGCTGAAATTTGGATTGGCGACGATAAGGTCCGAGACTGGACAGGCTCAAGCCAGCCCGCAGTAGGCGATGAGCTTCCCATTGATCTGGATGGCGAAGAATATCACGCGAAGGTTTTGCGGGTTTTTAAGCGCCACAGTAAGAATACTGCGCCTACCGATGTGATCG
>NZ_JBVVQF010000151.1:0-250 GCF_055811815.1 Mesorhizobium sp. WSM4836
GGGTTACACGGTGCGCGGCGCGGCGTTGTCAGGCATCGCGGCCGAGAACCTTGAGGGCGGGTCCGGCATCCAGTCCCGCACCATCGCCAGCCTTGAGCACGCATGGGGACAGGGGCGCGAGCAGCTAGGCCCCAAGGACGTACTGGTCGTGGATGAGGCGGGCATGATCGGCTAGCGCCAAATGGAGCGAGTGTTGAGCCAAGCCCGCGACGCCGGGGCCAAGGTCGTGATGGTAGGCGACCCCGAACAG
>NZ_JBVVQF010000152.1:0-249 GCF_055811815.1 Mesorhizobium sp. WSM4836
GCTCCATCGCTACGGCGTTCCGGCGCGTATCATCGACAAAGCCGAAGGGACCACAAAGTGGTCCAAGGCGCTTGTCGTGCACGCACGTACCATGGAGGTTTTCGAGCGCATGGAGATTCTGCCTCGCGCGCTTGAGCTCGGCCGACGGGTGAAGGGTGCGTCGATCCGCGCCTATGGCGAGGAGATCCTTCGGATCGACTTGGAGAACCTTGATGCTCCTCACAATTTCTTCCTCGACCTCAATCAGGC
>NZ_JBVVQF010000153.1:0-248 GCF_055811815.1 Mesorhizobium sp. WSM4836
TGATAACGCCGTGTCTTGTCTTGCCGGCGGTCGAGTGATCTTTAGGGGTCAGGCCCATCCATGCCGCAAATCCCGACCGGATTTGAATAGATGCGGATCGGGCGTTTTCATCATGAGCAAGGTCGCGCCGATAGGCCGTAAGCGTCCGGTGAGCCGCGTGTTGTCGCGCGCGGCATAGCCGTTGATGTCCAGACCTGTGGTGGTCTCCTTCTGGAGTCCAGAAGGAGGTCAGGAGATGGAGCGGATGG
>NZ_JBVVQF010000154.1:0-248 GCF_055811815.1 Mesorhizobium sp. WSM4836
TTTTGTGTGGTTGGGGTTTTTTTGTTTGGGTGGGGGGGGGTGGGTGTTTTTTTTTTTTTTTTTTTTTTTGTTGTTGTGTTGTGGTGCCCCGCCGGGTGGTTGTTTTTTTTTTTTTTTTTTTTGGGGGGGTTTTTGGGGGGTGGTTTTTTTTTTTTTGGGGGGTTTTGGTTGGGTGTGGGTGTTGGGTTTTTCCCTTTTTTTGATTTTTTGGGGGGGGGGGGGTTGTTGGGGGGTTTTTTTATGGTGGC
>NZ_JBVVQF010000155.1:0-247 GCF_055811815.1 Mesorhizobium sp. WSM4836
GCGCTGTTTGCCCGGTATCGGAGCCGGGTCGAGCACACCTTCGCCGACCAGGTGCTTTCCGCGATGCGCTTCGGGTTCGGCGGGCATGTCGAGATCCCGCAGTGAATGGAGTGACCGTGCCGGGGCGCCCGGCGACGATCGTCATCTTCGGCGCGACAGGAGACCTCACCCGCAGGCTGCTGGTTCCGGCGCTGGCCAACCTCTGCTTCGACGGACTCTTGAGCGAAGAGCTCAACGTCATCGGCAT
>NZ_JBVVQF010000156.1:0-246 GCF_055811815.1 Mesorhizobium sp. WSM4836
CGTCGTGACCCCCGCGCCGCGTGCTGACGAGCCGGAAGGGTTGGCGAGTGGGTCGTTGCAGACCGCGACGATGGACGAGATCATGGACGAGTTCAAGCGCCGGTTCGGTGGAGTCGTCGTCGTGACGATGCTAGACGCCGACGGCGAGACAGAGGCCACGCAGGTTTGGTGGCGGCATGGCAGGGCGCAGGCGGTCGGGTTGCTTCACGAAGGAATCGACCAGATGCAGCGCGACAAGTGCAAGAC
>NZ_JBVVQF010000157.1:0-245 GCF_055811815.1 Mesorhizobium sp. WSM4836
CTGGCGAGCAGCCTGTCATCCTGCTTCCTGTTCCTGGGCCTGCTCACCGTCATCCTGCTGGACCGGCGTTTCCGCCGCTACCGCCTGATGGGACGGTTCTGGACGCGCGACCGGGAACGGCAACGTCAGGTCTGGACGCTGGGGCTGCCGATCGCGATCACGCTGGGTTTCGAAACGACGGTATTCAATGCGTCGGCTTTCCTGATGGGTCTGATCGGCCGGGATTCGCTCGCGGCCCATGCAGT
>NZ_JBVVQF010000158.1:0-243 GCF_055811815.1 Mesorhizobium sp. WSM4836
TGCCCGCAGGCTTCGGCAAACTCGACGAACCGGGCATGTTCGCGCGTCGGCAGGAACGGCTGCTCGGCCGGGAACTCAATCGTCAGCGGCGTAGAGCCGGAGGCCTCGATAGGTGGTGGGCCGGGAAGCCGTATCCTCTTGGTCGCCATCGAAGATCTCCGGGGTGGCGAGCGCCTGTTTGTCGCGCTCTCTTGCGCTGCGCCGCGCTCGCTGGATCGCGCGCAGCGACGGGCTACCTTCGTG
>NZ_JBVVQF010000159.1:0-243 GCF_055811815.1 Mesorhizobium sp. WSM4836
GCATGAGGCCGATCGGGATGGCGGTATCCGCGCTGATCTCGATCGCCTCGATATCGCAGTGGACCTGATGATTCTGCGACTGCTGCGCCAATTGCACGGCAATGCCGCAGGCGAGGTCGTCGAGCGACACAATGCCCACCCGGTCCCCGCGCCAGAGCTGGTCATGCGTCTGCGCGATCGCGGTGATCCGCGCCTGCGCATCGTTGAGCATGCGCAGGACGCGAGGATCGTCATCCTCCTGCT
>NZ_JBVVQF010000160.1:0-242 GCF_055811815.1 Mesorhizobium sp. WSM4836
GGCCAGCAATGCGGGGGGGGGGGGGCCGCCGGGGGGGGGGGCGGCCCGCCGGGGGGGGGCGCGGGGGGGGGGGGGGGGAGGGGGGGGGGGGCGGGGGGGGGGGGGGGGGCGGGGGGGGGGGGGTGGGGGGTTTTTTTTTGGGGGGGGGGGGGGGGGCGGGGGCCCCCCCCCCCGGGGGGGGGCCCCCCCCCCGGCGGCCCCCCCCCCCCGCCTCCCTGTGGGGGGGGGGGCCCCCCCCCACG
>NZ_JBVVQF010000161.1:0-240 GCF_055811815.1 Mesorhizobium sp. WSM4836
GTGAAGCGCTTCAGCCAGTCCTCCAGCCATTCGATCGCGGCGAGGTCGAGATGGTTGGTCGGCTCGTCGAGCAGCAGCACGTCGGGGTTCATCGCCAGCGCGCGGACGATCGCGGCCCGGCGCTTCTCGCCGCCGCTCGCGGTCGATGCCTCGCGGGTCAGGTCGATGCCGAGTTGCCCGGCGATCGCCTCGGCCTCGTAGCTTTCCGGCGCGCCTCCTCCTGACAGGACATAGTCCATC
>NZ_JBVVQF010000162.1:0-235 GCF_055811815.1 Mesorhizobium sp. WSM4836
CCCTCTGCCGCCGCGCGCGGCGTGGGGTTGGTTGGGGGCCGTGCCCGCCCCCCCGGGTTTCCCCCCCCCCCCCCCTGTCTCGCCCCCCCCCCCCCCCCGCGGCCCCCCCCGCGGGGGGGGGGGCCCCCCCCCCCCCCCCCGGGGGGGGGGGGGGGCGGGGGGGGGGGGCGCCCCCCCCCCCCCCCCCCCCGCCCCGGCCCCCCCCCCCCCCCCCTCTAAACTGGGGCCACGGTGG
>NZ_JBVVQF010000163.1:0-234 GCF_055811815.1 Mesorhizobium sp. WSM4836
TTCCCCAGAACCATATCGGCGTCGTGGCAGCGATCCGCACCACGTCGCCGCCCGAACAACAGGCTCTGCTCTTCGATCGTGTGCTGGCCGGCGAAAGCTTCGGCAACGCCTTTTCCGAGTTCGGGACGAAGCGCGCGGCCGATTTCGCGACACGCTTTCAGGAGGATGGCGATCACGTCGTCGTCACCGGCCGCAAATTCTATGCGACGGGCGCACTGCTCGCCCATCTGGTGC
>NZ_JBVVQF010000164.1:0-234 GCF_055811815.1 Mesorhizobium sp. WSM4836
CCCCCCCCTCTGTGGTGGGGCGGGTCCCCCCCCAACCCCCCCCCCGGGGCGGGCCCGCGGGTTATTTCCCCCCCCCCCTCCTTCCCCCCGCCGCGGCGCGGGGGGGGGGGGTGTTTTTTTTGGGGGGGGGGTTTTTTTGGGGTTTTTGTGTGTTTTTTATTCCGTTCCCCCGGTACAATTTTTTTTTTGGGGCCGGCGTTCTCCAAATTATTTTTCGGTTTGGTTTTGCGTGTC
>NZ_JBVVQF010000165.1:0-233 GCF_055811815.1 Mesorhizobium sp. WSM4836
CCAACATGCCCGGCTTCGCTCTGCCCGATCCGGCCTATTCCAATCCGATCGCCTGGGGCGGGGATCGCCCGATCGATATCGCCCTCTGGGTCTTCACCGAGACCTTCATCAACGGCCGGATGCGGGGGCTGTTCTCCCTGCTGTTCGGCGCCTCCATGCTGCTGATCCTGCAACGCGCCGATGAAGCCGGCGAGAATGGTGCCGCGCTGCACCTCCGTCGGATGGCCGTGCTG
>NZ_JBVVQF010000166.1:0-233 GCF_055811815.1 Mesorhizobium sp. WSM4836
GGGGCTGACAACATGCAATGTACTCCAGACCAATCATTTTGTCCCGTCTGCCCAAGATTGTGAGCGCTGCCGGTGGCAGCTTTCCGAACTCCGCAACACAGGAGATTCCGATGGGTATCGACTTCAATCTGAGTGCAGAGCAGACAGCCCTAAGAGAGGGAGCGCGGGAGTTTGCCAAACATGTCCTGAAGGACGTTCGGCCGACTATCCGAAAATTCGCCACCCCCGAGGAG
>NZ_JBVVQF010000167.1:0-232 GCF_055811815.1 Mesorhizobium sp. WSM4836
GGCAGAGATCATCCATCCCGTCCTTGCCGACGCGAGCGCCACCACTGTGACGCCGCGCCGCGATGCCGCCCCAACCGTCCGGGCGCGCCTGGTCATCGGCAACGCTGTGTTCGGTGCCGCAACGATCGCAACGAAGTGTAAAGGTGGTGGCGATCGACATCAGATCATCCCCAGGGCCCGCATGTAGACCTCAAGGATCGCTTCTTCCTGCTGGTAATCCTCCCGCTTCTTC
>NZ_JBVVQF010000168.1:0-231 GCF_055811815.1 Mesorhizobium sp. WSM4836
GGAATATGCTGTGGGGGGGGGGGGGGGGGGGGCGCCGGGGGGGGGGGGGGGGGGGGGGGGGGGGGGGTTTTTTTTTTTGGGGGGGGGGGGGGGGGGGGGGGGGGGGGGGGGGGGGGGGGGGGGGGGGCGCGGGGGCCGGGGGGGGGGGGGGGGGGGGCGCGGGGGCGGCGGGGCGGCGGGGGGGGGGCGGCGGGGGGGGGGGGGCGCGGGGGGGGGGGGGGGGGGCGGGGG
>NZ_JBVVQF010000170.1:0-230 GCF_055811815.1 Mesorhizobium sp. WSM4836
GGTTGGATGGTGCGCGTCAGCAGATCCTCGAACGCGCATCCCCACAACACGCCGGCCCAATGATCGCCGACGATGTCCGCCAGCTCGTCCGCTTCGAAGTCGAACTCCTCCATCGCCAGCCCGAGATGATCGCCGAGCGCCTCGCCCAGATGCTCGCCCCAGGCCGGCGAGGTGGCGAACTTCATGACGCCGGACAGATCGTGACCACGCTTCATGCCTGTTCCCTCTGC
>NZ_JBVVQF010000171.1:0-230 GCF_055811815.1 Mesorhizobium sp. WSM4836
GTCACGCATGGGCGGATCTCCAGCCGCTCCTGGATCGCCTGTTCCTTCCATTCGGGGAGATCATCATCGATGCCACCCTGACCGATCGGATCAGAGATGTTCTGGATATCGGCTGCGGCACGGGCGCGACGACGCTGGCGTTCGCCCGGCGACGCGGGGCGGGTCGCTGCACGGGGATCGATGTTTCCCTCCCCCTGCTGAACGTGGCGCGGCGGAGGGCGGAAGCGGAG
>NZ_JBVVQF010000172.1:0-230 GCF_055811815.1 Mesorhizobium sp. WSM4836
TTTACAAACCGTTTTGGTTTTTTTGGTTTTTGTTTGCCCCGTGTTCTTTTTTTGGGTGGGCAAACTATTTCGTGTTGGGGGGTTTTTTTTTTTTGGGGTGGGGGGTGTCTTTTTTTTGGTGGGGGGGGGGGGGGGGGGTTTTCGGGGGTTTTTTTGGGCTATATTTTTTTAAAAACCCCCTTTTGGTTTTTTTTTTGCCGGGGGGGGGGCCCGGGGGGGGGGGACGAAAC
>NZ_JBVVQF010000173.1:0-229 GCF_055811815.1 Mesorhizobium sp. WSM4836
GCCTGTTGCTGCAACCCCTGTTGCAACTCGACGCGGGCCTCCCGCGCACCGATCGACGCCTGAACGCTGGCGACATTGTCGTTCGCGGCGGACAGCTTGTCCATCGCGTCGCGGATCGTGCCGGTGACATCGCCGGTGCCGGTCTTGAGCGCGGTCACCAGATTGTTGAGCACGTTCAGCGTGTCGCTGCTGCCAGCCTTGAACACGCGTTCAGCACCGACCGATACTT
>NZ_JBVVQF010000174.1:0-229 GCF_055811815.1 Mesorhizobium sp. WSM4836
CCCCCAACCCGGGCCCTCGGGCAATTTTCCGCCCCCCAAAAAACCCGGCCCTAACGGGGGGGCCCCCGCAAATTTTTTCAATTTTTTTTCCCCCCCCCGCCCCGCCCCCCCCGCCCCCGCCATCCCCGCCACCCCCGGGGGCGGGCAACCCGCCCAAGGCGAAGTTCGAGGCTAGCGGAGCGCCGAAACACAATAAATCGACGACGCGGCCGGGGTAAATAGCCCGCAC
>NZ_JBVVQF010000175.1:0-202 GCF_055811815.1 Mesorhizobium sp. WSM4836
CCGACAAGGTGCTCGCTTCGGTGAGCCATGCTCTTGCGGCCGGCTCGTCCATCCAGTTTCTCGCGACCACGAACCCGGCCGGCACGACGGCAATCAACCTCACCGGCAACGAGTTCGCCCAGACCATCCAGGGCAATGCCGGCGCCAATGTCCTCAACGGCCTCGGCGGCGCCGACACGATGAGCGGCTATGGTGGCAACGA